>JAIOOY010000085.1 GCA_021414145.1 Methylophilales bacterium | reverse complement strand
GGTGTGCCTCTCCAGCAAAGCGACGCATATTACCCAGCACGAACAAAGTGTGTACGTCTACGGTATAGACGTGAAACAAGTCGTGTTGCATCTGGTCGGTCACTCGCCCAAATGCTGGTATGTATCGCCCCAGAATGCCGTAGCGGTGCAGTCGGTGTAGTGTGCGTAAAATGCCATCGGGGTGGCGCAATATCTGCATGAATTGCGCCCGGTGCTTAGGGTTGCGCCTAAATGCTGTATTGACTAACCTCTTGGCATGCCATAGTGCGCGTATGGTGTCGGGCGTAAAGCCAGTTAACTCAGGGTGTTGTTGTAGCTCAATAAAACTTTGCAGTATGGCGCCGGAATCGCGCTCAAAGATGCCTGGAGAGCAAGCTTCCAGTTGATTTTCATGTATTTGAAAAAGCGCACTCAGTTTCTTTGGTTTGGACTCAGCGCGCGCAAAAATCCGCTTTTCTAGTATTTGCAGCAAAATCTCGTTCATCAGGCGAATAATCCGCGCACTGCGGTAGTAATGCTGCATGATTTGTTCGCTAAGTCGCTGTTTGGCGTTAGTTTTCGGTTTCACCAACTGTCTGGCCAATGTGTCTTGATGGTCAAACAACAAACGATCCTCACGTCGGTTGGTGAGGTAATGCAGATGAATGCGTAGATTCTGTAATCGTGTCTCATGGCGGCGGATGAGCTTGGCTTCTGCATTGCTCAACAGGCCATTTTTGACAAGGGCATTCCAAGTGGCACCCAAACTGGCACCGTTGGCAATCCACAGTAGACTATGTAAATCGCGCAAACCACCAGGACCTTCTTTGACGTTGGGTTCTAGGTTGTACGCAGTATCGTTGTAGCGACGATGGCGGTTTGCTTGTTCCTGCTGTTTGGCGACAAAAAAGGCTTGTGGATTGAGTGTCTCTCGCACTTGATATAGTAACTCAGCGAAGACACTGCGTTTTCCCGTGAGTCTGCGTGCTTCCAGCAAATTGGTCTGTACCGTTATGTCTTGTTGAGCCGCATGCAGACATTCCGGCAAGGTACGTACACTGTGGCCGATGGCGAGACCCACATCCCAAAATATACCAACCAAGTTCTCTAAAGTGAGGTTGATTTCAGGTTCGTCTTGAGGGGCGAGAATGAGAATGTCTACGTCGGAATACGGAAATAGCTCGCCACGCCCGTAACCACCGACGGCGATTAGACAGATATTGGGAGGTAGTCCCGCTTGCGCCCAGATGTCGCATAAAATGGTATCAACCAAGCGGCAGTTGCCACGCAGTAATTGCGCAGTGTTGTTGTCGCGTTCAAATTTGGTACGTAGCGCTTGCTTGCCGGAGGTTAGCTGATTGCGCCAACGTGCGATGGGTGCTGATACCATCTTTAAGCAGGAGGAGGGGTGCCGTCAGAAAGCGTCAGCACCTCAAAACCGGTTTCTGTGACGGCGATTGTGTGTTCCCATTGTGCGGACAGGCTGTGGTCTTTGGTTACAATTGTCCAGCCATCTCCTAATTGGCGGATGTCGCGTTTCCCTGCGTTAATCATAGGTTCTATGGTGAACACCATGCCAGTTTTTAGTTTGAGACCCGCACCGGGTTTGCCGTAATGCAATACTTGCGGGTCTTCGTGGAACACTTGACCTATACCGTGGCCGCAAAATTCGCGCACTACTGAATAGCCATTTTTTTCAGCGTGGCGCTGGATGGCAAAGCCGATGTCGCCCAAAGTTGCACCTGGTTTAACTTGGCGAATTCCTGACCACATGCATTCATAGGTGATGTCACATAAGCGTTTGGCTTGAATTGATGGTTCTCCCACGCAAAACATTCGGCTGGTATCACCGTGCCAGCCGTTTTTGATTGTGGTGATGTCTATGTTGACAATGTCTCCATTTTTCAGTGCTTTATCGCCCGGGACACCATGGCATACTTGGTGGTTAATGGAAGTGCAAATGGACTTAGGATAAGGCTGATGACCGTGTGGCGCATAGTTGAGTGGAGCTGGAATGCAGCCTTGCACATTGACCATATAGTCGTGGCACAGCTTGTCTAATTCGTTAGTAGTCACGCCATGTTTGACGAATGGGGTGATGTAGTCCAGAACTTCGCTGGCTAAACGACCTGCGACACGCATCTTCTCGATGTCCTGTGAGGTTTTGATAGAAATGGTCATGAGTTAGCTTGTAATGCTGAATTAGGATTGAACCAATGAAGGCGCTTATGGTAACATACGCGACCTTTTCAGAAGAGAAGGCGGTTTTTTTAAAATACCCACACACGCCATGTACAGGGTGCCTGAAGCTTAAATTTTTCAGGTTGACTTTGGTGTGTGGAGGCACTAACCCTTACAGGAGATTTATCATGTCAGTCACTATGCGTCAAATGCTGGAAGCCGGTGTGCACTTTGGCCACCAAACCCGTTACTGGAACCCGAAGATGGCACCATTCATCTTTGGCGATCGCAACAAAATTCATATTGTTAATCTGGAAAAAACGCTGCCACTGTTTGAAGAGGCTAGCAAATACCTGCGTCAATTGGCTGCCAACAAGGGCCGTATCTTGTTTGTAGGTACAAAGCGTCAAGCCCGTGAAATCGTAAAAGAAGAAGCGGTTCGCGCTGGTTGCGCCTACGTCAACCATCGTTGGTTGGGCGGCATGTTGACCAACTTCAAGACCGTCAAGCAATCGATCAAGCGCCTGAAGGATTTTGAAGCGATGATGTTAGATGGCAGCTTTGAAAAGTTTGGCAAAAAAGAAGTGCTGGGATATAAGCGCGAAATGGAAAAGTTGGAGCGCTCTATCGGTGGCATTAAAGACATGGGCGGTTTGCCCGACGCGATTTTTATCATTGATGTTGGACATGAGTCTGGCGCGGTAACTGAAGCCGCCAAACTGGGCATCCCGGTGGTAGGTGTGGTGGATACCAACAATTCACCAGATGGTATTTCTTACATCATTCCTGGCAATGATGACTCGAGTAGAGCTATTCGTCTGTATGCCCGTGGTATGGCAGATGCAGTGTTGGAAGGTCGCGCTAATGCGATAGCTGAAGTGGTCAAGATGGCCGCAGAGGAAGTGCCTGCCGCCGCTGAAGAGGCTGAAGCAACTGCTTAAAGTTAAGCCTAAAAGGGGCTGGTGCCCCTTTTTTTGTATCTGAATTTTGTGGAATTGAATATTTAAGGGGTTAAACATGGCGGAAATTACCGCAAGCATGGTCAAAGAGCTGCGTGAGCGCACGGATGCACCGATGATGGATTGTAAAAAAGCGTTGTCTGAAGCGGATGGCGATATGACTCGCGCTGAAGAGATTTTGCGTGTGCGCTTTGGCAACAAGGCCAGCAAAGCTGCTGGCCGAGTGGCGGCTGAGGGTACCGTGGGCATCAGCATCAGCGCCGATGGCAAGTCTGGCGCGATGATAGAAGTAAATTCTGAAACTGACTTTTGCGCCAAAAATGATGACTTCCAAGCATTTGTACGTGAATTGGCCGTGGTCGTGGCCAATAACAATCCGGCCGACATCGCGGCAGTTGCCAACCTGAAAATGGGCAACGGCACGGTGGAAGATGCACGCACTCAGCTGGTGGGTAAGATTGGTGAAAACATCACCCCGCGCCGTTTCTTGCGTTTGACGGCTAAGGGCAAGCTGGCGAGCTATGTGCACGGCAGTAAGATAGGGGTATTGGTGGATCTCGTGGGTGGTGACGATGTATTGGGTAAGGATATTGCCATGCATATTGCTGCTGCCAAACCTAAATCGCTGGATGCCGGTGGTGTGGATGCGGCTTTAATTGAGGCTGAGCGCCGAGTGGCGATTGAAAAGGCAAAGGAAGCGGGTAAGCCTGACAGCATGTTGGACAAAATCGCCGATGGCACGGTGCAGAAGTTCCTGAAGGAGGTAACTTTATTGAGCCAGCCTTTCGTTAAGGACGACAAACAGACCATAGAGCAATTGCTCAAATCCAAAAATGCCAGCGTTGCATCTTTTACGATGTATGTAGTGGGTGAGGGCATTGAAAAAGTTGTCACCGACTTTGCCGCTGAAGTGGCAGCAATGTCCAAAGGTTAAGCATCATGCCAGCCTATAAGCGCATCTTGCTCAAGCTATCCGGTGAAGCCCTAATGGGTGAGGATAGCTATGGCATTAACCGTGCCACCATAGGCCGTATTGTGGGCGAGATTAAAGAGGTGGTGGATCTCGGTGTGCAAGTAGCAGTGGTCATCGGTGGTGGCAACATTTTTCGAGGTGTAGCCCCAGCCGCTGCAGGCATGGATAGAGCCACTGCAGATTACATGGGTATGTTGGCTACGGTGATGAATGCGCTGGCCTTGCAAGATGCCATGCGTCATATCGGATTGGTGAGTCGTGTGCAATCTGCGCTCAACATCGAGCAAGTGGCAGAACCGTATATCCGTGGCAAAGCCATGCGCTACTTGGAAGAAGGAAAAGTGGTGATTTTTGGTGCGGGGACTGGCAATCCTTTCTTTACCACAGATACCGCCGCGGCTTTGCGCGGTATGGAAATGAACGCTGAAATCGTGTTGAAAGCGACTAAAGTTGACGGCGTTTACACTGACGATCCCAAAACTAATCCGGCGGCGACACGCTATCAGAAACTTACCTTTGATGAGGCTATCGTGCGTAACTTAAAGGTAATGGACGCTACCGCGCTTACTCTTTGTCGCGACCAGAAAATGCCAATAAACGTATTTAGCATTTTCAAGCAGGGCGCACTTAAGCGTGTTATTGATGGTGAAGATGAAGGAACGCTTGTATCACAATGATTTATTGGAGGTTATGTAACCATGATAAATGACATCAAGCAATCCGCGGAACAAAAAATGCACAAGTCGCTGGAAGTGCTAAAAGCTGATTTGGGCAAGGTGCGAACCGGTCGTGCGCATACTGGGATTCTGGATCATGTGCAGGTGGATTACTATGGCAGTATGCTGCCGATTAACCAGGTGGCCAATATCACCTTAGCTGATGCGCGCACCATTACTGTACAGCCGTGGGAAAAACCCATGATCGCCAAGGTGGAAAAGGCGATTCGTGATGCGGATTTGGGATTGAATCCCGCTACCAATGGTGATCTTATCCGCGTACCGATGCCCATGCTGACCGAGGAGCGGCGTAAGGACTTGATCAAGCTGGTACGTGGTGAGTCCGAAGCAGCAAAAGTTTCTATACGTAACGTGCGTCGCGATGCCAATGATGCACTCAAGAAGCTACTGAAAGACAAAGAGATTGGTGAGGATGAAGAACGGCGTGCACAAGATGACATCCAGAAAATTACCGACAAACACATCGCCGAAGTTGACAAGCTTCTACAGGCGAAAGAAACTGATTTAATGGCGGTTTAACGCCAACTCCTTCCAGTGGCACTCTTCGCCAGTAGTACCAAAAATATTCCAGACGCAACCAGTGTGCCTCGTCATATTGCCATCATCATGGATGGTAATGGGCGTTGGGCGAAAAAACGCATGATGCCACGTGTCATGGGGCATAAGCGTGGCGTGGAAATCGTGCGTGACGTGGTGCGACAATGTATAGACTGTGGCGTGGAATATCTGACGCTCTTCGCTTTCAGTAGTGAGAACTGGCGTAGACCGCCGGATGAGGTCAAGTTTCTCATGGGCTTGTTTATGGAAGCCTTGCAGCGCGAAGTGGCGAAGTTACATGAAAATCAGATTCGTTTAATCATGATAGGTGATCGCTCGCGTTTTGATACCAAGTTGGTCGCTGCGATAGAGGCGGGCGAGGCGTTAACCGCTAACAACACGCGCTTAACCCTTACCATCGCTGCCAACTATGGTGGGCGATGGGATATGAGCAACGCCGTACAAAACATGCTGCAAGCCGATCCTGCATTGATAAACGGCTTTGATGAGTTAGATTTGGCACCGTTTCTGTCTATGCACTACGCACCAGAGCCGGATTTATTCATCCGTACTGGGGGGGAGAAGCGTGTGAGTAATTTTTTGCTGTGGCAACTCGCTTATACCGAACTTTATTTCACCGACACTTTGTGGCCGGATTTTGATCGCGAAGCGTTCCAGCTTGCCATAACCTCTTATCAGCAGCGTGAACGTCGTTATGGACGTACCAGTGAGCAATTAAAGGCATAACGATGCTAAAAACACGCATCATTACCTCAGTTTTGTTGGCTCTTGGTTTGTTAGGAACATTATTTCTAGCTGGCAATCTACTTTGGGCGCTTATCATGTTGGTGGCTGTTGCTGTTGCTGCTTGGGAGTGGGGTCTTTTGATAGGGTTGGAAATGGCGGGGAGGAAAACATTCGTTGTATTGCTGTGTGTTGTTATCATCGCTTGTCTACCTAGCATTTGGCCGTCATTCATCGTAACCGGGCAGTATGCTTTATTGTTTTCGGTGACTCTCGCGAGTACCTTGTTCTGGTTGGTATTAGCACCGCTGTTTTTGCTATCAGCACATCAATCAAGCCGTGGAATCAAATTACTCATGGGGACTGTGCTATTGCTAGCATTCTGGATGGCCGCTGTTGCTCTCCGTAGTATCAGCCCAACTCTGATATTAGTGTTGATGGCCACCGTATGGATTGCAGATAGTGCCGCTTATTTCGCTGGCAGTGCGTATGGTCGCCACAAACTTGCTCCCTCCATCAGCCCCGGTAAAACTTGGGAAGGCGTATTAGGAGCTTGGCTTGCGGTGACGCTGTATGGTCTGTTGTTGTGTTGGGCTAAGAGCCTTAGTCTTTGGTGGGTAGTGGGGCTGTGGGGTATTACCGTACTCAGTATCATAGGGGATTTGTTCGAGTCCTTACTTAAGCGCCAATCGGGGTTGAAAGATAGCGGCAGTATTTTGCCCGGACATGGCGGCATCCTTGATCGTATTGACGGACTGCTCCCTACCTTGCCAGTCGCTGCATTTGCTTTTCACCTTCCTCTTTATTTCAATTTATTTGGTCTGCACTATGGTTAACAAAATTCAGAACATCACAGTACTTGGTTCCACCGGCAGCATAGGTGTGAACACGCTTGACGTGATTGCGCGTCATCCGCAGCGTTATCGTGCTTATGCCTTGTCTGCCAACACCAAGTGGAATGCCTTATTAGCGCAGTGTCGGGTACATCAGCCAAAATATGCCGTTATGCTGGATGAAACTGCCGCCGAACAGTTGAAGAGCGCATTGCGGACTGATGGTTTGGAAACTGAAGTTTTATGTGGCGTATCAGCATTAGAACAAGTGGCGTCATTTCCTGAGGTGGATGCTGTGATGGCGGCCATCGTTGGCGCGGCTGGAATGCGCTCTAGTTTGGCAGCAGCACAAGCTGGCAAGCGCGTATTGCTGGCGAATAAAGAGACTTTGGTGATGGCGGGACATCTGTTTATGGAAGCCGTCGCTAAAAACGGCGCAACCCTGCTGCCTATAGATAGCGAACACAACGCTATTTTTCAGTGTATGCCTAGCGCATTCAAGAGTGGTCTGAGCTCGGTAGGGGTGACCAAAATATTGCTTACCGCTTCTGGCGGCCCTTTCCGGCGTTTCAGCATGGAAGAATTGGCGCATGTCACGCCTGAACAAGCGCTGAAACATCCCAATTGGGCGATGGGGCCGAAAATCACCATAGACTCTGCGACCCTTATGAACAAGGGGTTGGAAGTCATCGAAGCGCATTGGTTGTTTGGAGCGACAGCAGAGCAGATTGAGGTTGTAGTCCATCCACAAAGCATGATTCATTCCCTCGTGCAATATAACGATGGCTCGGTGCTTGCTGAACTGGGCAATCCTGACATGCGTACCCCGATCGCACACGCTTTAGGCTGGCCGGAACGCATAGAAAGTGGAGTGGCACCCCTGGATTTGTTTGCTGTGGCGCGTTTGGATTTTGAAAGGCCCGATATGGTGCGCTTTCCCTGTTTGCGTCTAGCTTTTGAAGCATTGTCCAGAGGGGGCACTGCACCAGCTTTGCTCAATGCGGCCAATGAAGTTGCAGTGGCTGCATTCTTGGAACGCAAAATTGCCTTTATGGACATACCGCGCTTGCTGGAAGCGGTATTGGAAAATCTGGATATACGCGAAGTGATTAGGCTGGAAGACGTGATTGAGGCCGATGAAGGTGCGCGAGTTGCGGTGAATGCAATGTTGGCAGAGAAGGCTAAATGCTGACCTTATTGGCCTTTCTACTAACTTTGGCCGTACTCATCGTAGTCCATGAGTACGGCCATTACATCGTGGCACGTTGGTGCGGGGTCAAAGTGCTGCGATTCTCGGTGGGATTTGGTCGAGCGTTATACACCCGGATTATTAAACATGATGGTACCGAGCTTGTCCTAGCGGCGTTCCCTTTTGGGGGCTACGTGAAAATGCTGGATGAGCGCGAAGCGCCAGTAGCAGAGGCGGATTTGTCACGCGCCTACAATCGTCAAAACGTATGGAAGCGTAGTGCCATCGTGGTGGCGGGACCATTGGCTAATTTACTGTTGGCGGTTGCCTTGTATTGGGTGTTGTTTATCAGCGGGGTAGCCGAGCTGAAACCCGTCGTGGGTGAAGTGCCACCCAATAGTGTCGCCGCGCAAGCAAGCATAAAAGCCGGGGAATTGATTACCAAAATCGACGGTAAAAAAATAAATAGCTGGGAAGATGTGCGTTGGTCATTGTTGCAACACGCGCTCAAGGGCAAACAGGTGGAAGTGGAAGCGGTGATTGGCAATGAGACGTTTCTGCATCGTGTGGACATGAGTCACCTACAAAGCGCCGATTTTGATACGGATGTACTTGAAAAAATGGGATTTATTCCTGCCAGACCTTTTATGGCGGCGCGTGTGGGAGAGGTGTTGCCAGACGGTGCAGCACAGCGCGATGGCTTGATGAAGAATGATTTGATACGTAGCGTGAATGGTGTGCCAGTACCGGGCTGGGAAGCTTTTGTTCAGCGTGTGCGAGAAAGTGCGAATAAAATTTTGTATTTGGAAATTGAACGGGCGGGAAAAGTCGAGAAGCTAGAGTTAACGCCAAGTACTGAATTGCAAAATGGAGTCAAGGTGGGGCATATAGGCGCGGCATACCGTATGCAAGAAAGCGAACTCAAACAGTATCTGACAGAAGTGCGTTATCCGCCACTCAGCGCTCTTAGCCACGCGGTTATCAAGACTTGGGACACTTCGGTACTGAGCCTGAAAATGCTAGGTAATATGCTGCTTGGAACGGTGTCGTGGAAGGGGGTCAGCGGCCCCATCACCATCGCCAATCTTGCTGGTCAAACTGCACAACTGGGATGGAAAAGCTTCATGGCATTCCTGGCTTTAGTAAGCGTTAGTCTAGGAGTGTTGAATTTGCTGCCTGTGCCGGTGTTGGATGGTGGCCATTTGATGTATCATACGGTGGAGATTATAAGGGGCGCTCCAGTTTCTGATGCTGCGATGGAAATCGGGCAGAGGGTAGGTTTGGCTTTGCTAGGTTTACTCATAACGGTTGCGCTATATAACGATTTAAGCCATTTAATACACTCACTATGAAGCTACGTTATTTCTCCTCACTTTTATTCGCCTTGTACGCAAGCGCTGTAGCCGCTATGGAGCCATTTGTGGTGCGTGACATTCGCATTGAGGGACTACAGCGTACTGAGGCCGGCACCGTGTTCAATTACCTACCGGTCAAGGTGGGTGAAACCATGGACGATTCGAAAGCCGCACAAGCCATCAAGGGATTATTTTCTACGGGTTTCTTCAAAGATGTTCGTCTGGAGCAAGAAAACAACGTGCTAGTGGTGATTCTGCAAGAGCGTCCGGCTATTGCACAAATTGACTTTTCGGGCAATAAATCATTCCCTAGCGAAAAGATGAAAGTGGGACTGGCTCAGGCTGGCTTATCAGAAGGTCTTATTTTTGACCGCGCTATACTGGATAAGGCCGAACAGGAAATCAAGCGCCAGTATCTTGCCCAAGGTAAATATGGTGCCACAGTCAAGGCTGTTGTGAATCCGATGGAACGCAACCGCGTTTCGGTGCGTTTTGATATTGAAGAGGGTCATGCAGCCAAGATTCAGGCCATCAACATTGTAGGCAATAACACCTTTGACGAAGACGAACTAAAAGAAAACTTTTCTCTTACCACACCTAATTTTATGACTTGGTGGACTAAAGACGATCAATATTCCAAGCAAAAGTTGTCAGCCGATTTAGAGACCTTGCGTTCTTTCTATATGAACCAAGGTTATATGGATTTCAACATTGACTCCACGCAAGTGTCTATCACGCCCGATAAGAAAGAAATTTATATCACTGTGAGCATTACCGAAGGCGAAAAATATACGGTGTCTGACATCAAATTAGCGGGCGAGATGTTGGTGCCAGAAGAGGAATTGAAACCCCTGATAGTCGTCGCTCCCGGCGAACTTTTTAATCGCCAGAACGTGACGGACTCTTCCAAAGCCATTGGCGACCGCTTGGGCAATGATGGTTATGCTTTTGCTAATGTCAATGCGGTACCAGAGGTGGATAAAGATGCGCATACCGTAGCTTTCACCTTTTTTGTGGATCCTGGCCGTCGCGTCTATGTGCGCCGTATTAACTTGGCCGGAAACACCCGTTCTCGTGATGAGGTGCTTCGCCGTGAAATGCGTCAAGTGGAATCCTCTTGGTACTCTGCAGAAAAGATTGAGCGCTCCAAACAGCGCTTGGATCGTTTAAATTTTTTCTCTGACGTGAATGTAGAAACACCTGCCGTGCCAGGCGTGGCAGACCAGGTGGACGTTAACGTCAGCGTCACAGAAAAATCCACCGGCAGTATCCAGTTCGGTGCTGGTTTATCCAGTTCAGAAGGTGTGGTAGTGGGTGTTACCTTGGATCAGGCTAATTTCTTGGGCACTGGCAATCGCGTGAGCACCTCTGTCAATACTGGCAAGGTCAATACCACTTACTCACTGTCATACACCAATCCTTATTACACACCGGATGGTGTCAGTCGTGGTTTTGATGTCTATCGTAAGGACGTTGATTCTAGTTCATTGGATGTGGCCACCTACAAATCTTCTTCCTATGGTGCAGGAGTACGTTATGGTGTTCCGTTGAACGAAAGAGATAGCGTCAATGGTGGGTTAACTTTGGATTACACCCAGCTGAGTAATTTGACTAACACTAGTTATAAGCAATATTGCGGCGGCACTTCGTGCGATAACCTTACCTTACGGCTTGATTTGGGCTGGGCGCACGATACTTTGGATAGTCGCATTTACACAACTAAAGGCGTATTGCAAAGATTAAACGGGGAATTTGGCGTGCCTGGCTTGGATCAGGAGTATTACAAAATTTCCTATCAGCACAGTTGGTATAAACCGATCAGCAAATCATTCACCCTGATGCTGAATGGTGAAGCTGGAATTGCTGGTTCTTATGGTGATGCCGATTACCCGTTTTTCAAGAATTTTTATGCGGGTGGCGTGAGTTCTGTACGTGGCTTTGATACCAGCTCTTTGGGTCCAAGGGAAACTCAAATTGATAATGGCGTGAGCAGTGATTTTTCTGTAGGTGGTACGCGTCGTATAGTAGGCAATGCAGAACTCTTGTTTCCGGTTCCGTACTTAAAAGATAATAAACAATTTAGATTGTCAGCCTTTATTGACGGCGGTACGGTGTGGGGTGGTGGAGCTTCTAATGCAATACGACCTGCGGGATCCTGTTCTGGTGCGAGTGACTGTTTTCGCTTCTCCACTGGCGCGGGAATCAGTTGGCAGTCGCCATTTGGTCCGATTAAGTTGGTATACGCTGTGCCACTTAACGATGAGCCTACCGATAAAACGCAGTCTATTCAGTTCCAATTTGGGGCGGGATTTTAATTCTAATTGATCCAATTTTACTTAAGTCAGGAGAATGTATTTTGAACAAGTTGTTGCGTTTATTGCTGATAGGCAGCTTAGCATTTATGGTGGAACTAGCCTCTGCCGCACCAAATGATGCGATTAAGATAGGTTATGTGAATGTGGAGCAAATCCTCAAGGAAGCCCCACAAACCGCAGAAAGCGGAAAGAAACTGGAAAAAGAATTCAGTGCGCGCCAGCAAGAATTGGAAAAAATGGCCAAACAGATTAAAGACCACGAAACTTCCTTGGATAAGGATAGCTTAACCATGTCAGAGACGGATCGCCGCAATAAAGAGCGAGATGTTTCCAACATGAAAATTGAATTGCAGCGTAAGTCCCGTGAGTTGCGCGAAGATGCCAATTTGCGGAAGAATGAAGAACTGGGGGCGATTCAAGAACGTATCAACAAAGCTGTAACTGCAGTGGCCGAGGCCGAAGGTTATGACTTGGTTATTTACGGCGGTGTTGCTTATGCTAGCAAAAAGGCCGATATTACCGATAAGGTATTGAAATCTTTAGGTAAGAAATAAGCTAGCTTTGATGTTATGACCTCGAGCCTCACGTTAACTGAGATTGCCCAGAAACTAGGCGGTGAGGTGTGTGGTGACAGTGGTGCCAAATTTAGCCAGGTGGCTTCCCTGCAAACTGCCAATGCGGAGCAAATAGCATTTTTAACCGATAGTAAATATCTGTCTCAACTCAATAGCACCCGTGCGGGTGCTATTTTATTGTCTGCTGCGCATACTGATGTCACATCCTTGCCGCGCATTGTGGTGGATAATCCTTATGCTTACTACGCTCGAGTTGCTGCGTTGTTCAACACAGAAAGCACACCAGCAGGCATTGCTTCTTCTGCCTCGCTGGCAGTTGATGCCAAAGTAGCCGCTAGCGCCAGTGTGGGGGAATACGCTGTGATTGAAGCTGGCGCAGTGATAGGCGAGGGTGCCATTATCGGCAACGCTTGTTTCATTGGCCGTGATGCAGTGATTGGAACTGGAAGCCGCTTATATCCTCATGTCACGGTGTATCACCACTGTCAGGTGGGACGTGATTGTGTCGTGCATTCAGGCGTAGTGATAGGCGGCGACGGTTTTGGTTTTGCTGAGGACGCCGGGCAGTGGATCAAAATCCCGCAAATTGGCCGCGTGATGATAGGAGACAGTGTTGAAATTGGTGCGAATACCACTATAGATCGCGGTGCACTGGATGATACCGTCATCGAAGATGGTGTGAAGTTGGATAACCAGATACAAATCGCCCACAACTGCCGCATAGGCGCGCATACTGCCATCGCGGGTTGTGTAGGCATCGCTGGCAGCGCCCGTATAGGGCGGCATTGTAAAATAGGTGGGGCAGCGATGATTCTGGGGCATCTTGAAATTGCCGACAACGTTACTATTTCTCCTGGCAGCATGGTGACGAGGTCTCTGCCGCAAGCTGGGGTGTATACCGCGTTGCTGCCTTTGCAGGCGCATGAAGATGGCATCAAGACCGCGGTGCATATACGCCAGTTAAATGTGTTGGTTGAACGCGTGGCAAACCTAGAAAAAGAATTGAAGCAACTAAAAGAGTTGAAGAGCCTAAAGGAACAAAAAACATGAGCAGCATGGACATCCACGAGATTCTTGACTATTTGCCACATCGCTATCCATTTTTGTTGATAGACAGGGTAATCTCCTTGGAAGAAAACAAAGAAATCGTGGCTGTGAAAAATGTCACTATCAATGAACCTTTTTTCCCCGGACATTTCAGCTATTTTCCGGTGATGCCTGGCGTGCTGATTGTGGAAGCCATGGCACAGGCGGCGGCTGTACTATCGTTCAAAACCATGGGCAGCAAACCTTCTGACGATTCAGTGTATTACTTTGCGGGTATTGATAACGTACGTTTCAAAAAGCCGGTTTCACCGGGTGATCAGCTTATCCTCAAGGTCAAAATTGATCGCATCATGCGTGGTATCTGGAAGTATTCCGGAAAGGCTTTTGTAGATGATGAAGTGGTGGCAGAAGCTAGCCTGCTGTGTACCTTGAGAATGATTAAATAACTAGTATTTAAGTGATTCATCCTACCGCCATTATTGACGCAAAAGCTCAACTCGCCCCGGATGTAAAGGTGGGCGCGTATTCCATTATCAGCGCTGATGTGACAATAGGCGCAGGCACCACAATAGGGGCGCATGTCACCATCGAAGGTCCTACCAGT
>JAIOOY010000084.1 GCA_021414145.1 Methylophilales bacterium | reverse complement strand
CAAGAATGGATATTGTGGATTCACTTCGTGCCGCCTAGACAAATCTGTCTACCCCTCGTTTCAAATTAGTTTTACAATGTCCGGAACAATTTTTGGAAATACGCTCGATGATGAAAAAACTCCTTACCTACGCGCCGCTGTTCGCACTGCTTGCCGCTTGTGCCACACAGCCCATGAACCAATCGACTAACCAAGACTGGCCTAGCTATGGGCGTGATTACAGTAACCAGCGGTTTTCGAATTTAAGCCAGATCAACCGCGATAACGTCGCCAAACTGGCGCATCGCTGGACGTATAACAGCGGGATCAACTCTACCTTCCAAGCCACGCCCATCGTGGTGGATGGCGTGATGTATCTGTCGCTGCCGTTCAACCATGTGGTGGCGCTGGATGCGCGAGATGGTCATCAGCTGTGGCGCTATGAACATCAGCGCAAAAAGGATTACCCCATGTGCTGTGGTCCTGCGAATCGCGGGGTGGCGGTAAGTGACGGTAAGGTATTCATCGGCACGGTGGACGCGCGACTGATCGCACTGGAGGCCAAGACCGGCAAGGTGTTATGGGATATTGATGCGGCGAACGACGGGCTGGCGAATAACGCCGAGGTCGCCGATTCCTTGCGCGATAGCGACCCGTTGAAAAAAGACAATGTGAGCGGCGCCACCGGGGTAGGTATTGCCATGGCACCGGTGGTCTATCAAGGCAAAGTGATTGTGGGCATTACCGGTGTGGGTTACGGCTTACATCTTGAAAAAGCCACGCCTAATGCCCCGTTAGGTGCCGTGGTCGGGGTGGCGGGGCGCTATGGTCGTCCTGGTTTTTTAGCGGCTTTTGATGCCGCAACCGGAAAACGTGTGTGGCAATTTGATTCGATTCCACCGCAAGGTTGGGAGGGCAACTTCAGCGCTACCACGCCGGATGGCATTCCGCTCAACCGCGACATCGCCAAAGAACGCGCCACCATTCATCAATATCCCGATGCTTGGCGCTATGGCGGTGGCTCGGCCTGGAGCACGCCAGCGATAGACCCGGTGCGTGGTTTGCTGTTCTTTGGCACTGGCAACCCTTCGCCACAGATGGATGACGTGTCTCGCCCTGGCGATAATCTTTACACCGTATCGCTGGTGGCGCTGGATGCCACCACGGGCAAGATCAAATGGCACTATCAGCAAGTACCACACGACCAATGGGGCTACGACGTGGCCAGCCCGCCGGTACTGTTTGACCTGCAGCGTGAGGGTAGAAAAATCGCTGCTGTGGGGCAAGCCAGTAAGCTAGGTTGGTTTTATGTGCATGAGCGCGAAACAGGAAAGTTATTACTGAAATCAGACGCTTTTGTCCCTCAAAGCAACATGTTCGCCAAATCCACCGCCGATGGCACGCGCATCTTCCCCGGTGTGTTTGGTGGGGTGAATTGGTCGCCCTCCGCCGTAGACGAAAATGCACAGACCGCATTTGTAGCCGCCATCCACTGGCCGGTGCGTTATACCCTGCATGACGGTGTCACCGACTCACAAGCGGATGTGAATAAACCCGGCATTCGTTATTCATCACTAGAGCCCATGAACGAACCACACTGGGGCTTGCTCTCTGCCATCAACCTGCAAACAGGCAAGATCAACTGGCAACAGAAAACCGATGATCCTCTGGTGGGCGGGGTGTTGGCTACCGCTGGTGGCTTGCTATTCACGGGCGAAGGCAACGGCAATTTCGATGCTTTTGATACCGTCACGGGTAAGCAACTTTGGCAATTCAAAGCTGCGGCGGGAGTGAATGCACCACCGATTAGCTATGCCATTGATGGTGTGCAATACGTGGCGGTCGCGGCAGGGGGTAGCCAGATTTTTGGTTTCAAACAAGGCGACGCGCTGATGGTGTTTGCACTGCCCAAATAGGCGCTTATACTGGCTACATGCCAACTTCATTTTTCATCTTTATTGCCACCGTATTCGGCCTTGTCGTCGGTAGTTTTCTCAATGTAGTCATTCACCGTCTACCGAAAATACTGGAACGCGAATGGGAATTTGAGCTTGCAAGCCATATTGCAGAAAAGTCAGGGGCAGAGCCACCTCCTGCACCCACCCCTTATACGCTATCTGCGCCACGTTCTGCATGCCCCTGCTGTGGATACCAAATCTCCGCACTAGAAAACATTCCGCTCATCAGCTATGTGGCGCTAGGTGGCAAATGCGCATCCTGCAAAATTTCCATCAGCATCCGCTATCCTTTGGTCGAGGCGCTCACTGGATTTCTGGCGGCAGCCATTGCTTGGAAGTTCGGTTTCGGCTTACAAGCATTTGCCGCGTTCATTTTGGTAGCCAGTCTCATCACACTTACTTTTATAGACCTAGATACCATGATGTTGCCCGACGACATCACACTACCGCTACTGTGGGCTGGGCTGTTGTTTAATCTGCAAGGTGGTTTTATTGACTTACAATCTGCCGTCATTGGTGCGGTCGTGGGTTATGGGCTGCTATGGGCGGCGTATTGGCTCTTCAAACTTGCCACGGGCAAGGAAGGGATGGGTTACGGCGACTTTAAACTCCTTGCCGCCTTGGGCGCTTGGTTTGGCTGGCAGGCATTGCCTCCATTGCTGGTTATTTCCGGCGTTACCGGCTCGATAATTGGCTTCGCCCTGATGACGGCTAAAAACAATCTCTCCGGTAAAATTCCTTTCGGCCCTTATCTGGCGCTTGGCGGCATCGTGACCCTGTTTTTTGGTTCAACGATCTCACGGCTATACCTCTAATGTTAGTGATTGGTCTCACCGGCGGCATAGGCAGCGGCAAAAGCACTGTGGCTGAATTGTTTGCCAGTCTTGGAATAGCTATCACTGACACCGATGTCATCGCACATCAACTCACCGCAGTAGGTCAACCCGCTTTAGAGGAAATCGCGAGCGCTTTTGGCAAAGAAATTTTGCAAAAAGACGGCTCACTGAATAGACCTCTTTTACGGAAATCAGTATTCGCTGATGTTGAAGCCAAGAAAAAATTAGAAAACATACTGCATCCGCGCATTCGCGAAGCAGTGAAGGCCGAGTTAGCAGAAGCAACAAAAGCACCTTACCGCATCGTCGTTGTACCGCTACTGCTTGAAACCGGCGCTTATGAAGGCATCATCAATCGCGTGCTGGTCGTAGATTGTCCTGAACAACAACAATTACAGCGTGTATTGGCTCGCAGCTCACTAACCGAAGCAGAAGCCCGCGCCATAATGGCTACACAATCTAGCCGTGAACAACGGTTACACCGCGCCGATGACGTAATTACCAACGATGCGGAACAAGAAAAACTCAATCATCAAGTATCCGAGCTACATAAAAAATACCTAACTCTTGCATAGTTAGCGTTTCAAACTCATAATCCGCATCAAAATTCTGTTATAACTTATCTAACTGTATTAACCGATGATTTAGAAGACTTTTCGTGCCCATTTATGACTATCCTTGCAACGAGCGTGTCCGCATCATGCTGCGGCTGGAGGATCTGCTCGCCAAAATGCAGCATTTCGCGCTCAGCGAACATAAATTCGAGCACCATTCCGCACTCCTCATCATGTTCCAAATTCTGGATTTGATAGATCGTTCTGACCTTAAATCCGACTTACTGCAAGAACTTGACCGACAACGACTGGTCATGAATGGCTTATCCGGCAATCCCAGCATCGCCGAAGACGTATTGAAAAGCATGACTGCCGAGATAGAACAGGCCGCCTTAGGGTTACGCACCATGAATGGCCGTATCGGGCAAACTTTGCGCGACAACGAGTGGCTGATGGGAGTTAAGCAGCGCGCGATGATCCCCGGCGGCGCGTGCGAATTCGACGTGCCATCCTATCATCACTGGTTGGGGCGAACTGCGACAGAGAGACAAGCCGCGCTACAAGCTTGGTTTGCACCTTTACAAACGTTGCAAGAAGCCTTGCGTGTGATTTTGCATATCCTACGCGGTAGTGGAGCAGCGACACCTTGCCAAGCCCATCAAGGTGCTTATCAGCAAATGCTCAGCGGGGCAAAACCGGCGCAGATGCTACGCGTGATGATGCCAGAAGATGCGCTATGCTTTCCTGAAATCAGCGCCAACAAATACGCTATTAACATCCGATTCAGCCAGTTTGACGGCATCCAAAAACCACGTCCCTGCGACCTAGAGTTAAATTTTGAACTAGCGCTTTGTAACCTATAAAAGATGTCACTTGAAAAAGCTCCCCCAAAAGTAAGCTGTCCCACCTGCGGCAAAGAAGCACTTTACCACCCACAAAATCCTTGGCGCCCTTTCTGCTGCGAGCGCTGCAAACTCATAGACTTGGGCGTGTGGGCCAATGAAGGCTACCGCATCCCGGTCGCACCCACCCAACAGGAACTTGATGATGAATTCGATACATAAAACCGTAATTGCAAGCTTACTTTTGGCTTGCGCCTTGAACGCACAAGCCGCCGTTACCATCAGCGACGCTTGGGTACGTGCCACCAAACCCGGGCAGGAGGTAGGCGCGGCTTACATGACATTGAACAGTAGTGACTGGAGCTGCCTGACCAAAGTCAACAGCACCGATGCAGGCGCAGTCGAGATACATTCCATGTCGATGGACAACGGCGTGATGAAAATGCGTATGCTGGAACATCTGGAATTACCCGCCGGAAAGCCCGTCAAGCTCGCCCCGGGCGGGTTTCATTTGATGCTGTTTGATTTGAAAAAGCCGCTGACTGCTGGCGGAAAACTGGAGCTACTCCTGACTTTTGAGAACGAAAAAGGTCAGACAGAAAGCAAAAAAGTAACGCTTCCTATCAAGTAGCCTTCCACACCTCGCGCATCATGGCGATCCCATGTCCGCCGTTCTTCCAAGCGGTTTCTAGGTCGGACTGCTTCATTCCACCTAAGGCGTAAATCGGTAGTGGTTGGCTTTTAACCAACTCCGCGAATTGTTGCCACCCCAGCGTTGCAACATCAGGATGCGTGGGCGTTGGCTGCACCGCGCCTAACAGTGCGTAGTCCAAACCCAGTTGCTCAGCTTGGGCAAGCTCTTCAGCGTTGTGACAAGACGCACCACACAGCAAACCGGCTGGCTTTTCTGTCATTGCCATCAACCTCGCCGCTGACAAATGTGCGCCATGCGCACCCAGTTTTTGCGCTAACACAACATCGCCATTCAGCAGCACTTTTGCTGCATAAGGCTGTGCTGCTGCCAGCACTTTAGAAGTGAAACTGGCCAGCTCGGAAGCCGACAATTGCTTCTCGCGAATCTGAATCAGGCGCAAACCACTGTCGAGCTGTCGCTGCAAAGCCGCAAAAAATTGGCTCTCGCCCATCTCCGCCAGGTTAGTGATGGCATAAATAGAGGGTAAACATAGCGCCTCCATCACCGGCTGATTGGCAGGCAACAACGGGCTGACGCTAGGGGAATGTGGATTTTGCCAGGAAAGATTTTGGCCTTCCTTGCCGAAAGGCTCCCCTTGCCATTCCCGCATCATGAAGAAATTGAGCCTGACCGTACGTTCCGGATAGCTGAACACGCGGGTAAGCCAGGGATTGAAGCGGGTCGCCCGTACGCCAAGTTCTTCATCCAACTCTCGCTGCAAGCCTTGCTCGGCAGTCTCACCATCCTCGATCTTGCCACCGGGAAACTCCCACCACCCTGCCCATGATTTGCCTTCCGGACGCTGGCCGAGCAGCACCTTGCCATCCGGCCGCACCAGTACGGCGACGGCTGCATTGACGATCTCTGTCATTGGATTTTTTGTTTGCCGGACCAGTCGCGGGCGAACTGCCAGGCCACACGCCCGCTGCGCGCGCCACGCATGTGCGACCACTGCAAGGCGGCATGGCGGATTTTCGGAGTCATGCGGCGGATGCCGAAATGCTTGAGCCAGGAAGCCACGATCGCCAAGTATTCATCCTGGTCAAAAGCGTAAAAAGACAGCCACACGCCAAAGCGCTCGGACAACGCCACTTTTTCATCCACGGTCTCGCCGGGGCGGATGTCGTCGGTGTCCAGATTGTCCTTCATGAATTCCGGCATCAGGTTGCGCCGGTTGGAGGTGGCGTAGATCAGCATATTGTCCGCAACCCCGGATACCGAGCCATCCAATGCCACCTTGAGCGCTTTGTAGCCGGGCTCGTTGGCATCAAACGACAAGTCATCGCAGAACACGATGAATTTTTCCGGACGTGACCGCAACAGGTCGGTCAGGTCATGCAGATCGGTCAAATCCTGCTTGTCCATTTCCACCAGCCGTAATCCCTGCGCGGAGAACTCGGTCAGCAAAGCTTTGACCAGTGACGACTTCCCCGTACCGCGAGCTCCAGTGAGCAACACATTGTTGGCTGGCAAGCCCTGCACGAACTGGCGGGTATTTTGCACAACCGTTTTCTTTTGGTCTTCAATGCCAAGGAAATCCTGCAATTGCAGATGGTGCGGATGCGTCACCGCCTGCAGGAAACCCTGCCCGTTCTTCTTGCGCCAGCGCCAGGCGAGCGCGTTCCAGTCGGGTTCAGGCTGCGCCTGCGGCAGCAGGTTTTCCAGACGCACCAACACTTGCTCGGCACGCGAAACCAGGGCATCAAAATCCGGCATCAGGTTCTGTAATCCGCGTTGATTTTCACGTA
>JAIOOY010000104.1 GCA_021414145.1 Methylophilales bacterium | reverse complement strand
TTAAGGTAGATAATCTGTTGATGGATGAACCATTGGGTCTGGCACCGCGTTTGTCGGCAGACATCACGATGCGCAGGCTGGACTTGGCGCTGCTTACTCGCACTTTCTCATTCGGCGATATGGAGGGGCGGCTAGACGGTGATGTACAGGGATTGGAGCTATCCGGCAAGCAGCCAGTCAAATTTGACGCGCGGTTTTATAGTAGTCCCGGCAGCTACCCCAAAAAGATATCTCAGCGTGCTGTGCAAAATATTTCGTCTCTCGGCGGAGCGGGTGCTGCAGCGGCGATACAAAGAAGTTTTTTGAGCTTTTTTGAAAAGTTTAATTATCAGGCAATCGGAATGTCTTGCCGTTTGCGTAATAGTGTCTGTCTCATGGGCGGAGTAGAAGATACACCGTCTGGCTATATCATTGTAAAAGGTAGCGGCATCCCTTCTATCACCGTACTGGGCTACAATCGTAACGTAGGTTGGAAAGAATTATTAGAGCGGGTGCAGGACATAACCAAGGGCAACAGCAAACCAGTAATTAAGTAACTTGAATAAGGAATTCGTCATGCAAAGATTTATGGTTTTATTCGCGGCGTTGGGCGTGTTATCCCTCCCGGCCTGCGTCACCATCAACGTTTATTTCCCAGCAGCAGCAGCGGAAAAAGCGGCTGACAAGATTATTGATGAAGTTTGGCGACTTAAAAATGGCCAAGAAAAATCTACTGAACCAACCAAGTAATAAAGGAAAAAACGTGAAAAAACTATTGATAACGCTATGTTTGTTATTGATCATGCCATTGGCGATTGCGGCGGCGGATCTGGAAGTCAACACCCCTGCAATTTCCAAGCTCAAAGCCAGTATGCAAGATCGTCACGGTCAACTGGCGGCACATTATGGCAGCGGCGCGGTGGGTTTGACACGTGACGGCTTGATTGCGGTGCGGGATGCCAACGCTGTGCCGCTTAAGGACAGGCAAGGTGTTAATTCACTGGTGAATGCCGAGAATGCTGACCGCAACGCCTTGTACAAGGAAATCGCCAGTGGTAATGGCCACCCGGAATGGGAGACTGAAGTCCGCAGTACCTTTGCCCAGCGTTGGGTTCAGAAGGCACAAGGTGGCTGGTGGTATCAGGATGCCGGTGGAGCTTGGGCCAAGAAGTGATCCCCACACTGGTTTTTGACATCGAGACCATCCCCGATACGGATGGCCTGAAAAAACTTCTAGATTTACCCGCTGAGACTTCTGCCACAGATGTGGCGGAGATTGCGTTTCATCAGCGTCGCCAGAAAAACGGTACGGATTTCCTACCACTGCAACAGCACAAGGTTTGCGCGATTTCATGTGTGCTGCGCAGTGATGAAGGCCTGAAAGTCTGGTCGCTGGGCTCAGCGGATGAAGGCGAAGGAAAACTGATCCAGCGCTTTTTTGAAGGGATCGAAAAATACACGCCACAACTGGTTTCCTGGAATGGCGGCGGTTTCGATCTTCCGGTGCTGCACTACCGCGCACTGGTGCATGGCGTGCAGGCGCCACGTTATTGGGACATGGGCGATGATGACCGTGAATTCAAGTGGAACAACTACATCAGCCGTTACCACATGCGGCATCTGGATTTGATGGATGTGCTGGCCATGTACCAGCCCCGGGCCAATGCCCCGCTGGACGAGATCGCCCAGCTATGCGGTTTTCCCGGCAAGCTGGGGTTGGATGGCTCAAAAGTGTGGGAAGCCTACAAGAATGGCGAGATCGAAGCCATCCGTAACTACTGCGAGACTGATGTGGTGAACACCTATCTGGTGTTCCTGCGTTTCCAGTTGATGCGCGGCGTGTTCAATGCCGAAGCACACGAGAGCGAGGTCAAGCTGGTGCGGGATACCTTGTCAGCCGAGTCAGCCCCACACTGGCGCGAATTCCTGGCAGCTTGGAATTAAACGACCTCAGCTTTTAACGAATTCAACAGCGGCGCAAAGGTGTCGCCCGCGCGATACTTGAAACTGACACGTAGCGTGTCCCCCGCATTCACCTTGACAGGGTTGTTCAGTGGCAGTGCCAGGTAGTGATTGAGCCAGTCTATGGTGGTGGATTTTTCTGCCACGATGGCAAGAATATTCTTGGTGACAACGCGGACAGCATTGACCGTATTACTGTGCTTCATCACAAAATCGCCTTCCCAGGCAATATCCAGGCTGGTCGGTTCGGTGAAATCCATGATGCTGTATACCGACGGGTCAGCCATTTCGGTGGTGGCAGAGAAATCGCCCGGAACTTGTTGGAACTGGATAATGGGAGCTTGATAGCCTTCAAAGTCGTAGGCCTCATGCAGTGGCTGCGCAGCCATCACTACGGCGGTAGGGATCAGAGTGGGTAACGCGATGTCCGCGCCGAAACGCTCACGATAACGACGCTTGAATGATTCCATCATTTCGACCTGTTTTTCCCTGAGCATGGCGACGTGAATCATCTCGCAGATCACTGCGTCTACTGGCTCTGGAGGGAGGTATTCAAAGGCATTGGCGTGAACTACTTCCACCTTATCCCCATGTTTGTTGAGGGCTAGCAAGCGGCGCGCTTCTTTGACCAGCTCCGGATTGTATTCCACGCACCAGACTTTTTCAGCGCCTGCAGCGGCGGCAAACCATGACAGTACACCAGTGCCGCCACCCAGCTCCATCACTTTGTATCCGGGTTTGACCACATATTCGATGGCTGCCTTGAAGTTTTTCATCCGGTTCTGATCCATCAGCATGTTGTGATGGTAGTGCAGGGGGATGAATTGGCCTAAAAAACTGTCTCCGGATTCCTGCTCGGTCAAAGTGGTCATAGTGCTCTCGCTATTAATTGCTTTGCGCTAGTTGTTCACGGGTTAATAAGAATACAAACTGGTCTCCTGCCGTGACTTCCAGCCATGTGAATGGCAGGTTAGGGAAGTCAGCCTCCAGCTCGGCACGATTATGCCCGATTTCGACGATCAGCAAACCTGCCGGATGCAGAAATTCGGCGGCATATTGCAATAATGTACGCACATGATCCAAGCCATCGCTGCCTGAAGCCAGTGCCAGTTGTGGCTCATGACGGTACTCCTGTGGCAGTGAGTCCATAGATTGAGCGTTGACATAGGGCGGATTACAGACGATGACATCGTATTGTTTACCCGTCAGTGCGCTCAGCATATTTGATTTGATAGGAGTGATTTGATCTTCTAGCCCGTAGTCGCTGATGTTGCGCTGTGCCACACTTAAGGCATCGTCTGAAATATCTATTGCGTCCACTTCTGCATTCGGAAAGGCAAGCGCTAGCAGAATGGCCAAACAGCCACTACCGGTACAAATATCAGCTGCTGCAACGACTTCTTCCGGGTTTTTTATCCAAGGTGATAAGTTCTCGCGTAGCAGTTCGGCAATGAAGGAACGCGGAACGATGACGCGCTCATCCACATAGAACTTGTATTCCCCAAGCCATGCTTCGCGTACCAGGTAGGCAGTAGGCACACGCTCGGTAACGCGGCGCTCGATCAGGTGGAACAGGTGCTTGCGCTCTGGTTCGGTGATGACTGCATCCAGAAAGGTGTTCAAGGTATCCATGGGCAGGTGCAGCGCTGCCAATATCAGCCATGCGGCTTCATCGTAGCTGTTTTGCGTACCGTGGCCGTAGAACAGTCCTGCTTCTTCAAAGCGGCTGACGGTAAAACGCAACCAGTCGCGGATGGTATAGAGTTCGGTGTAGGAATACATCACTTACTTGAGCAACTTTTCCAGAGTCAGTTTGTAGGTGTCCTTCAGTGGGTCGATATCTGCTACCCCTACACATTCATTCAGTTTATGAATCGTGGCGTTGAGCGGGCCGAACTCAATCACTTGTGGGCAGATGTCAGCAATGAAGCGGCCATCCGAGGTTCCGCCCGTGGTGGAGAGTTCAGGCGTCACGCCATAAGCCTGTTGTATGGCTTCGGAAATGGCGGCTGAGAGGTTACCTTTCGGTGTGATATAGGGCTTGCCGGAGTACTCCCATTCCAAGTCATACTCCAGGCCGTGGCTATCCAGAATGGCATGAACTCTATCTTGCAGGCTCTGTGGGGTGCTGGCAGTGGAAAAGCGGAAATTGAACAACATTTCAACGTGGCCTGGAACGACATTGGTGGCTCCTGTGCCGCTGTGGAAGTTGGAAATTTGCCAGGAGGTCGGCGGGAAGTACTCATTGCCTTTGTCCCACTCGGTCGTGGCGAGTTCGGAGATAGCTGGTGCGACAAGGTGGATAGGGTTTTTCACCAGATGCGGGTAGGCGATATGGCCCTGGATGCCTTTTACGATGAGCTTACCGGAGAGTGAGCCACGGCGGCCATTCTTGATCATGTCGCCGACGAGCTTGTTTGAGGTGGGTTCTCCGACGATGCAGTAATCAATGAGTTCGTTACGTGCCTGCAAGACTTCGACAACTTTCACCGTGCCATCCACCGCCACACCCTCTTCGTCTGAGGTAATCAGCAGGCCGATAGAGCCAGGGTGGTTGCTGGGCATTTCTTCAAGAGCAACGATGAATGCGGCGATAGAGGTTTTCATATCCGCAGCGCCACGCCCATAGAGCATGCCGTCGCGGATAGTGGGTTCGAAAGGTGGGCTGAACCACTGTGATTCCGGCCCGGATGGAACTACATCTGTATGCCCGGCAAATACTATTAGAGGGCTTGA
The DNA here is from genome assembly GCA_021414145.1 of Methylophilales bacterium. Classification (GTDB taxonomy): domain Bacteria; phylum Pseudomonadota; class Gammaproteobacteria; order Burkholderiales; family Methylophilaceae; genus CAILHX01. The sequence goes on along the minus strand of JAIOOY010000104.1, from coordinate 9,170 downwards.
GGTTCCTCGCCGCGCCCAGAAATTATCCACGTTGCCGAAGCGCATTTTTTCTATGTTGAAGCCAAGTTTTTCCAGGCGTTCTATCAGGATTTCCTGACAGCCAGCGTCGTCAGGAGTGAGTGAACGGCGGGCGATGAGTTGTTTGGATAATTCTAGAGTTTTGCTCATGTTGGAAATGTTTTCTGGTAATTGGCTTCATCGAATCCGAGATGTAGGATGGTTCCGTCCTTAACTAAAACAGGACGCTTTATAACGGAAGGTTTTTCCAGCATCAGTTTGGTTGCCGAACTGTTATCAAATACTTCGGCCTTGCCTTCGTCTGACAGCCCCCGCCAAGTCATGCCTGCACGGTTAACCAGTTTGTCCCAAGAGGTCTGCTGGAGCCACTCACTTAATAATTCTCCAGTTACACCGTCTTTTTTGAAGTCGTGAAATGCAAAAATAACGCCTCTGGTTTGTAGCCAGAGGCGCGCTTTTTTGACCGTGTTGCAGTTAGGAATGCCGTATAGCGTTAGCAAACCAGATTAACCATCGGCTTGAATCTTGGTGCTAATTTCCTTCAGCGCATCATTCACCTTGTCATTGGCGATTTGGCAGGTGCCTGCATTTTCATGACCGCCACCACCATATTTCAACATTAGTGCGCCGATGTCGGTTTTGGATGTACGGTTCAAAATAGACTTGCCGGTGGCAAATACGGTGTTTTGTTTTTGCACTCCCCACAAAACATGGATGGAAATGTTGGTTTGTGGGAACAGCGCGTAAATCAGGAAACGATTACCAGCGTAGATCGTGTCTTCATTGCGCAAATCCAACACCACCAAGTTGCCATGAATTTTGGAGCAACGTTTGAGTTGATCTTCAAACTTAGCACGATGTTCGTTGTAAAGATCTACACGCTCTTTCACGTCTGGAAGTTGCATGATCTGGTCGATGGTATGATCTTTGCAGTACTTAATCAGATCCATCATCAGAGCATAATTGGAGATACGGAAGTCACGGAAACGACCCAAGCCAGTGCGTGAGTCCATCAGGTAATTCAGCAGTACCCAGCCAGTTGGATTGAGTACCTCATCCTTGCTGAACTGTGCCGCATCGGCTTTATCTACTGCGGACATCATGTCGTGCCATTCGGCGGGAAAAGCTTTTCTGCCGCCAAAATGGTCATACACTACGCGCGCTGCTGATGGTGCATCAGGATGCATGATGTAATTGCTCGCCGCTTGATTGCGCTCGGCCTCTGAGGAGTGGTGGTCTATCACCAAGTGTGCACCTGCAACATAGGGCAGGTTGGTGGTGATGTCATCAGGACCAATGCTGATTTTGCCGTCTTGCATGTCTTTAGGATGCACAAACAAGATGTCGTTGATCATGTTCAGATGCTCCAGCAGTACGGCGCAGACGAGGCCGTCGAAATCGCTGCGGGTGACTAAACGGTATTTTTTGTTTTCTGCCATGGTAAGTTACCTCATCAATGTGGATGCCTAAAGCGCATTCTACTGCAATACAGGTTTTTTTTGGAACCCAAAATTAAGACTTTGATTGGCTTAGGTTGGATTCTATGATGTGCTGTAACCATATCGCTCGGCGAGTTGAGCGATAGCAAGACAGAGAGTTGGCTCCAGCATAGACATTTGTTCCCAAGTAATTGTCCAGATAGTTTCGTTTTTTAGATAATCGCTACGGCGGTTGGTATCTTTAGGGATTTTATCTGCGTTCATTTGAGTATTTTTGATATCCATCCACCCCAGCAATTCGGGGATTTTTTCCAATAGTTGTTCAACTTGAATAGTACGATGAGCAGAGCGTTCGGCCAGCAAATTCCAGTGTAGCCAGTAACGCATGGCTAATAGAAACTTTTGGGAAGTGATATCAAGCTTAGTTTCATGCGCTTTCAAATGGATTTCAGGGACGTTTTGCATGATATAGATTCTTGGTCGCGGGTCGTGGCTAAATATGAATTGCGCAGCACTAGCGATGGCGAGCAAGGGATGTCGGACTTGGTGGATGACGTGATCAAACTGATAATTGGCGCGGCTGGGGCCATGCGGTGGTGGCGGATTGGATTCCTCAAGTGCCATGTACCACGAAGCCATTCCATCGGCTCCCATCAAACCGTCAGGCGGCATGGGGCGCTCGTGGCGTATGTCGAGTCCACAGCTTTGCCATACCATCGCGGCATACCGTGTACCGCTGCGCCCGCAGCCAGTGACGAGAAGTTTTCTTCTTTCCATCTTTAGGATTGTGCTTACTTAAGTGCGGTGAATCAAGCTTGCTTGTTTTCCAGCTCTTCCCAACGCGCCAAAGCATTTTCGATTTCTGTCGCCAAGTCAGCCAGCCTGAGCTGGGAAACCTTAGCGGTGGCAGGATCGTTACGATACACAGTGCCATCGGCAAGCAGGGCATTGATTTGTGCTTGCTCGGTTTCCAGTGTTTCTATGCGGACAGGCAGAAATTCCAGCTCTTTAGTTTCCTTAAAGCTCAAGCGAGTTTTCTGTGTGGTCACCGTTTTGGCAGCTGGTGTTTTGCTGTTTGTTTGAAGCTTGGTCTCGGCTGCTCGTGCTAACTGAAAGCGCTGCCAATCGTCAAAGCCACCGCCAAACTCGGTCAACTTTCCATCGCCCTCAAACGCAATCACCTGGGTGACCACGTTTTCCAAGAAAGTACGGTCGTGACTTACCAAGAACAGCGTGCCGTTGAATTCTTGTAATAGTGCTTCCAGCAGTTCCAGCGTTTCGATGTCGAGGTCGTTAGTCGGCTCGTCCAGCACCAGAACGTTGGCGGGTTGGCTGAATAAGCGCGCCAGCAGCAAGCGGTTGCGCTCGCCGCCGGAAAGAGACTTGACTGGCGCACGCGCACGTTGTGGAGGAAACAAAAAGTCTTCCAGGTAGCTAATGACGTGTTTGCGTTCGTTACCAATCTGGATGAAATCCGCCCCCGGGCTGATGGTGTCGCTCAAGGTGGCTTCTTCGTCCAGCTGATCGCGCATTTGGTCGAAATAGGCCACGGTCATTTTGGTGCCGCGCTCAACTGTGCCACTGTCAGGCTTCAATTCGCCCAAAATCAGTTTGAGCAGAGTGGATTTACCTACGCCGTTTGGCCCCAGCAGGCCAATACGGTCACCGCGTAAGATACGGGTTGAGAAGTCACGAATGATGACATTGCTGCCAAAAGCCTTGGCTACATGGGTGAGTTCAGCTACCAGCTTGCCAGAGCGTTCGCCACTATCAATCGCTAACGACACTTGCCCAAGCCGTTCGCGGCGCGCGGCGCGCTCACGGCGAAGTGCTTCCAGCCGCCTTACCCGACCCTCGTTACGGGTGCGCCGCGCCTTGATGCCTTGACGTATCCATACTTCTTCTTGCGCTAAAAACTTGTCGAACTTGGCAGCTTGGTCGGCTTCAATGGCTAACAACTCGACTTTTTTGATTTGATATTCGGCAAACGTACCAGGAAAGTCTGTCAACACGCCACGATCAAGTTCGGTGATGCGCGTGGCTAGTCTGTCAAGAAAACTACGGTCGTGAGTGATGAACAGCACCGAACCCTTGAAGTTGATTAGCAACTCCTCCAGCCACTGAATCGCTTCCATATCCAAGTGGTTGGTTGGTTCGTCCAGCAGCAGTACGTCAGGTTCTGCTACTAGCGCTTGTGCCAGTGACACGCGTTTACGCCAGCCGCCGGATAAGCTGGAAACAGGGGAATCAGCAGGTAGTTTGAGCTGGGTAATGACGGTTTCGATGCGACTTTGTACCTGCCAGCCGTTTTCGCTGTCCAAGTCGTGTTGCAAATGCTGCATTTTCTCCAGCAGCGCATCGGTATCAGCGTTAGCGTGAGATAGAGCTACGGTCACTGCGTGGTAATCCACCAACAGTTGGTGCACTTTGCCTAACCCCGCAGCGACTGCCTCGAACACCGTGTGGTCCGGGTCTAGAGGCGGCTCTTGCGGTACATAAGCTATGCGCGCATTGGGAGCACGCCATACCGTGCCATCATCCAGCTTGTTCTCTCCCGCAATGACTTTGAGCAGGCTGGATTTGCCAGTACCATTTCGTCCGATTAAACCAACGCGCTCTCCGGCATCGAGTTGGAATTGCACTTTATCAAGTAAGGGAGTGAGACCGTATGCGAGGTGGGCGTTGTCTAACGTAATGAGTGGCATGAATGCATTTTACCAGCGTAAGGTCTATATAAAGCCATTAACAGCTTTTTTAAAATAAAAAACGGCATTCCAGTGGAATGCCGTTTTAGACTAGAAGCTAAATTCTAATGATCAATCTACACCAATTTGAAATGTTTCCTCTTCGGTTTCAACAATTTTTCCGCTAGCCGCATCCACTTCCACTTCCATCTCTTTGCCGTCTTTGGTTTTGATGTCAAATTCGTAAGAAGCAGTGCCATCGGATTCAATTGATAACTCGCTCTCAACGACTTCACCTGCAAATTTAGCCAGTGCTACTTTTTTAGCTTCATCTTGGGTGATTTTGGCTTTTTCCTTGAATGCAGGGTCGTTGGCATTAGCAACCTCCTGCTCTTCTTCGGTTACTTTGCCACTTTTGGCATCGCATTCTACTTCCCACTCTTTACCGTCCTTGCCTTTAATGTCGAACTCGTAAATGGGTTTTCCATTCTCGATTTCACCTTCGAGCGAGATGACATCGCCAGCATGTTTGGCGAGCGCGGCTTTCATGCAGGTTTCCATACGACCTTTATGCATGTCGGCAGCGAATATTGATGTCGAGGCAAACAGCGCCGCAATAAGAATTGAAATAGTACGTTTATTCATGGTTTAGTCTCCAAAAATCAAGTAAAAAGAGTTATCGAAAAAAATGCGGTCACGTAACTGCGAATAAATCCTGGCAAATTGTATGTCTAGAGTCGGAATAATTCAACATAACAGATTGTTTTTTAAAGTAAATGGCTGATAGTAGCCAGGGTGGATATAAGTAGCCGATTTCTGTAGGGTTACTTCTTAAGGATGGCCTTCATTTGTGCAATTCGGTTGGCCGCATTGGCTTTGCGTTCGGCGGGGTCGGTAGTTGATGCCTTGCCGGCGTGGCGCACATCATCTTCGGGTAGTTCGTCAATAAATCGACTGGGTTCGCAATGTTCCCATTCGCCGGCACGTTTACGTTTTTTGCAGTAGGTGATGGTAAGCGACCTTTGCGCACGGGTAATGCCGACATACATCAGACGTCGTTCTTCCTCAATTTTTGCCACGTCGGTGCTGGCATGGTGCGGCAGTATGCCTTCTTCCACGCCTATCAGGAACACATGACCGAACTCCAAGCCTTTGGCGGCATGTAGTGTAGAGAGTTTTACCGCATCTGGTTCCCCTTCTTCGCGGCCTTCTAGCATACTCATCAGGGCCACGGTTTGGGTGAGTTGCAGCAAAGTACTGTCTTCCTCTGTGCCTTTTTTGGTCAGCCAGCCGACAAAATCCAACACGTTGCCCCACTTGGTCTCGGCAGCACGGGGTTCCTCGCTGTCGTATAAAAATGCTTCGTATTGAATAGCGGTGAGCAAGTCTTGCAGCACTTCTCCGGCGGGGTCTCTGGGGGCGCGCTGCTGCATGCGGTTGATGAAATCGCAGAAGGTGATCAGGTCTTCCAATTGTTTTTTGCCCATGTCGCGCTGAAAAGATGGCTCAAAAGCCGCTTCAAACAAGGAAATATGTCTTTCTGCGGCGTATTCGCCCAAGCGTTCCAGCGTGGTGCTGCCTATGCCTTTTTTCGGTGTAGTGGTGGCGCGGATGAAGGCGGGATCGTCGTCTTCGTTGGCGATGAGCCGCAAATAGCTGATTAAATCCTTGATTTCAGCACGGTCAAAAAACGATTGCCCGCCACTGACGGTATAGGGGATTTTTTGCTGGCGCAATTGTTGTTCTATCAGCCGCGCTTGGTGGTTGCCGCGATAGAGCACGGCGTAGTCTTTGTAAAAAGTGCGATGCTCAAATTTGTGCGCGAGTATCTTCATCGCCACCATTTCCGCTTCGTGCTCCTCGTCTTTGGCGGGGTGTATCTGTATCGGATCGCCTACACCCAAATCGCTCCACAACTTCTTCTCGAACAGCTTGGGGTTGTTGGCGATCACGTGGTTGGCTGCGCGCAAAATCCTTACCGTGGAGCGGTAATTCTGTTCCAGTTTGATAACCTGCAACTGTGGGAAGTCGGTGGTGAGTTGTCGCAGGTTTTCCATATCAGCACCGCGCCAGGCGTAGATAGCCTGGTCGTCATCGCCCACCGCGGTGAACTGTCCTTGCGAGCCGGTGAGCAGCTTGACCAACTGGTATTGACAGGCATTGGTGTCCTGATATTCGTCTATCAGCAAGTAACGCAGTTTCAACTGCCACTTATGCAACGCGTCGCGGTGCGTCTGAAAAATCTCCACCGGTAGTCGTATCAAATCGTCAAAATCTACCGCCTGATAGGCTTTCAGCGCTTGCTGGTAGAGTTGATAAATCTTGGCGCTGGCGACATCTAGTTCATCTTCAGCGTTCTTGGCAGCGGACTCCGGTGACATGAGTGCGTTTTTCCAACTTGAGATACGCCACTGGGTACGTTTAAGCAGCTGCTTGTCGGTGGTGGTCAGGATGTCAGAGATGACTTTCAGGCTGTCCGCCGAATCCAGAATGGAGAATCGCGGCTTATAACCCAGCAATTGTGCTTCCGAACGTAGAATTTGCAAACCTAGGGAGTGAAAGGTGGTTACCGTTAACCCTTTGCTGGGTTTACCTTCAAGCAGCCCGCTTACACGCTCCTGCATCTCTCTTGCCGCCTTGTTGGTGAAGGTAATCGCGGCGATATGCTTGGGTTCAAACCCATGACTGTCAATGAGATGAACGATTTTATGAGTAATGACTCGTGTTTTGCCGCTACCAGCGCCGGCCAGCACTAACAATGGCCCGCTCATGTATTTGACGGCTTCGCGTTGTGGGTCATTGAGTTTGGAAAGCATAAGGGCCGCGATTATATAAGGTGAAAGTCATTTGCGGCGAATGTCGTTCGTAGGTAATTTTTCACAAAGACATTGCATGCAAGTGACGCATAATCCAAAAAATTAAAAAATATCCCTTAAGACCTTGAACTTTGACATCCACACCATGTTATTCATGGTGATCTCTTTAACCCTGCTGCTATCTGCGTTGATGGCGCTGGCGGGTTTACAAGTAAAAAATCTGCGAGGTGTGCGTTATTGGGCATTGGCTAGTCTATGCCTCAGTTTTGCGCTTTTTTTCACCTTTACTCCGCTAATGGTGAGCCGTGGTTGGACGATCTTGCTTGGTGCGATGTTCATGGGTGCAGGGTTTTGCTTACAGTATCTGGGGATTCAGGCATTCGAGAAAAAACGCTGTAATTGGCGCATGTTTACTCTATGTATGTTGCTGCTGTTTGCGCAGAATCTCATTTTTTCGGTTATAGAACCCAGTACGCATAGCCGTGCCATTGCAAACTCCTTGGTGTATGCCGTCATCAATGGAATGGCGGCTCGAAGCCTATTGATCCGTATCGAACAGCCCCTTCGGACGGCCTATTGGTTTACTGGTATCTGCTTTGCTGTTTTGACAGTGGTTTTTTTGGAAAGAAGCATTACGGTTTACGTGACCCCGCCAGATGCATATAACCTCTACGCCTCAATCCCCATCAATCCCCTCACTTTTTTTGGCGCAAGCATGATGCAACTGTGCCTGACATTTGGTTTTGTATTGATGCTGAATTATCGCTTGGCAGTAGATTTGCAAAGTCTTGCTTCCCGTGATGCACTGACCGGCGTGTTGAACAGGCGTAGCTTAGAAGAAGCGGCTGCTAAGCTGTGGGCGCGTTGCTCGCGGACTGGTGAAACGCTGGCTGTCATGATGATAGACGTAGATCACTTCAAATCGGTCAATGACAAATTTGGACATCAGGTGGGGGACGAGGTATTGCGGCGCTTGGCATCTGTTGCCGAGCATTCTGTCCGTATTGACGATTATTTTGCACGTTATGGTGGTGAGGAGTTTTGCGTGTTGTTGCCAGCTACCACCGAAGAAGCCGCCGTAGTATTGGCCGAACGTCTGCGCCAGGCTTATGCAGCCACCACAATGAACTTCGACGGTGAGTTTTTACACAGCACTATCAGCATAGGCGTGGCTGATTCTGAGCATGCCGGGTTGGAATTTGCCCTGCTGGTGGCGGCGGCCGATCAGGCCTTGTACCGCGCCAAGCAGACTGGACGCAATCGCGTGGTTGCGTTCTCTACCTTAGAAATAGCGGTAGACGAAGTGTCTGCGCAAATTAAGCAAGACTAAGAGCCAGACATCGCTGCAATCCTGTTAGTCTTCTGTTTTTTTGATTCAACATCGCCCTCATGAAGCAAAGCTCTACCCAGCAAGTCCTGCATGACATCTTCGGTTACACCAGCTTTCGCGGCGCACAACAGACCATCATAGAGCATGTCACCAACGGTGGCGATGCTCTGGTGCTGATGCCAACTGGTGGTGGAAAGTCTTTGTGCTATCAGCTTCCGGCCTTGTTGCGCGAGGGCGTGGCAGTTGTGGTTTCACCCTTAATCGCGTTGATGCAAGATCAGGTGGATGCGCTGCAACAACTGGGCGTTAAAGCTGCATTTCTCAACTCCAGCCTAGATGCCGATCAAGCACATAGTGTGACGAGCCAAATACAAAACGGCGAGTTGGACATCCTCTATGTCGCGCCGGAACGCTTGCTTATGCCCAGTTTTCTATCGTTGCTGGAGCAAATAAGCGTTTCCCTGTTTGCCATAGATGAAGCCCACTGTGTATCCCAATGGGGGCACGACTTCCGTCCCGAATATCGCGGCCTGACGGTCTTGCACGAACGCTTCCCCGGTGTTCCACGCATTGCCCTCACCGCCACCGCCGATGCGCCTACTCGCGCTGAAATCATCGAGCGCTTACAGCTCGAAAACGCGCGACAATTCATTTCCAGTTTCGATCGTCCGAACATCAAATACCGCATCGCGCACAAAGACAACGCGCGCAAACAGCTTGAAGACTTTCTGACCGCAGAACATCCCAACGACGCGGGCATCGTCTATTGTCTGTCCCGCAAGCGCGTGGATGAGACCGCCGAATGGCTTAAAACGCGGGGTTGGGATGCACTGCCTTACCACGCGGGAATGAGTTCCGATTTGCGTAACGCTAATCAGCGCCG
>JAIOOY010000008.1 GCA_021414145.1 Methylophilales bacterium | reverse complement strand
CGGCGGTTGGGCTGGCGTGGCGATGAACCTTGGTATGACTAACCCAACAGACGCTCTTGGCGCTGCTGGTGGTTATGCAGAACTGACGAAGTACAACGCTGCTCCTGGCGGCGGTGCACTGACCGTGTTCTCTCTGTAATTTGAAGTCGCAAGACTACAAGTAGCAGAACTAACCGTAAGTTAGTGTTGTCACACAAGCACCCCGCTTCGGCGGGGTGCTTTTTATATGTGCTGGGTAAATGTGCGACTCATTAACGACGAAGGAATGAAAATGTTAAAGAAAATTAATGTAACTCTGTTGCTGCTGTTGCTCACCGTGAACGTGGCGTTTGCTGAAGATGGACTGGATTTTGATCTTAATTCTGGGCGAGGCGGTGAAGCTACACGTGTTGACGACCCAACTGAATTTAAGGTGTGTGCCGATCCGGCCAACCTGCCGTATTCCAACAAAGAACGAGAAGGTTTTGAAAATAAAATTGCAGAACTGATTGCAAAAGATTTAGGAAAAAAACTGACTTATCAGTTTTGGTTTGATCGTATGGGATTCATACGTAATACGTTGAATGCACATCGTTGTGACGTGATCATGAGCACCACCTCAGATAATGATGCATTGCTTACGTCTAAACCTTATTATCGTTCTGGACATGTGTTTGTGTTTAGAAAAGATAGTGGCTACGACATCAAGGATTGGGATTCCCAAGATTTACACAAAGGTCTCATCGGCATTATTCAGGAAAGCCCAGCGACTAGACCTTTGGCTGATCATGGTCTGATGGAGAACTCCAGGCCATATCGTATGCAGCGTGATTTGAATTTGCCCGCCAGTTTCTTGATTGACGACTTGGTTAAGGGCGACATTGATGTGGCGATTGTGTGGGGACCTATCGGGGGTTATTATGCGAAGCAAGCCAAGATTCCTTTGACCGTTGTGCAAATTCCAGAGTATGAAAATAAGAATGCAAAAGGTAAGGAGTTCTGGAATATCTCAGTAGCGGTACGTAAAAAAGACAAGGAACGCATGGCGATGATTCAAGGTGCACTTGACCGCCGTCAAGCGGATATTTTGAAGATTCTGGATGATTATGGAATTCCTCATGTACCCGTAGTTGAAGGTGACAGTGTAGAGAAGGTCTATAAAAAAGATCAACACGAATCACGTGGAGAAGCTATCCCAAAAACCGAATAACGGACACCAGCTTGTCAACCAAGCTGGTGGTAGTTCGTTGTGAAATAGTGGTTCATTGAGCCGCTTATTATGTGAAGTAACCCAAAACGAGGAGAGGACATGATTAGTAACAAATTAGTGCAGGCTCGGTTGATTTTGTCAGCCTTGGTGATAAGTGGCGCAATGGTGTTCAGTGGTAATGCTGCCGCAGAATGCAAATTGGAGTCCACCAAAGATGGTAGTCCGTTAGCCATTAAGGTTACCGATACCGATAGCGCAGAAGCGAAAGAGTTTCTGGAAACATGCGTTAACCCTTATACAAAAGCTTATGCAAAAGACCCATCTTTGATTAAACCCGGAGGCAAAAAGCTATTTGGTTATAACGGCTGTTCTGGTTGCCATGGCGGTAAGTTAGAAGGGATTATGGCACCGTCGCTGAGTAAATTTGGTGGCCAAGGCGCATTCGATACAAAATGGGTTTATGCAAAAAATGCTACTGATAAGGGCATGTTCGAAACCATCGCAGGTGGTACTCCAGGTGCTTCTGGTGGCACAATGTTTATCTGGCACAATCAGTTACCAGACCACACTGGTGACGGTTTAACCACAGATGAGATATTAAAGCTGATTGCCTATATTCGTAGTGAATACCATGGTGATGGCGAAAAGACTTGGTTGAAATAACGCTGGTAGTTATAATTAAGTAAGCGGTCATTGTGCGAGCAATGGCCGCTTTCTTGTTTGCAGACAAGAATTTATAAAGCTTAAAGCTAATTTCTAGGGGGAAATAATATGCAATACATCAAATTCATCGTATTGACTCTGGTACTCGCAGCACTCACTGCTTGTAGCAAAGGCGGCGAAGGTTCTGTTGCGGGGGGTGAAGCCAAATCAGCGAGCACTTCTGGGGAGTGCAAGCTAGTCTCCACTAAAGATGATAGCCCTTTAGCCATAAAGGTATCCGATAAAGATACGCCGCAAGCGAAGGAATTTCTCGCAACTTGCGTAAACCCATACACCAAAGTATATGCAGCAGATGCTGAGGCAGCAAAAGCGGGTAGAAAAGTATTTACCTTTAACAACTGCATGGGTTGCCACGGTGGCAAGTTGGAAGGCATCATGGCACCTTCTTTGAGCAAAAATACTCAGGGTGGTCAAGGCGCATTTGATCAAAAGTGGGTCTACGCCAAGAATGCTACCGATAAGGGTATGTTTGAGACTATCGCTGGAGGCACTCCTGGAACATCAGGCGGCACCATGTTTATCTGGCATGTTCAGCTTCCAGACCACACCGGTGACGGCTTATCCACGGATGATATTTTGAAGGTGATTGCTTATATTCGTACCGAATATAAAGGCGATGGCGAGAAAACCTGGTTAAAATAACGCGGTTAACAATACAAGTTGGCGGTCATTGTGTGAGCGATGGCCGCTTTCTTATTTTTTGGTGTGCGCTACTGATAACAGGGAATGAGAAAAATACTGAATGACTATTGATAAAAATACTGAATCCCTACATAAAATTGTAGTGGTCGGCGGCGGGGCTGGTGGCCTAGAACTGGCAACTCGTTTGGGAAATACATTAGGTAAACGTGGCAAGGCGATGGTGACCCTTGTTGACAAGTACCCAACCCATTTGTGGAAACCTTTGCTACACGAGGTCGCAGCGGGCAGCATGGATCTAGATCAACATGAGCTGGATTACATTGCGCAGGCTCACTGGCATCATTTCAATTTCCGCCTCGGAGCACTTGAGGGCATAGACAGAAAAAACCAGCAAATACGTGTTTCGCCTACTTTTGACGATGATGGAAAAGTGCTGATTCCCATTCGGAATATCCACTATGACACGTTGGTTATTGCCATAGGTAGTGTCTCCAACGATTTCGGCATCCCGGGAGTACAAGAGTTTGCGGTATCACTTGATACACAATCTGAGGCAGCTATGTTCCATCGCAAGCTGGTTAATGCCTGTATCCGCACGCAAGTGGGGGTGACTAACCAGGGGCATCTGAATGTTGCCATCATCGGAGGTGGTGCAACCGGTGTAGAACTGGCTGCGGAGCTACATAATACAACAAGACAGCTAGCGGCCTATGGCCTAGACAACGTTGACCCTGACCGTGATGTCAAGCTGAGCATTATCGAGGCGGCTCCTAGGGTACTACCAGCTTTGCCCGAAGATATTTCTCTTGAAGTACAGAAACAACTCAGAAAGCTCGACGTCCAGCTGGAACTAGGAGAAAAAGTCACTCGCGTTGATTCGAAAGGAGTGCACACCGAAAGTGGCCGTCTGGTTCCTGCTGCTCTGGTTGTGTGGGCTGCCGGCATTAAAGCCCCAGATTTTCTGAAAGATATCGATGGACTGGAAACCAATTGGGCTAACCAGTTGATGGTCAAACCAACCTTGCAAACCACGCGAGATGACAATATCTTTGCCTTAGGGGATTGCGCAGCTTGCGTTTGGAATGGGCACAAAGATGCACTTGGTCGTGACATGCTGGTGCCACCGCGAGCGCAATCAGCCCATCAGCAAGCATCGATGTTATTAAAATCTTTCAAGCTACGGGTGAAAGGTGAAACAAAGCTTCCGGAATATATCTATCGGGATTTCGGATCTTTGGTCAATCTCGGTAAATATAGTACGGTAGGCAATTTGATGGGTGGGTTGACAGGGGGTGCATTGTTTATTCAGGGTACTTTTGCTGGCTTTATGTACCGGATGCTATACAAAATGCATCTTTACGCTCTGCACGGACTGAGCAAGGTTATATTGGACACTATTGCGAGAATAATCACACGACGTACATCTCCTCACGTCAAGCTGCACTAGGATATATTCGCGGGTAATTTACGGTAACGTAGATAGATGCCGGTCATGGTCAGGCTCACAAACGCACCAAATATGACCACTGTCCAGAAAACGGGGAATTCTGCTCTGACCATTAAAGTATAAAGTAGTGTCATCAGTAAGATGCCGATGTTCTCATTGAAGTTTTGCACCGCGATAGAGTGTCCAGCGCCTATCAATAAATGCCCGCGGTGTTGTAACAAGGCATTGAGAGGTACCACAAAATAGCCGGAAAGCGCACCTACCATAAATAAGATCAACGCGGCGATATGCCAGTCGCGCAAAAATACCATGCTCATCACCAGAACTCCCATAGCTATGCCCGCTGGTAAAACTTTTACTGATTCCTCAAGCTTGACATAACGCGCGGCAAATACCGCACCAAAGGCAATGCCTAAGGCAACAGTTGCAGTCAGCTGTGTGGCATGTTCCAAGCCAAAATTTAATGCGGCCGCTGCCCAGGCTATGACGACTAGGCGCATAGTGGCTCCTGCACCCCAAAACAGTGTGGTAACAGCCAATGAGACTTGGCCTTGTTCGTCCCGCCACAAAGTGGTGAAAGAGACCCAGAAGTCGCGTATTAAATAGAATGGATTACGCTCTGCCACCTTGTGATCTATGGCCAGCTTGGGGATATACAGATTAAATCCAGCGGCTGCCAAATACAGCCCCACGATAGCGAGCAAGGCAACGTGAGGACTGATGCTGGCCAGTTGGCCGCCTAATATGGCACCTAGAATAATCGCGGCGACAGTAGTGCCTTCCATCCATCCATTGGCCTTCACTAGTAAATCAGGAGGTAAAATTTCGGTCAGAATTCCATATTTAGCCGGAGAATATGCCGCTGCACCAATACCTACTATGCCATAAGCGTATAAGGGTTGCAGACCCGCCCACATGGCAAGGCAACCAACGAACTTGATTGCGTTGGAAATAAACATCACGCGCCCTTTGGGCAGGGCATCGGCGAATGAGCCGACAAAGGGTGCCAATATGATATAGGCGATGATGAAAAACATCTGTAGCAGGGGGGTGTGCCAAGCGGGAGCGGAAATTTCTTGTAACAGCGCAATAGCTGCAAACAGCAGCGCGTTGTCAGCCAAGGCGGAGAGGAATTGAGCCGCGAGGATGGTGTAAAAACCGCGATTCACAGCTTATAAAATCTCAGCAGCAAAATCTGCCAAACGCGAGCGTTCGCCGCGCATCAATGTGATATGCCCGCTATGTGGCCAGCCTTTGAAGCGATCCACGACATAGGTAAGGCCAGAGCTGCCCTCTGTCAGGTAAGGCGTATCAATTTGCGCGATATTGCCTAGGCACACCACTTTAGTACCCGGGCCAGCGCGGGTGATAAGGGTTTTCATCTGTTTGGGTGTGAGGTTTTGCGCTTCGTCTATGATGAGGAATTTATGCAAAAAAGTACGTCCGCGCATAAAGTTCATGGATTTGACTTTGATGCGAGTGCGTATCAAATCTTGCGTAGCGGCGCGTCCCCAGTCACCACTCTCTTCGTCGGTCTTATTCAGCACATCCAGATTGTCTTCCAATGCGCCCATCCAAGGGTTCATTTTCTCTTCTTCGGTACCGGGGAGAAAACCTATATCCTCACCCACCGGAACCGTGACGCGGGTCACGATGATCTCGCTGTATATCTTTTTGTCCAAGGTCTGCGTCAGTGCTGCGGCCAAAGTTAGCAGAGTCTTACCGGTTCCGGCTTGACCTAGCAAAGAGACAAAATCTATATCAGGATTCATCAGCAGATTGAGCGCAAAGCTCTGTTCACGATTGCGTGCGGTAATGCCCCACACGTTGTGTTTTTGTTGGGTGTAATCTTTGAGTACTTCTAGGACGGCGCTGTTGCCTTCCTGACTTCGCACAATGGCGTAAAACGGCGCTTCAAACTCGTAATAAACGAATTGATTTACCAACATAGATTCACACAAAGGACCCGACACGCGATAAAACATGCGGCCTGCCTCCTGCCATGACTCCATCTCCTTACTGTGTTTATCCCAGAAGTCTTGTGGTAAATCTTTGGTGCCGGTATACAGCAAGTCGGTGTCTTCAAGCACCTTGTCGTTAAAATAATCCTCGGCTGGAATGCCCAAGGCACGAGCTTTGATGCGGATATTGATGTCTTTACTGACTAGAATGACTTGGCGAGTAGGAAAGGATTTTTGCAGTTGCGCTACCACCCCCAGAATCTGGTTGTCGGCCTTGCTGCCTGCCAGCATGGGTAAGTCTAGGCTGGTAACATTAGTCTGTAAAAATAGTCGTCCGCTACTGAATTGATTGCCATTTTTGGCTAGAGGGCAGCCTTCTTCGAGATTGGCGAGGCTAGTACCGATCACTTCCTCAATAAATCGGCTGGCCTGACGCGCATTGCGCGCCACTTCGGTCATACCTTTTTTGCTGTTATCCAATTCTTCCAGCGTCACCATAGGCAAATAAACGTCATGTTCTTCAAAGCGAAATAAGCTAGAAGGGTCATGCATCATGACATTGGTATCAAGAACGAAAAGTTTGGTGGGCGACTCTGATTTTTTTGCCATTGACTAAATCCGAAAGGTTCTCAAAAAGTTAAAGGTTTTGTGCTGCAACTAATACCGATTCTACGTGGTTGGCAACTTTAACAGTACGCCATTCTTGGCGTAGCTTTCCGGTGGCATCGATTAAAAAAGTGCTACGTTCTATGCCACGCACTTGTTTACCATACATATTCTTCATCTTGATGACTTTGAATAAATTACAGGCCAATTCTTCGCTATCACTGAGCAATTCAAAAGGAAAACTGAATTTTGTTTTAAAGTTCTCGTGAGATTTCAAACTATCACGTGAGATGCCAAAAATCTCGGTGTTGGCAGTTTGAAACGCGCTGTAAGCGTCACGAAATTGCTGACCTTCGGTGGTGCAACCTGGGGTTGCGTCCTTAGGATAAAAATACAGTACGATATTTTTTCCTTGATATTCAGATAGCTGAAAGGTCTTGCCACTGGTTGCGGGGAGGGAGAAATCTGGGATAACTTGGTTGAGCATTTAACAAACCGACTTAAGAATAAATAACACCATCATTGTTGTGAAAATTTGCGCCTAACGCAAGCAATTACGTAGTATTAAATGACATTGTTACGGTCGTGCCACCATTCTCTCCAACTTTGAAAGCAAGAGTGCCATGGTGTGCCTCACACACCTTGAACGCAAACGGAATACCTAGACCTGTGCCCATTTTTTTGGTTGTCGGGCCAGGGGTGAGTGCATTATTTTTAGTAGTATTTTCCGGTGTGAATGGTATTCCACTACCTTGGTCGGTTATCCGCAAGGACACAAACCCCATGTGTTCCGCGCCCATTACTTCGATTATGGAGTTGTGTGGCGAGGCATCAATGGCATTCAGCAGCAAATTGTAAATCGCCTGCTCCATCAAATGAACGTCGGCTTTGAGAGAAACATCTAGTTCAGCAGCGTCGATCTTGATATTTCTTTCTTTGAGTTTGGCTTGCAGTAAAGACAGTGCGCCATCTACGAGCGTAAGTAATGTGGTGCTGGTGATTTGTGGTTTTAGCGGATGCAGATAGGCGAGTAGCGCTCCAGTCCAGCGCTCCAGCCTGTCTACAGTGGCAATGATGTCGCTCAGTGATTGGCGGATATTAAGATCCAGCCCGGGATCATCGGCCACTTGTGCAGTAGCGCGTATGCTCGCCAGCGGATTGCGGATGTTATGCGCCAGCACTGGCACCAATGCACCTTGTGCCGCTTGTTTTTCGCTTTTAATCAAAGCTTCTTGGCTGTGCGCCAAATCGTCAGCCATGCGGTTGATGGCAAGCCCTAGCTGGGCTAGTTCGGTGGTACCTATTTCGGGGGCACGGTGTTGAAGTTTGCCTGTACTGATCTCCTGTGTCGCGCGTAATACAGCGGCGATGGGACGGGCAATGGCACGTTGTAAAAAGGTGCGGGAGAATAAAAGTAATGCGATTCCCAGCAGCATGGGTATGGCAAGGATAATCGTCGCTGCGCGGTCAGCTATGTAAAGATTATGGCGCACCTGTTCTTGTTTGTGCGCTAGTAGATTTTCAGCGTGACGAGTGACGCTTTCGTACTGGTGTAGCACCTTTAATTCAAGCTCACCGTTAAGCTTCTTTTTTAAGTCAGTTTGATGCACAGCATCGGGCGGAAGTACGTGATTAAACAAGTCCTGCGTTTGCGCTAAAAACTCGTTATAAGCCGCGTGCATATTAGTTATGGCAGATAATTCATCGTTCCCTTTTGCTAGATGCAAGAGCTGCCGAAAATGCTGCTCTATCCCCACTGTGTAACGTTCGTATTCACCTTTGGCTTCGTTATCCTCAAGAAACTGGGCATCAAATAACTCTTTCATTTGCCGATATAAATCACCACGTGTTTGCTGGATTTCTTCGGTGAGTTGGCTAATACGTACCGATTCACTCGATGCAACTCGCCATAGATGGATACCGTAACCTCCAGCTGTTCCAGCCAAAATTACTAAGAGCAAAAAAATCAGCTCATGAGCGAGTAGCAAATCGCGGAGAGAGCGTGATTTCGGCATTACTGAGAGATTTCTAGCCTGTAGACAAAGGGAATTTCGACTTCGAACGGGATGTCCGCAACCAGCCCAGTAGGCGGTACCGAACTCAGCGCATTTTGCAGATTTTGCTTCGCATCGTCGTCTAATATAGCTCTGCCACTGGTTTGCGAGATGACATAGCTGAATTTTTTAGACTTCGGATCGTATTTCAATAAAATCCTGCCCTTACCTGTCCAGTTTTTTTCTTTTGCGCGCTTGGGATAGTTCTGGTTTTTTGACATCTCCGTGGTTAGTTGATTGCCGTAACCAACAATGGCGGCTTTGTGGTTTGCGTCAGACTCTTGCGGAGCAACTGGGGTTTGCGCTGACACAGTAGATGTGGGTGGTGGCTCGTTAAATTTTTGCTCTACTGCTATCACTGGTTGGGGTGAAGGTTCCACAGGTTTTGCAGTTTCGGCTGCCGGTGTGGGCGGTGGCTCATTCCGTGGCGACGATGTTGGAGGCGGTTCAGGCGTTAGCACTTTCTGTACCGGAGCGGGTTTTGGTGGTTGTGAAACAGGCGTTGGTTTTGGTTCCGGTTTAGGCTGTGGTTTCTCGGGTTCAGGTTCTTTAATGGGTGGCGGAGGGGGAGGTGCTTCTGGAGTCACCAGTTCTACTGTCAGTGGCGGCGGGGTCAGCGGGGCAGGAGATTTACCAAACCCCGGCAAAAAGCCAATCGCCGTGCTGTGTAAGCCAATAGAAATTAGTAGCGCGATGAGTATGAAATCACTCTGGCGCTGTGCGTTCTCCATCAAGGGTTCCGTTGCGTATGACATGCGAACAAAAGGGTTACAAAACGGGAAATTATAGCAGGTGCTATTCCCACTCCAGTTGCGGATACAGCAGATTGATATTGCGCCGATTTACCGAGTTGAATAGTACCCAATTGCCCTTTTCACTGGTGGCGGCACTATCCATGGTTTTTTCCATGGTGACGCCTTTGGCAATGTTGGCGCGGATATCAGCCAATACCACCTCAAAATAATGTTGTTCCTTATCAAACGCGGCTTGCCATTGAGGTGTAGCGGTACCGTGTCCAGGCACGGCCAATTTGGCGGGTATGGCTTTGAGTTGCGGGATGAGCTTGAGCCAATTACGAGTGTCACCATCCATAGCGGGGGTACGCTCAACAAACAGCAGGTCGCCTGTCCACAGCGTACTGGAGCCTTCGTCGAATACGGTTAGATCGGTGTTGGTGTGTGCGGTTGACCAAGCTTTAAGTTGCAGGTTGCGCCCGCCTAAATCAATCTCCAAAGTGTCACTGACGGCCTTTGTGGGCTTGATCAATGCGCTGCCAGCAAAGGCTGCGCCGAGTACATCAGTATTATTTTTGATGTAAATATCACGACGCAACTCCATCGCGTCGCCCAGTTTGGCGTGACCGATAAACTCTGGTTTGTCTTGCACAAAAGAGGCATTGCCGAACACGTGGTCGGGGTGAATGTGGGTATTGATGACAAAGCGTATGGGTAGTGCCGTGACTTTAACAATCGCCTCGCGCAGCCTGTCGCCCACTTGTTTGCTGCCGCCAGTATCTATCACCGCCACCGCGTCGTTACCTACCACAAAGCCGATATTGGCGATGTCGCCGTGATAGCCTTCATCCAATTCTTCATGCGCACCTTGGTGGATGAACACTCCTTCGGCAACTTCTTTCATCGTTAATGGATCAGCGTATACGCTGGTAGAAATAAATAAAAGCAAGGTGACTAGACGGTATAGCATAAGAGTGCTTTCATGAACTAAGATTACAAAATGATGTCTTTTTAGTGAACAGACATTACGACAATTCTACATGCGCTAAGATTCACCCATTCGGTTTTTATTGAGGAGTATTACAAGTGAGCAATACGCAACGCTATACCAAGGTGGCCATTATGTTGCATTGGCTGATTGCATTGATGATATTTGGCATGTTTACCGTCGGTTGGTTTATGGCAGACTTACCCAAGGATGCACCTAAAGTAGCCTCATTTGATTTGTTTGATTTGGGAATTTATATGGTGCAGTTATCAGAGGCGATTTCACCTAGAAGTTATTACTTTAATCTGCATAAATCATTCGGAGTGATTGTCTTTGCACTGGTGTTGTTCCGCATCTACTGGAAGGTTACGCACAAAGCGCCAGCACTTCCTGCAAGCATCGTTGGATGGCAAAGAAAGGCAGCTAGCGCATCGCACCATTTGCTGTATATGCTGATGTTTTTGATGCCACTGAGCGGACTTATCATGGCGACCTACAGCAAGTATGGTGTGAAATTGTTCGGTATGGATTTTATTAAGGGACTGGATAATGAGGCTATACGCTCAGTGTTCAAAGAAACACATGAAACTATAGCGGTTATTTTGATTACCTTGATTGGGATACATGTGCTGGCCGCGCTCAAACACAAATTCGTGGATAAGGACGAAGTGATGGGACGCATGACAAGCTGTAGCTAACCAGAGTACAGAAAATAAAAAAGGGCGCTGACAGCGCCCTTTTTTATTGGGTGCTTGCCGATTTAGTTAGCCACTTCAAGCTGATGAGTAAACGTCTTACCTTCATTGTCTGTGGCGCTTACCTCTAGCGTTCCCGGGCCTTCCGGCAGGTAAGAAAAACGCATGTAGGGGTCTTCCGCCACACCTACACCAAAGTCCACATGCATCACGGGATTTTTGTTATAGGTGAACGCGACTTTGTGCATAAAAAAGGCAGGCTTGTAACCGCCAGAGACGAGATCACGCTGTAGGCCAGTGTACATGGGGTGTTTGATGAGAAAGGTGACGGGCGTAGGTTCGCCGAATTTCACAGGGGACTCTACATGCACTTTCATCTTGCCGGAAGCGGCACGAATCGCTGTTTCATCGCCATCTACGCTACCGCCGCAGCCACCAGCAGCACGAATCGCCACGTCAGTAACATAAAGTTTGCCATCTGCGGTTTCTCCTACGGCGTGGATGTAAGAATCTACCTCCATGCGTATGCGTGTAGCGAGCTCGACTTTACCGTTAAGAGGCGTGAAATAGTAAGTGGCAGTGAGCGGGATTGGGTTGGCATCCACAAAAAGATAAACTTTTTTGATGGCATCCGGCGTGTCTTGCGGTTTACTGATGGTCAGCGTAATTGGCACTTGGGCACCGCTCTCAGCGCGTTTGGGGCCATCTAGTTTAATGAAGTCGGCAGGCTCTATGTTTTTACTGCCGAAGAAGCTTTGCTTGAGTACTGACCATAGTTCCGGGTTGGCTTCGGCACTAGCAGTATTTGCCATAGTGAGGAAGCTCAAAGCCAGAGTCACCAAGGTCAATCGGGTGTTACGCATGACATTCTCCATATTTTTTCTGCCAAGGTAGTGTGTTGTAAGCTTCAGTGGACATCTGTAACTTGAGTCACAAATGGGTGCAAAAGTTCAATTGACTGCAAATGTTAGCCACCCACAGTATGGACGATGCGGATGGTGCGGCCATCGGGAATTTCGGTATGCGACAGCACGTTGAGGCCGGGGATGGAGCGACGTAAGAATCGCGCCAATACCGTACGTAATTGACTAGGCACTAACAGCACCGACGGCACGCCCATTTGTTCCTGTTCTGCGGCGGATTCACTCACCCCTTGCAGTAGTTGCTCAGCCAAGCCAGGTTCCAGCCCTGGGCCATCCGCACCAGGGGTTTGCGTGGCATTCATGAGTATGCTTTCCAGACGTGGCTCCAGCGCAATCACTTGTATCTCTTCGTTCCCTGCAAACAGTTGTTGCGTAATGGCGCGACCTAAAGCGGTACGCACGACTGAGGTGAGAATTTCGGTGTCTTGTGTGCGTGCGGCGTGGTCGGCCAGAACCTCGAGGATAGTTCGCATGTCGCGAATGTGTACGCCCTCTGCCAACAGGTTTTGTAACACGCGTTGCAAGGTGCTGAGCTGTAATACTTTGGGGATAATGTCTTCCACCAGTTTGGGTGATTCTTTGGCGACTCTGTCTATCAGCGCTTGTGTCTCTTCGCGGCCCAGCAACTCGGAGGAGTGGGTCTGGATGACGTTGGACAGGTGCGTGGCAATTACGGTAGACGCGTCCACTACCGTATAACCAAATGCTTGCGCTTGGTCACGCGCTTCGCTTTCTATCCACACTGCGGGTAAGCCAAAAGTAGGGTCTTGGGTTTTGATACCGGTGAGTTCGCCAGTGACACGCCCCGGGTTGATAGCCAAATATTGGTTGACGAAACCTTCGCCTTGACCAATTTCAACGCCCTTTAATACGATGCGATAGACGTTGGGCTTGAGTTCCAGATTGTCCCGTATGTGTACTGGCGGCACCAAGAAACCCATATCCAGCGCGAATTTTTTACGGATACCACGAATGCGTCGTAGCAGCTCACCGTCTTGCCCACGATCCACCAGAGGGATGAGGCGGTAACCCACTTCCAGTCCGATCACGTCTACTGCCTGTACGTCTTCCCAGCCTACTTCTGGCATTTCGTCCAGCGGCACTGGTGCTGTGGTAGGCCTTATCCCATCTGTTGCCGCTTGCAGCGCCTCGCGTGCGCGCTTGTCCATCAGATAGCCAGTACCTGCGGAAAGCCCACCTAGCAGTATGAAGGCAAAATGCGGCATGCCGGGAATGATGCCCATGGTGAGCAGCAGGCCACCCGTGATGTACAAAACTTTGGAATTTGCGAACATCTGCCCCAGCAACTGTGCGCCTACGTCCTGATCATCATCGCCACCGACGCGGGTGACCACGATACCGGCTGCGGTGGAAATAATCAGTGCTGGAATTTGAGCCACCAAGCCGTCACCTATGGTGAGCAAGGTGTAATTATTGATAGCGGTAGCGAAATCCAAACCGTGTTGCGCCATGCCGATGATAAGACCGCCGATGATGTTGATGAATACGATCAAAATGCCAGCGACGGCATCGCCGCGCACAAACTTGCTGGCACCGTCCATCGCACCATAGAACTCGGCCTCTTGCGAGATATAGGCGCGGCGTTTTTTAGCGTCCTCTTCGCCGATAAGGCCGGCATTCAAATCTGCATCGATCGCCATTTGTTTGCCTGGCATCGCGTCCAAGGTGAAACGTGCGCTCACTTCAGCGATACGTCCTGCGCCCTTGGTGATTACCACAAAGTTGATGATCACCAAAATGATAAATACGATGATGCCGACAGTGTAATTACCACCAACTAAGAAGTGACCGAAGGCTTCAATCACTTTGCCCGCCGCGTCAGGCCCGGTGTGACCGTGCAACAGAACGATACGCGACGATGCCACGTTGAGCGACAGGCGCATCAAGGTGGTGAGCAGCAGCACAGTGGGGAACACCGCAAAGTCGAGAGGTTTGACGGTGTAGATGCTAACCATGATGACGATCATGGCCAGGGCGATATTGAAAGTAAATAACAGGTCAAGCAGAATAGGCGGCAACGGTACTACCATCATGCCAAGAATCATGATGATAAGTAACGGTAATGCAAATTCGCGCAAAGGTATTTTGCTGGCGTTAAATGCCATGTATTAGCTCTTCCTTAAACCCATCAAAAACATTATCAACTGCGATGCGGCCTTGTGGCAAATGCATCATTCTACTGGTTCAAAATCCAACTCTTTGGGTACCGGCAACTCTTTAGGTTGCAATGGTTGTTCACCCTCGCCGCTATTATAGCTGCGAAGTTGATAAATATACGCCAGAACTTCAGCTACTGCGGCAAACAAGGCGGAAGGAATCTCCATTCCTAATTCCGCATGTTTGTAGAGTGCCCGCGCCAAAGGTGGGGCTTCCAGTATGGGCACCTTGTTCTCTTCACCTATTTCACGGATGCGCTGCGCCAGCAAATAGCTGCCTTTGGCCACTACTGTTGGCGCACTCATCAGCTCGGCGCTGTATTTCAAGGCCACTGCGTAATGGGTAGGGTTGGTGACGATTACGTCCGCTTTGGGCACCTCGGCCATCATGCGTTTACGCGCGGCTTCACGTTGCAGTGAACGTATGCGCGATTTGATGTGCGGATCCCCTTCGCTTTCGCGCATCTCTTTACGCACTTCTTCTTTAGTCATGCGTAGTTTTTTATAGTAATCCCACATTTGGAATGGCACGTCCATGGCTACGATGATGAGTAAGGTCGCGGATAACCAGATGAAACTCCAAGCCATGAGGTCAAGCAAATGCGGAATGCTACCGGTAATCGGTTCGGCGGCTAGCCGCATGATTTCGTCTTTACGTCCCCAGATAATCCAGAATCCTAAGCCACCTACCAGCAAGGCCTTGAATAATGCTTTGACTAACTCAACCAAGCCATTTAAGGAAATCAGGCGTGCCAAGCCTTTGATAGGGTTGGCACGTCCAAAATCGGGTTCTAATGCTTGTGAGCTTATGGACAGGCCGCCAATAGAGAGTGGTGCGGCAAACACTGCGATGAGGAGCACCAATATCAATGGAGCAAATAATATCAGCATGGCTAAGGTGGTTTCCCATAGTCCGCGCCACATCATCATGGGGTCACGTAGAGTGACATAGTTGAAAGTGAACCAATGCTGCATCAAAGCGCTGAAGCCATTGGCAAAGCGTGGGCCTAGTATTAATAGCGTCACGCCGCCAGCCATCATGATGGCAAATGTGTTGAGTTCACGCGAACGCGGGACATTGCCTTTGGCGCGCGCCTCTTCTAATCGTCGAGGCGACGCCGCTTCTGTTCGTTCAAGGTCGCTATCTTCTTCAGCCATAATTGCTTTTTACTATAAGAGCTTAGTCATTAGCAACCTAAATCAAGCCTTCCAGCAATTGCACTTGCACCAAAGCACCTGCCGCGATATTGCCGCAAGCTTCATCCAATACCACAAAACAGTTGGCTTCCGACATGGAGCTTAGCACCCCGGAGCCTTGATTTCCAGTGAGTTTGACGTGCCAGTCATCGTTAACTTGATGTAACACGCCTCGCTGAAATTCAGTTCTGCCAGGGGCTTTGCGAATTTCGTCGTCGCAGATGGCAGAAAATAGTGGAATGGGTCTGGGATGGGGTTGCCCCATCAAGTTTAGCAGTGCGTCGCGTACAAACTGATAAAAAGTAACCATGACCGAAACCGGATTACCCGGCAGACCAAAATAGTGTGCATTGCCGATTTTGCCATAAGCCAAAGGTCGTCCCGGTTTCATGGCGATCTTCCAGAACACCACTTGGCCTCGCTTGTTAAGCAGCTCTTTCATGTAGTCGGCTTCACCCACCGAGACGCCGCCGCTAGTGATCACGACATCAGCCGATTCTGAAGCGTTAACGAGCGCCTGCTCCAGCAGCACTGGGTCGTCGCGTACCACGCCCATGTCGATGATTTCGACTCCCAGCCTCGCCAACATGCCATAAATGGTATAGCGGTTACTGTCATACACTTGCCCGGATTCAAGTTGTTGGCCGATGCTGGAAAGTTCGTCTCCGGTAGAGAAAAATGCTACGCGCAGTTTGCGATAGACTTTGACTTCGCATATGCCTAGCGACGCTACCAACCCCAAGTCGGCAGGGCGTATCAGGTGTCCGGTGGGTAACACTACTTGCCCCAACTTCAAGTCCTCGCCGGCAAAACGCCGATGTTGGCCACGTCTAGCCCCTGCGCCAAACATGATTTTCTCGCCATCTACTTGCGCTTGCTCTTGTGGAATCACGCTATCGGTGGCATCCGGCATCACGGCACCCGTCATAATTCTTACACACTGGCCGCGCTCTACTTTTCCATCGAACACTTTGCCCGCAAAAGCCGTACCGACAATTTTTAAACTGGTAGTGGTATCTGCCGCAATATCGTCGCCATTAAATGCATAGCCATCCATCGCCGAATTGTCGTGGTTAGGCACATTGCACGGCGACAAAATATCCGTCGCCAAAATGCGCCCTAAACTTGAACGCAAAGCCAAGCTCTCTTGTGCCTGAATTGGACTTAGGTATTGACGAATAAAATGTCGCGCCTTATCCACGTTCATCGAGTTGGGATCGTAGTCATCCGCACAACTGGCGGCGATAAAGTCTAGGGTCATGATGATTCCTTTTTAAGCCATTGCAGTACAAATTGTGCGATCGCTGCAGGCCTGTTCAAGTCCAGCACAGGTACCCCGCTCACCACCGCGCCGTCACTTGCAATGGCGATGATGTGCGAATCGCTTGCGGCTAGCAAGGGTTTACCCAAAGATGGCCGGTAAATCTCAATCTTGGGAATAGGTGCACTCTTGAAACCCTCAACCACAATCAGGTCGACCAAATTGCCGTCCACATGTGGTAAAAGCTCAGCCAAGCTCGGTTCTTCATGATTATTGCCAGTGCGTGAAAGTTCCGTCATCAGCGCCCATCTTTTTCTGGAGCCGAGTAGCATCTGAACCGCACCGGCTTCGCGCAACCGATAGCTATCCTTACCCGGGTGGTCAATGTCAAAGCTGTGGTGCGCATGCTTGATGACAGATACCCTTAGTCCCGCAGCAACCAGTTCAGGAATCAGGCTGGCAAGCAGTGTGGTCTTGCCTATGCCGCTGCCATAGGCACAAAAACCGAGTAAGGGTGTTTCTGATTTCATTAGAGGTTCTTTAGTTCTTGCATGGTGTTGATGTTGATAAAAGCATCTACTTCGTCGTCAAAATTGACTTCTACGGTATTAAGCGTGGCATACCACGCGTCAATTTTTCGCCCGCCATTATCAAGAAAAGCAGTGAGATGTGGCAAGACATTGCGCAGGCACAAACAAAACACTGGATGTGGTTGGTTATGGGTAACCGCTACGGCAAGCTGGGCGCGGTGTTCTAGCAATGCTGCTTTTAGTCGTGCGATTAAATCCAGCGGCAAGAAGGGAGAATCGCAGGGAACGGTAGCGACCAATTCATGCTGTGCAGCGCTCAAACCTGCCTGTAATCCGGCTAATGGACCCGCGTAGCCAATCAAACTATCAGAAATTACGGAAAAGCCAAATGCGGCATATTGCTCCAGGTTTTGGTTGGCATTGACCAGCACTTCGTCCACCTGCGGCGCGAGGCGTTCCAGCACATGCGCCACCATGGGCCTGCTATTGAGAATAACCAAGCCCTTGTCCACGTTCCCCATCCGGCGGCCTTGGCCTCCTGCCAACACGATACCAGTCACTTTCATAAGCGCTTAAAGCGATGCTCGCCCGTGAAGAGTAAGTAATGAGAACCTTTAGCGCGACCTATCAAGGTAATCCCCACTTTTTGCGCCACTTCATAGCCCATTTGTGTGATGCCGGAGCGTGAGACGATGAAAGGAATGCCCATCTGCGCCCCTTTGATGACCATTTCTGAGGTTAAGCGTCCTGTGGTATAGAAGATTTTATCGTCGCCAGTCACGTTATCCAGCCACATGAATCCCGCAATCGCATCCACCGCGTTGTGACGGCCTACGTCTTCCACGTGATAGAGGATTTCTGAATCTTTAGCTAAAGCGCAACTGTGCAAAGCGCCCGCTTTTTTATACAAAGTGTCGTGGTGGCGCAGGTTTTCTAGCAGCGCGTACAAAGTCTGGTTGCTGAGCATGACATCGTTGGGCAGCGTCAGGTGGCTGATGTGTTCCATCACGTCTCCAAACACCGTGCCTTGGCCGCAGCCAGTGGTGACGGTACGCTTTCCTAAGCGCTCATCCAAGTCGTCAATTTGCGTGTTGGTGGTCACCGCCACCGCGTTGGTTTCCCAATCCACTTGTACTGACACGATATCCGCCAATTGTCTGACCAGCTTTTGATTGCGTAGATAGCCAATAATCAATGCTTCCGGAGAGTCACCCAAGGTCATCAGAGTGACGATTTCGCGCTTGTCGAGGTACAACGTAAGAGGATGTTCACCTGCGATTTCCACTGGCACTTGAGCACCAGTTTCATCTATTGCAATGGCGGGGAAGGTAGCTTGGCGGCTGGCGTGGGTGAGGGTTGGCTTGTATGCCATAAGTGAATTACCCCCCCGTGACGGACATGAATCTTATGACGGCTGGCTCCGCGCGGCGCAAATCGAAATCGTGACCTTTGGGTTTAATGCTCATGCTGCGCAAAATGGCCTCGAGTAAAGGCTGATCGTCGTGCGGGTATTCACGCAGCAGCGGCATTAAATCTACTTTGTCCTCCTGCCCCAAGCACAAATACAGCTCGCCCTTGCAAGTAATTCGCACGCGATTGCAGGCTTCACAGAAGTTGTGACTATGCGGTGAAATAAAACCGATTTTGGTTTGGGAATTCGCTATGCGCCAATATTTTGCCGGGCCGCCAGTGTTCTCGGTGCTGCTGACGAGTGTGAATTGTTTTTGCAGCCGCGCCAAAGTGTCGGCGTTGCTGACGTAAGTAGATTCGCGGGTGTGATCCACTTCGCCAAGTGGCATTTCCTCGATGAAGGCGATGTCAATTTCTTGGTTCACGGCGAACTCAACTAGGCTTTCTGCCTCGTCATCATTGAAGCCGCGCATCAGCACTGTATTCAGTTTGATGCCCTTAAACCCAGCTTGTTTGGCTGCTTGTAAACCGCGTAGCACTTTATCTAGGTCGCCGGTACGGGTGATTTTTTTGAAGCGCGCAGCATTCAGACTATCCACGCTGATATTGATGCGGCTCACGTTGGCGGCGCGCAAATCTTTGGCCATGTGCTCTAGTTGCGAACCGTTGGTGGTAGTCACCAACTCTCTCAAACCCGGCAACTGACCGATTTCCTGAAACAGCCATAGTGCATTTTTACGCACCAGTGGTTCGCCCCCTGTAATACGGACTTTGCTCACACCCAAACCCACAAATACCTGCACCAGACGCGCGCACTCTTCCAAGGTCAACACTTCATCGCGCGGCAAAAACGTCATGTCTTCCGCCATGCAATAAACACATCGAAAATCGCAGCGGTCGGTGATGGACAAGCGAATGTAGTCCACCTTGCGGCCAAACTGATCTATCAGTGATGTGTTTGACTGATTCATGACATGTAAGTGTTACTTGATTTACGTTAAGATAACCATTCTATGCGCTTAAGCGTCGTGAAACAACGCTGCTTTCAACGAGGGTATTCTATGAGTCAACCACACATCAAAATCCGTATCCCCTATGGCAAACTCTCCGCCATCGGCCCTGGCAAAGCAGTGTTGTTGGACGCCATAGTGAAGCACGGTTCCATTTCCGCCGCAGCAAAGTCCATGGGGATGTCCTACAAGCGCGCCTGGGATTTGGTTTCCACCATGAATCAAGCCTTTCTTGAACCGTTGGTCAGCACGGCAACTGGGGGCGCACAAGGTGGCGGCGCACAGCTGACCACGTTTGGCCTAGATGTATTGCGGCGCTATCAAGCGCTGGAGAGTAAAGCCGCCGCACATATTGAGAGTGACCTCCACGCCCTTCTAAAGCTCCTCGCTAAGTAATTTCAAACCCCGCTGTATTTGTTGATGCATATCTCTCGATGTATAGGATAAAATACAACCGTTATATATTCGGGGGGGTAAACATGAAAAAAAAATGGATGTGGATGGCGCTATTGCTAGCCTTGAGTGGGCATGCGATAGCTGATGAGGTGGACGCGGCGGCTCGTATTGAGGCTCTGGAAAAGCAACTAAAAGCTTTGAGTGAAGAGCTTATGGCGGTGCAACAACAGATGGCGCAAACCAAAGATGCCAAAATGGATGAAAAGGGCAAAAGCAAGGGCAATGCTGTGTATGCCGCCTTCAAGGATGGGTTGGTGTTGGACGATGGTACCGGCAATTGGTCGTTGCAACTCAACGGGCGTATCCAAGCTGACTACCGTGCGATAGATCCTACGGTGTGGAAAAATGACACTTTTTCCATACGTCGTGCCCGTCTCGGAGCGCAATTCACCTTTCTAAAAGATTTTCTACTCAGAGTGGAAGGCGAGTATTCCAATACCAATGATGGCTCCAAGGGAACTGTTGGTATGACCTATGGTTACGTGGAATACAAGCACTTTCCGGGTGCGCGGATACGTATCGGTCAGTTCAAACCAGTTTTCGGATTAGAGCGTGCGCAGAGCACGAATTTTACTGATTTCCAGGAATTGTCGATGGCTACTGCCACGGGCGCAATCTTTAATTCTACCTACGACCGTGGCGTGATGTTGTTTGGCTCACCGTTCAAGGGTACCTATTACAACTTGTCCTACGTCAACGGTAGTGGTCAAAATAACGACGATACCAAAGATAACAAAGACGTGATTGGTCGTGCGGTGATTAACGTAGCGGACTGGGCGGAATGGAATAAGGCCGTGGTACACATGGGTGGTACGGTTAGTCGTGGAACGTCTCAGCCTACAACCGCCACTGGTACACTCACATTATCGGGCTATACAGAATCTAACGGCATTACAACCAACACTCTGGCAACCTCCAGTACCGTGGCAACAAAATTCTTTTCTACGGCGGCTTTTACGGGTGACGACCTTGATAAAGATCGCTGGGGATTGGAAACCGCGTTGGCCTATGGTCCAGTCAAGTTGCAAAGTGAGTATATCAGAGCCAATTACAGCGGCAGGACAACGGCAAATAGGACTTTCGACAAGGATATCAACGCTTGGTACGCTGACGTAAATTGGCTTGTGACGGGTGAGAGTTACGCTGATTCCTACAAGGACGGCATGTTTGGGCGCATTACACCCAAAACCAGTTTCTCGATTGATAAAGGCGGTTATGGTGCAATAGAGCTAGGGTTACGTTACAGCCTGTTTGATGCTTCTGATTTTGTTACCTCGGCCAACGGTTGCGTGGCAGGGACAGGTTGTTTAACTACGCCTACGGCCGCCGCATCCTTTACCAACCAAGCCGATGCTTGGACAGCAGGTGCCAAATGGATCATGACACCCAACGCGCGTATTGTGCTTAACTACATCCACACTGAGTTTGATACGCCTATTATCATCAACAGTAAATCCAGCAACACTGAGAACGCAGTGACTTTCCGTGCTCAGTACGACTTCTAAGGGGTAATGATGAAACGCTTCGTAACCATAGTCACAGCTTTTTGTTTTGCCATTGCAACCACCTTAGCTTTTGCGGGCGACAAAAGTCTTATTCGTCTTGCTACGACGACTAGCACAGCCAATTCTGGCTTGCTGGATTTCTTATTGCCTAAGTTTGAGGTCAAGTGCAGTTGTAAGGTCAACGTCATCTCTGTGGGTAGTGGCAAAGCACTGAAACTAGGCGAAGACGGTAATGTGGATGTGGTGCTGGTACATGCTCGCCCCGCCGAAGATGCTTTTGTTGCGGCGGGTCACGGTATAGACCGCAAGGACGTGATGTACAACGACTTCATCCTGATTGGCCCAAATAACGATCCTGCCAAAATCAATGGTGAGAAAGACGTGCTGACCGCTATGCAAAAAATATCCCAGAAGAAATGGCGCTTTGTATCACGCGGCGACGATTCTGGCACCGACCAAATGGAAAAAAGTTATTGGAAGGCGTTAAATACCAAACCACAGGGTGCTTGGTATGTATCTGCGGGACAGGGTATGGGAGAAGTACTTATGATGTCGGGTGAAATGCGTGCTTACACCCTAACCGATCGTGGCACCTATCTGGCTTTCAAGGATAAGGTAGGTCTGCCGATTTTGGTACAAGGCGATTCTAAGATGTACAATCCCTACGGCATTATCGCGGTCAATCCCAAGAAATTCCCAGATGCTAACTATAAAGGCGCAACGCAATTGATCAACTGGATAACTTCCGCAGAGGGGCAGAGCTTGATTGCGAGCTTCAAAGTTGATGGTGAGCAGCTGTTCACGCCATCGGCTAAATGACATTACTGCAAGCCACCCAACAAGCTTTTGAATTGCTTCTGGGTGGTGATGCTGCGCTGTGGAATATCATAGGCGTATCGCTGCGCGTCTCCACATTGGCACTTATCTGTGCTGTACCGCCAGCCGTGGCGATGGGTTTTGCGCTAGCCACATTTACTTTTCCTGGGCGGCGGGTGTTGGTTGTATTGTTACAAACCCTGTTAGCTCTGCCTACAGTAGTCATCGGCCTCATCATGTACCTGCTGCTCTCTCGCCAAGGCGTGCTAGGCGCGTGGCATTGGCTGTTTACGCAACAGGCCATGATTCTCGGTCAAGCCGTGCTGGCCTTTCCTATACTCGCCGCGATGACGCTTTCCGCTGTACAGTCTGTGGACAAACGCGCCGCAGAAACCGCCAAAACCTTGGGAGCTGGCCGCATGCAAGCCATGTGGACGGTGTTGCTGGAAGCTCGTTTCGCGGTGCTGGTGGCGATTACTACGGGTTTTGGGCGAGTGTTGTCGGAAATCGGTTGTGCCATGATGGTGGGTGGCAACATCGCCGGCGTGACGCGCAACATCACTACAGCCATTGCGCTGGAAACTAGCAAAGGTGAGTTTGCCCAGGGCATTGCTCTAGGCGTGGTGCTGGTGGCTTTGGCTTTGGCGGTCAACTTTACGATGGCTTTCTTCCAAGGCAAAGGGCTCACGCGATGAATTCCATTTTTTCTTTACAAAATCTAAGAAAATCACACGGTGAAAGGTTGCTGCTTAATGTCGAGGCGCTAGAGATGCTGCGCGGCAGTACTTATCTCTTGCTGGGCGAAAATGGTGTGGGTAAGACCACCCTGTTGAAAATCATGGCGGGGCTGGAAGCAGCAGATAACGGGAATTTCCAATTTGACGGTCAGTCGGTAAACAACGCATCTGAGCGCGCGGCTTTGGCGCCACGGTTGATTTACGTGCATCAGCATTCCTACCTGTTCTACACCAGCGTCGCCGAAAATATAGGCTATGGCCTCAAGTTACGCGGCATAGCAAAAAATGAGCGAGACCAACTAGTTGCGGCTGAAATGGCATGGGCGGGAATTTCTCATCTACGTGACGTGCCGCCCAACCAGCTTTCCGGTGGCGAAAAACAGCGCGTGGCAATGGCAAGAGCGCGAGTGCTGAAGCCGGAACTACTGCTGCTAGACGAACCCACTGCCAACCTAGACGATGCAGCCCGTGAGCAAGTTGTCGAACTTATCGCGCATATGCGAGATGCCAATAACTGCGTGGTTATTGCCACGCACGACAAGGAGTTGTCAGAGATGCAGGATGCAGTGAAGCTGAAGCTGGAAGATGGACGGGTGCAGTAACTATTTCTTCTTCGCTCGTGGGTGCGCTTGATCATAAACCTTAGCCAAATGCTGAAAATCCAAATGCGTATAAACCTGCGTAGTAGAAATGTTGGCGTGTCCCAGCATTTCCTGCACCGCACGTAAATCGCCGGAAGATTGCAGTACATGTGTGGCGAAGCTATGTCTTAGGGTATGCGGATGCACATCGCCCGCCACGCCTTGTTTGATTGCCCAATACTTGATACGGTATTGCACAGCACGGGGACTAAGCCTTTTCCCTCGATTGTTAAGAAATAGCGCCGTTTCACTTTCCACTGCAATCATGGGACGTAGTTCCAGCCAGTGTTGCACGGCTTCTATCGCTTTGCTGCCCACTTGTACGATACGCGTCTTGTTTCCTTTGCCGGTTACGGTGACCGTGGCATCGCGCAAGTCCAGACCGTTGATGTCCAACCCTACCAGTTCGGCCAACCGTAACCCAGAAGAATAAAATAACTCGAATATGGCGCAGTCACGCACCGCGAGTAGGCTGTCGTCGTCGATTTCTACCAAACGTCCGGCCTGCTCTGGCGATAGAGCTTGTGGTAAGGATTTTGGCGACTTGGGGGCTCGCATGCCTATGCAAGGATTGCTGTCAAAATCGTGTCTATGAATGAGGAATTGATAGAACCCACGCCAAGCCGACAAGCGCCGCGCGATGCTTTTTCCGGAAAGCCCTTTGCCGTGCATAGCTGCAACAAAGCGGCGGATGTGCGCGACTTGTAAGGTTTTGAGGTCGGCGTTGCCTGCTAATTGTAGCAACACGAGAATATCCCGCGCGTAGTTTTCGCGGCTTAGGTGACTCAAGCCGCGTTCGTTGGTAAGGTGCGCCAAATAGGCGCTTAATAGTGGATTTGCAGATGAGGCGCTATCTGCATGCACCATCTTAGGCGACGTACCGCAGTAGTGCTGCGCTGAGCATATCGCTGATGCGCTGCAAGAATAATGTACCCATATCGGGGTAAAAACGTTGCGGGTCTTCGCTAGCCAAGGCCAGCAAGCCCAAGGTGCGTTCACCGCGCAAGGGTATTAGTGCAAAAGAATGCAAAGGGGCACCATTTTCCGTAGGAGTAGTCCCAAACCAGCTGTTCACATCCATTTCCGGCTGATGTCCGCAGTAGGGAGTTTTGAGGCTATCGGCCCAGCTCCAGAAGTCTGCTGTCACCACAGCGAATTGCACAAGATTGGCATCCTCGCTGTTTTTTGCAGTCGCCCACAAACGTATCGCCACATGCGGTACTTGAAAATCGTCGCGCAGATTATTCACTACCGTGGTGATGAGGTTGGCAAAATTTGTAGTCTCCAGCATGTCACAGGCTAGGCGGTGCATACGTTCGCCTATCACGTCATTGGTTTCGCCATACGCTAACAAATCCAGCAACTTACCCTCTAAAGAGCGCATTTTTTCACGCAGCGCCATTTGCTGACGTTCTGCCATTGAAACTGCTGCCCCACCATGTGGATCGGGTAAGACGATTTCCTTCAGTAGATTCAAATTGCGTTCAAAAAACTGCGGGTCTGCGCGTAAAAATTGGGCAACAGCTGCGTCATCTAATTCCATCATGTTTTCCTAAATGTTAAGTTCACCTTCAAATACTACCACCGCCTCACCACTCATCATCACTGGTGCCTGAGCGCCAGTCCAAGAGATATTGAGTTCACCGCCATGCGCGCTGACCTTGACTGGTGACTCCAGCAATCCCAATCGAATACCATGCACCACCGCAGCGCAAGCACCGGTGCCACAGGCCAAGGTTTCACCAGCGCCGCGCTCATATACTCTGAGCTTGATGTGCTGGCGATTTATCACTTGCATAAAGCCCGCGTTGACCCGTTGCGGAAACTGAGGGTGATGTTCGATTGCTGCGCCTTGAGTTAATACTGGAGCGGTTTCCACGTCATTAACAACCTGCACTGCATGAGGATTACCCATGGACAGCGCACCGATTTCTATGGTTTGGTTTTCCAGCGGCAAGGTATAGGTCAGCGCCTGCGAATCCGCTAAAAATGGGATTTTCTCCGGCTCAAAGTGCGGTGCTCCCATATTGACGGTGACCATGCCATCGGCTTCCAATTTAAGAGTAATCAGGCCGCACATGGTTTGTACGCGAATTTCGGTTTTTTGCGTTAGTCCAGCGTCGGTTACAAAACGCACAAAACAGCGCGCGCCGTTGCCGCACTGTTCCACCTCGCCTCCATCTGCGTTAAAGATGCGATAGCGAAAATCCGCATCTGCTACGGTTGCATTTTCTACGAGCAGTAACTGGTCGCAACCCACACCAAAATGGCGATCGGCGATGTGGCGGATTTGTGCAGCGCTCAGAGCTAATTTTTGGGTGATTCCATTCAACACCACAAAATCATTGCCTGCACCATGCATTTTGGTGAATTTCAAATTCATGTTTCTGGTCTCAGCGTTTCTGTTTTCACAGCGCCACGCGGCGTTTTATAGCGATTGTAAGCCCATAAATACTGTTCCGGACAGCGCCGTATCAAAGATTCAATCGCGGCGTTCAAACCATCCTCAAGCGTGCTGGGCTCAATATGAATAACATAACCAGCACCATCCGCTAGACGCTCACCATAGGCTAGCAGTATTGCAGCACCGGTGGATTGCGCTAAACGATTGACCAAAGTCATGGTGTAGGCAGAGCGACCAAAAAAATCTTGCCACTCACCTTCGCCCGCGCTGGGCACTTGATCCGGCAATATGCCAATCGCCTCGCCTTGTTTCAGCGCTTTGAGCAAGCCCTTCACGCCTTGCAAATTGGTGGGGGCCAACTTGATTTTGGTGCGCGCACGACCTTCGTGGATTAAAGGCTCCAGCCAAGCTTTGCGAGGTGGACGATACAGTACGCTAATGGGATAGTTGGCAGCATAGTACTGTGCAGTGATTTCAAAGCAGCCCAAATGCGGTGTGAGAAAGATAATGCCACGTTTGGCGGTCAGTGCATCTTCTACGTGCTGCCAGCCGTGACAGGTGCGCACCCATTCCAGCACTTCTTGCTGCGGGCGAAACCAGATAGCAAAGGCTTCGGTCACGCCTTTTCCTGTCTCGCCTATGTTGTGGCGCAGCATTTTTTTGTACGCCGTAGCACCAGCAAAAATGCCGCTAGCACGCAGATTGTGACGCAGTCTGGCGGCGTAAGTGGGAGACAAAAAATACATCATCCAGCCAACTAGCATGCCGCAGAAGTGATTAACGGAAAGAGGTAATCGAGCGAACAAACGGAGCAAGCGAATAAGCACGATGGTTTGATTAAGTTGCTTCTTTAAGACTCGGAATTTTGTTATTCTAGCAGGCCTTACCTTAACCAACCGATTTTACTCATGAGCGACTATTTATTCACTTCTGAATCAGTTTCAGAAGGACATCCAGACAAGGTTTCTGACCAGATTTCTGATGCCATTCTCGATGCCATTTTGGCACAAGACAAATACTCACGCGTTGCCGCCGAAACCCTCACCAATACAGGTTTGGTGGTGTTGGCGGGCGAGATCACCACAACTGCCAATGTTGACTACATCCAAGTGGCGCGCGATACAATTAAACGTATCGGCTATGACAACACCGAATACGGCATAGATTACAAAGGTTGCGCGGTATTAGTGGCATACGATAAGCAATCACCAGATATTGCACAGGGCGTGGATCGTGCCTCTGACGACTACCTCAACCAAGGTGCGGGCGACCAGGGTTTGATGTTTGGCTACGCTTGCAATGAAACGCCTAGCTTGATGCCGCTGCCCATCTATTTGGCGCATCGCCTGATGGAACGCCAATCACAGTTACGCAAAGATGGCCGCTTGCCATGGCTGCGTCCTGATGCCAAATCGCAGGTAACGATACGCTATGTGGACGGTAAACCGCTGTCTATTGATACTGTGGTGATTTCTACTCAACATTCGCCCGACATTTCGCTGGAATCCATACGCGAAGCGGTGATCGAAGACATTATCAAACCAGTATTACCTAAAGAGCTCATCAAGGGCGAAGTCAATTTTCTAGTGAATCCAACTGGCCGATTTGTCATCGGCGGGCCACAAGGCGATTGCGGTTTGACCGGACGCAAAATTATCGTGGATACCTACGGTGGTGCTGCACCGCATGGTGGCGGAGCATTCTCCGGCAAAGATCCTTCGAAAGTTGACCGTTCTGCGGCTTATGCTGCGCGCTATGTAGCCAAAAATATTGTTGCCGCGGGATTGGCTACCAAATGTATGGTGCAAGTGAGCTACGCAATTGGCGTAGCAAAACCAACAAGTGTCATGGTGGAAACTTATGGCACGGGTAAGGTATCCAACGAAAAGCTAACGGAATTGGTATTAGCGAATTTCGACTTGCGTCCTAAAGGTATCGTGCAGATGTTGGATCTACTACGTCCGATCTATCAAAAAACCGCGGCTTATGGCCATTTTGGCCGTGATGAACCGGAGTTTACTTGGGAAGCGACAGACAAAGCTTCTATTCTGAGGTCGTCTGCCGGCGTATAGCCCGTCCAATGTATAAGCGCATCCCTGCTAAAGATTTACGCATAGGCATGTATTTACATGAGCTATGTGGCTCATGGATGCAGCATCCGTTTTGGCAAAGCAAGTTTGAGATCAAAGACAAAGCCACTATCAAGACCATCCTCGACAGCCACATCGAGGAGGTCGTGATAGACACGGACAAAGGGCTGGATGTAGAGGTGGCTCAACCCAAGGTGGCCGCCGCGGCACCTCCGCCACCATCAAAAGCCCCACCCAAGCCAGTTGAAGTCAGCATCGAGCATGAAATGGAGCAGGCCACCAAAATCTGTGCAAAGGCTAAAGATGCGGTGAGTTCTATGTTTCACGAAGTGCGCATGGGTAAAACCATGGATGCCACCGAAGCCGTGGCGATGGTGGAAGAAATTTCTGCATCGGTGATGCGTAATCCCAGCGCACTCATTAGTTTGGCGCGCCTCAAAACTAAAGATGACTATACTTACATGCACTCGGTAGCAGTATGTGCATTGATGGTGTCCCTCTCCAAGCAACTCGGGTTGGATGCTGAGACCACGCGCCAAGCAGGGGTGGCAGGGCTATTGCATGATGTAGGTAAAATGGCAATTCCGATTGAAATTTTAGATAAGCCCGGCAAACTCACAAACGAAGAGTTCACCATCATCCAAGGACATCCAATGGCAGGCTACAATATGCTACTGGATGCCAAGGGGGCACCAGAAGCGGCGCTGGATGTCGCGAGACACCATCACGAAAAAATAGGAGGTGGTGGTTATCCGGACAAGCTCATCAATGGAGAAATCAGCCAACTTTCTAGAATGGGCGCTGTGTGTGACGTGTACGATGCTATCACTTCCAACCGTCCATACAAAGAAGGCTGGGATCCGTCAGAATCGCTCAAACGTATGGCTTCTTGGAAAGGTCATTTTGATGAACATATTTTTCAATGTTTTGTAAAAAGTATAGGTATCTACCCCATAGGCTCTTTGGTGCGCTTGGAGTCTGGTCGTTTGGCTGTGGTGATAGACCAAAGTAAAAAATCGTTGACTACGCCTAAGGTTAAAATTTTCTATTCGACCAAAACCATGCTTCACGTTAAGTTGGAAATTCTCGATTTATCGCGTGTGCCATGCAATGACAAAATTGTCTCAAGAGAAGACCCAAAAGTGTGGAATTTTGCCAACTTCAATGAACTTTGGGCGAGCGCTATAGACTAATTGTTTGATTTTGCGAACTGTGTCATTTACAATTCGCAACTCTTCGAGGAACGCTGCGAGATTGCCATTCGGCAACCCAGGCTCGAAAATCTGTAAAAGTTTCAACTGCGTTCACCTGATTAAACCGTTAATTTAACCTGTGTAAGGTGCGGAAATTAGGTGAGCCTTAAAGCCACCTCCCCTCCTTCACATTTGTTCAAAGGAAAATGAAATGAACACTGTGACCGACTTCAATGATTACGTAATTGCCGATTTGTCTCTCGCCGCTTGGGGACGCAAGGAAATGGCCATCGCCGAAACCGAAATGCCGGGACTGATGGCAATACGCGAAGAATTCGCGCTGACCAAGCCGCTGAAAGGTGCGCGTATCACTGGCTCGTTGCACATGACCATCCAGACCGCAGTGCTGATAGAAACGCTGACGGCATTGGGTGCTGAAGTGCGCTGGGCATCGTGCAATATATTCTCCACCCAAGACCACGCCGCCGCCGCAATCGCCGCGACTGGCGTGCCGGTGTTCGCGGTCAAAGGCGAATCTCTGACCGAATACTGGGATTACACTCACCGCATTTTTGAATGGTCGAATGGGCATTACTCCAACATGATTCTGGATGACGGCGGTGACGCTACGTTGTTGCTTCATTTGGGTGCCAAAGCCGAAAAAGATATCTCTGTGTTGGACAAACCTGGTAGTGAAGAAGAGCAAGTTTTGTACGCGGCAATTAAGGCTAAACTGGCCATCGATAATACTTGGTATTCCACTCGCCTCGCCCAAATTAAAGGTGTTACCGAAGAAACCACGACCGGCGTACATCGTCTGTACCAAATGCATGAACGTGGTGAACTCAAGTTCCCAGGAATCAACGTCAACGATTCCGTCACCAAATCCAAGTTTGACAATCTTTATGGCTGCCGCGAATCCTTGGTGGACGGCATTAAGCGTGCTACCGATGTGATGATCGCAGGCAAAGTGGCGCTGATCGCTGGTTATGGGGACGTGGGTAAAGGCTCTGCTCAAGCCATGCGTGCGCTTTCAGCCCAAGTGTGGGTGACCGAAATTGATCCTATCTGCGCATTGCAAGCCGCGATGGAGGGCTACCGTGTGGTGACCATGGATTACGCCGCCGACAAAGCTGACATTTTCGTGACCTGCACCGGCAACTATCACGTCATCACCCATGAACACATGAAGAAGATGAAAGACCAAGCCATCGTGTGTAATATCGGTCACTTTGATAACGAGATTGACGTTGCCAGTATTGAAGGTTACGAGTGGGACGAAATCAAGCCACAGGTGGATCACGTCATCTTCCCTGATGGAAAGCGCATCATTTTGCTGGCCAAGGGTCGTTTGGTGAATCTGGGTTGTGGCACTGGCCATCCTAGCTACGTGATGAGTTCTAGCTTCGCCAATCAAACCATCGCGCAAATCGAGCTATTTGGGCGCAACAGCGACTATCCAGTGGGCGTTTACACATTGCCTAAGCACTTGGATGAAAAGGTCGCACGCTTGCAACTGAAGAAACTCAACGCGCAATTGTCCGAGCTGACCGACCAGCAAGCTGCCTACATTGGCGTTTCCAAGCAAGGGCCTTATAAAGCCGAGCATTATCGGTACTAAGCCGTGACCCGCGAAAAACGAATCTACAGTTTCGAGTTCTTTCCGCCCAAAACGGCAGAAGGCATGGCTAAGCTGCGTGCTGCCCGCAAGCAACTCGCGCAGCTTGGGCCAAAGTTTTTCTCGGTTACCTTTGGCGCGGGGGGCTCGACGCGTGACCGCACACTGGAAACCGTGCTCGATATCCAAGCAGATGGGCTGGAAGCAGCGCCACACCTGTCTTGTATAGCCTCTACCCGCGACGAAATAAGAGATGTGCTGGCACAGTACAAAGCACACGGTTTTCGCCACATTGTAGCGCTGCGCGGTGATTTGCCTTCCGGCGAAGTCACCACTAGTGACTTCCGCTATGCCAGCGAGCTAGTAGAGTTTATCCGTAAAGAAACTGGCGACTGGTTCGAAATTGAAGTCGCAGCTTATCCTGAAATCCATCCCGAAGCCGCATCGGCAAAAGCCGATCTAGCCAATTTCAAACGTAAAGTAGATGCTGGTGCCAACGCCGCTATCACTCAGTATTTCTATAACGCCGATTCCTATTTCCACTTTATGGAAGAGTGTGACGCGATGGGGATTGCAATCCCAGTTTATCCCGGCATCATGCCCATCTACAACTACGCCCAATTGGCACGCTTTTCAGCGATGTGCGGGGCGGAAATCCCACGCTGGCTGAGTTTAAGATTGGCGGATTACGGTGATGACATCGCCTCAGTGCGTGCTCTGGGGCTGGATGTTGTGACGGAACTATGCGATAGATTGTTGGCTGGTGGTGCGCCTGGATTGCATTTTTATGCCTTGAACCAAGCGGGTGCGGTTTCGACGATTTGGCAACGCTTGGGGATATAGCGTTACATACCTTTAATCACCACCTGCGCGCCAAACTCCGTCAATGTTTTTTGTAAGCCCAACCGTTTATCGGTGTTGAGTACTATTGGCGAGGTAGTAACCGCATTCAAGGCGTTGCTTTGCTTGCCATCATCCCGGTACAAAATCACTGCTAGCAGCAGTTCATCACCTTCATCAAACCTGAGCAAAGCCTGTTCTTCGTCGGTCAACGCCACTTCATAAGCTAACCTGAGTAGTGCGGGATCGGTGACAGAAAAAACCAAGCTAGCCTCATCCAGCGATTGCAGCCAGAAGATGCGTCCTTTGCCTTCTTCATGAAAAAATTTGTAACGCGTGCAGTGATCAAATGGCGGGATGCCTTGTGGGAAGACAATGATGCTTTCGCTATCAATATCAACTTCTTGTGAATCAAAACGGGTAAGAATGAAATTCATGATTGGTTTTCTAGTGTATGGTAGGGTGACTGTTGTTGAACAGGGCATCCTCTACAAACAGATAATCCTTCGCTTTACCGTGCCGCCACAGCACCATTAGTGAGATCCATTTAGTTTGCTCTAGATTGACTTCCATCTCCGGTAACGCCAGCAGTCGATCTATTACCACTTCACGTTCTTGCGGATTGAGTACGCCGGCTTGTTCTAGAAACATCAGAAAGCTCAAGCACTCGTGGCCGATTTTCTTGGTTTCTTCTTCGGCGTAGATGCGGCAGCCTGCGCTGTCAGCCGCCATGTCGCTGGCAGATAGGACTTCTAAGCTGTTAAACCAGCTGAAAGCGCGGTTGATGTCATCGCTATCAAAACCAGCGGCGGAGAGCTCTTTGGCCACAGTTTTTTCATCGGCACGCACTTGCACTTCGATGTAATTCTCAAACAGATATACCAGTAGCTCGAACATGATTTTTCCTTTTAGTTTCAGGGGTTTATTAATTTAGGCGCTGATACCGCCCACCCGGCAAACTGGCAATTCTTCCATCGAGTTCCAGCGTAAGTAGCATCGCCGAAACCTGCTCACTCGTCAAGCTACACCGCTGAATTAAAGTTTCTGCTGCAACAGCTTCGTAGCCCATTGCTGTTAATAACGGTAATTCTTCGCCTTGACTTGACTCCTCTAATTGAGAAATGGGGGCAGTGCCTAATTCTTCAAGGATGTCGTGAATACTATCTACAAGTTTTGCGCCTTGTTTGATGAGCAGATGACAGCCCTTGGACAAGGGCGAATGGATGGAACCGGGGATGGCGAACACCTCGCGTCCCTGTTCGCCTGCTAGGCGTGCGGTGATGAGCGAGCCGCTTTGCAAATTGGCTTCCACAATCAGCACACCTCTTGCCAAACCACTGATGATGCGATTCCGACGCGGAAAATTGCCCGCGATGGAGGGTGTTGCCAACGGAAACTCGGAAATCATCGCTCCTTTTTGAGCAATCTCATGCGCCAAATCACGATGACGTGATGGATACACAATATCCAAACCAGTACCTACCACGGCGACGGTACTAGCCTTGCCTTTCAGCGCGCCCTTATGCGCTGCGCCGTCAATCCCTAATGCCATGCCGCTGACTACGCACCAACCGGCATCGGCAAGTGCTTGAGAAAACGCCTCTGCTGTGTTCAAGCCTTGCGGGGAAGCATTACGACTGCCTACTACGGCGAGGCATGGTTGGTTGAGACGTGTCACATCCCCTTTGAGATACAGCACAGGCGGCGGATCAGAAATTTCTAGTAGAGTCTGGGGGTAATCGCTATCTGCCAACGTCAGCAGCCGATTATTGGGTTGCGCCAACCAAGCCATAGCGGGGGCTAGTTTTTCTTCATCTATGCCTTGGGTGATGGCGCTGGAGATGTTGCTATCTACTACGTCGCGCAGATGCGAGATGGGAGTGGCATATATTTGCTCGGGGTCGCCAAAAGCGCTCAATAAGCGGCGATAATTTTCGCCACCTAGCCCAGAAATCAGTGAAAGCGCA
Organism: Methylophilales bacterium; assembly: GCA_021414145.1. GTDB lineage: Bacteria > Pseudomonadota > Gammaproteobacteria > Burkholderiales > Methylophilaceae > CAILHX01. The sequence goes on along the minus strand of JAIOOY010000008.1, from coordinate 6,728 downwards.
ATCCAGTAGCGGGCTTCTTCCGCGTCTAACATACTAGTGCCCGCAGCGTTATAATCATGACTTCATTGTAAGGCAAGCATTATGGCAATTCTAGAGATAGTTCATTATCCCGACCCAAGACTTTATACCGTGGCAAAACCTGTCGCCGTCGTGGATGACAACATCCGCAAACTGGTACGTGACATGGCTGAAACCATGTATGCCGCGCCTGGCATAGGCTTGGCTGCAACTCAGGTGGATGAGCATCAGCAAGTCATCGTCATGGATATTTCAGAAGATAAATCCAAACTACAAGTGTTCATTAACCCGCGTATCCTCCAAGCCGACGGCATGCAGGAATTTGAAGAAGGCTGCCTCTCCGTTCCCGGCATTTTTGAAATTGTAAAAAGACCGGAAAAAATTACGGTAGAGGCGTTGGATATTGAAGGGAAAAAGTTCAAACTCAATGCGGATGGTTTGCTGGCAGTGTGCATTCAGCATGAGATGGATCACCTCAAGGGTAAAGTGTTTGTGGAATATTTGTCGCAGTTGAAGCAGATCCGCATCAAAAACAAGATGAAAAAGCGGCTGCGCGAGACGATGTAGCTAACAGTCTATGAAAATCATCTTTGCCGGTACGCCGGATTTTGCTGTACCCGCGCTCGCCGCACTGATTAAAGCTGGGCACGATATCGTATTGATACTCACCCAACCGGATCGGCCTGCCGGGCGGGGAATGAAGCTAAAAGCCAGTCCGGTGAAGGAGTTGGCCCTGGCTCACCAGTTACTAATTTTCCAGCCAGAAACGCTAAAAGCGCCTGAAGTACAAAGCCGCATCGCTGAGACTGAAGCCGAAGTGATGGTTGTGGCGGCTTATGGTCTCATCATTCCGCAGGCTATTCTCGATATGCCTAAACATGGTTGTTACAACATCCACGCTTCGCTGTTGCCTCGCTGGCGTGGGGCTGCACCGATACAGCGGGCACTTCTGGCGGGAGACAGCGAAACCGGAGTGACCATCATGCAAGTGGTGCTGGCGCTGGATGCGGGAGCAATGTTGAAAAAAGCGGTGATTCCCATCACCACGCTAGATACTGCACAGACATTGCATGATACCTTGGCTGAACAAGGCGGCAGGCTGATGGTGGAGGCGTTAGCGGAACTTGATGCGCTGGTTCCAGAGCCACAAAAAGAGGCGTTGGTGACCTATGCCGAAAAGCTGCAAAAATCCGAAGCACCTATAGACTGGAATCGTAGCGCGGTAGAAATATCACGGCAGGTACGCGCATTCAATCCGTTTCCGGTGGCTACCGCCATGATGCAGGGTGAAGTATGGAAAGTCTGGTTCGCCAGTGCAGCACAATGGCGCGGCGCGGCAGGAGAAGTCATCGCGCTGGAAGGCGGCATAGTCGTGTCCTGCGGCGAAGGAGCATTGTGTATTACCGAGCTGCAAAAACCCGGCGGCAAGCGCTTGGGATGGAAAGAGTTTTTGGCGGGAACGCCGCTCAAGATTGGCGATAAGTTTGCATAACGCCCAACTTCTCGCCGCCCAAGTGGTGGCAAAGGTATTATCAGGTCGTAACCTGAATCAAGCTTTGGACGAGGCGCGCCAGCCAGATTTCACGCCCCAACAGCGCGGTATTATGCAAGATTTGAGTTACGGCACATTGCGCTGGTTATCGCGCCTGCAAGCTTTGCTCTCCGCCTTACTGGATCGGCCACTGGATGATGAGCGTGTGCATTATCTGCTGTTGGTGGCGTTGTACCAGTTGGAGTACAGCAAAAATGCGTCGCACGCAGTGGTAGATCATGCTGTACAAGCTGCTGCTACGCTAAATAAACCATGGGTAAAGGGCTTGGTGAATGGTGTGTTGCGTAATTTTTTGCGTCAGCGCGAGACACTCAACCAGAATTTGTCGCAGAAACCATCCATTCAACTGGCTTATCCTCAGTGGTGGGTGAATAAACTGCAAAAGCAATATCCAGACGATTGGGAGGCCATGCTTAAAGTCGGAAATCAGCATCCACCTATGACCTTGCGCATCAATATTCGCAAAACCAAGCGTAATGACTATCTTCAGCAGCTGATGAAGGAGGGCATAGACGCTCATCTTGTTGGCGAATTTGGACTTATTTTAGAAAAACCATTGCCGGTGGAGAAACTGCCCGGATTTTCTCAGGGGCTGCTTTCTGTGCAAGATTTGGGAGCACAGTTCGCCGCACCTATGCTGGATGTTAAAGCTGAAATGCGGGTGCTGGACGCGTGCAGCGCACCGGGCGGAAAAGCGGCACATTTGTTGGAGTTGGCGGACATTGAACTGCTAGCTTTGGATAGTGACGAGATGAGGCTGCAAAAAGTGAGCGGCACTTTGCAGAGATTGGGGCTAAAAGCCAGAGTGAAAGCGGGTGATGCCGCCAAACCGGAAACATGGTGGAACGGCGTGCCGTTTGACCGCATTCTGGCCGATGTGCCATGTACCGCATCCGGCATCGTGCGCCGCCACCCCGATATTAAATGGTTGCGCCGCGAGGCCGACATCGCCAGCTTTTGCGCGCAGCAAAATGCGATTTTGCACAGTTTATGGTCAACTTTGGCAAAGGGTGGTAAATTGCTGTACGCCACTTGCTCGGTGTTTGAAGAAGAAAATCACCAGCAAATTCAAGCGTTTTTGGCCTCTACCGCAGATGCCAAAACGCTTAATCTTTGGGAGGGATTAGGTCAGTCTGGTCAACTTTTGCCCTGTGATGAACATGACGGATTCTTTTATGCGCTTATACAAAAAATGTAGCTTGATGCTGTGTGCGGCGCTATTGCTCGCGACCGCAAGTTACGTTAATGCCGCTGGCATCAGTGTGGCACATGCCGAATTGGTGCCCGCCGATGATGCTTATCACCTCAATGCAGATTTTGAGATTAGCTTTAGTCGTGAATTGGAAGAAGCCATCAACAAAGGTATCGCGCTCAATTTTTTAATCGAATTCGTGCTGATGGAACCGCATAGATACTGGGTGGATCAAGAAGCCGCCAATACCAGCGTAGTGGCTAAACTGGGTTACCACGCCCTATCGCGTCAATATTTGCTCACGCTGGGTAAACACCAAACCAGTTACGTCACTTTGGCGGAAGCGCTAGATGCTTTGGGTAAATTGCGCGGCTTGTTCGTGGTAGAAAAATCTGCGCTCAAAAAAGATGCCAACTATTACGCTTTGCTACGCATGCGGCTAGATCCTACGAGGCTGCCTAAGCCGCTACAAGTCAGCGCTCTTGGTTCGGAGGAGTGGAATTTGGTGTCTGAGCGCTATCGTTGGGTTCCCAATTTTGACAAGCCCAACTTAGACAAGTCTAATTTAGACAAACCAGAAAAGCCATGAAGTACGTGGTTTTGATAGGTGTGGTTCTGGGAGCAATCCTGCTCTATCTGCTGTCTCATGCCAGCGCTAACACAGCCGTTTCCGGCCAAAACTACACCATTTTGTTAGTGCTGAACATCATTCTCGCCGGATCTTTGGCGGTATTAGTAGGTTGGCAATTGTGGAAGCTGTATCGCCAATTTAAAGCCCAAGTGATGGGCAGTCGCCTCACCTTACGCTTGCTGGGCATGTTTGCCATGATGGCGATTATTCCTGGGTTGATTGTCTACTCCGTATCGGTAAATTTCCTCACGCGTTCTATCGAATCATGGTTCAACGTCAAAGTGGAGGCCGCGCTGGATGGTGGTCTGCGACTAGGGCAAAGCACCTTGGACATCATGCTGCACGAGCTGCAAGACAAGGGCGAAAACATGGCGCTGCAATTGGCATTACAAAGCAGCACTGGCCACATTAGCGCGCTTAATGACCTGCGCGAAAAGTCGGGTGTACAAGACGCAGTATTACTTACACCACAAGGCAAAATTTTGGCATTTTCCAGCAGTGATTCCACCAGCTTTTTGCCTGAACTACCCAGCGTTGATCAGCTGCGAAAAGGTCGCAAGCACAGCTTCGGGATGATAGACCCGATTTTAGGAAAAGGCCTGTATTTGCGCGTACTATCCCCAGTCAATACGCAAGATTTACAAGAAGACGCCCGTATTTTGCAGCTGTTGCAACCGGTGCCAAAAACCTTGTCTGACACGGCGGAAGCTGTGCAAACTGTGTATCAGGATTATCAGGAATTGTCTTTTGCGCGTAGCGCTTTGAAGGATGTGTTCGCGCTCACGTTGACCTTGGTGCTGATGCTGGCCATGCTTTCTGCAGTGGCATTTGCCTTTGTGTTGAGTCGCCGCCTATCGGCCCCGCTGGGCGTGCTGGCTGAAGGTACGCGCGCTATTGCCAGCGGTGACTACAATGTTGTGCTGCCAGTGCATGGCAAGGATGAGTTGGGTATTTTGGTGCGCTCCTTCAACAGCATGACCAAACAACTACGTGAGGTTACGCTTTCCAACGAACAGCATCGCGTTGAGGTGGAGGCCGCGCACGGTTATCTTGAAGCAATCTTGGCCAATCTGTCTTCAGGGGTGCTGGCGTTGGATGAGCATTATGCTTTGCGCGCCTGTAACCCAGCCGCCAGGCTGATTTTGGGTGTGGATCTCACTCCTGGGCAAGCATTGGTAGATTTGGCAAAATCGCAGGAAATATTAGCGCCTTTGGCTCAGTCTATTTTGTTGCAGAAATCCGATGCGGACTGGCAACAACAAATCGAACTGACGGGTGGGCAAGTGTTGCTGGTGCGTGGCAGTCGCTTGCCTGCTGGCAGTGATAGCGGCTTTGTAGTGGTGTTCGACGATATCACCAAGCTTATGCAAGCTCAGCGCGACGCAGCTTGGGGTGAGGTGGCAAGGCGTTTGGCGCATGAAATTAAAAACCCGCTCACACCGATTCAGCTTTCCGCCGAGCGCTTGGAACACAAACTGACCAGCAAACTGGACGCGAGCGATGCCAAGGTATTGCAGCGCGCCACCCATACCATCGTCGCCCAAGTCACTGCGTTGAAAAGTATGGTGAATGAATTCAGCGAATATGCGCGCTCACCCGCGCTAAATCTGGCTGAGCTTAACTTTAATGATTTGCTACGCGAAGTGCTGGCGTTGTACGAGCCGCCTGGTGTGACCATGCACATCAGCGTGCCTAAAACCGCTTTTATTATAGAAGGTGATGCCACAATGTTGCGCCAAGTGCTGCATAATCTGTTGCGCAACGCGCAAGACGCACTTGAGGATGTAGCCGATGCCAGCATTCATGTTGCGAGCACCTTGCGCGATAATCATGTACACCTAATGATTCGAGATAACGGTAGCGGTTTCCCAGAAGAAATGATTGCGCGCGTGTTTGAACCTTATGTCACCACCAAGCGTCATGGTACGGGCTTGGGTCTGGCCATCGTAAAGAAGATAGTGGAAGAACATCATGGCGCTATACAAATCAAAAATCACCCCGACGGCGGCGCTGAAATCAGTCTGTCGCTGCCCGTACTAAAGGGATCAACATGAGTGCACGGCATATCCTTGTGGTAGATGATGAAGTCGGCATCCGCGAGTTGCTACGCGACATTCTGGAAGATGAGGGCTATCACGTAGTTTTGGCGGAAAACGCTGCTGAAGCGCGCAATTTCCGTCTGAAAACTCAGCCTGATTTGGTGCTGCTCGACATTTGGATGCCCGACTGCGACGGCGTGACTCTGCTTAAGGAGTGGGTCAGCGGGGGCCTGCTGACAATGCCGGTAGTGATGATGTCCGGCCATGCTACGGTGGATACCGCGGTGGAAGCCACGCGGATAGGTGCGTTCGACTTTCTGGAAAAACCTATTGCCCTGCAAAAACTGCTCAAAACGGTCAGTGCCGCGCTCAAGGCGGGCGAACATCTACCGCGCCAGAGCGTGAATTTAATCGGCCTAGGCAAAAGTGCGGCCATGATGGAGTTGCGCTCGCGCTTGGAGCAAGCTGCCAAATCCAAAGCGCCTTTGCTATTGTTAGGTGCTAAAGGCTGCGGCGTGGAGCTCTGCGCTCGAGCTTTGCATCAAGCTGACACGCCTTGGCTGACACTGGAGGCGCCGGAAAAACTGGCGCAATCACCGCTGGAAATGCTACAACACGCCCAAAATGGCGTGTTGTTTACTGGCGAAATCGCCGAGCTTTCCAACAGTGCGCAAAAAGGCCTGTTGTTGCTCATACAAAAAGCCGAGAAATACGCCGTGCGCGTGATTTGCAGTACTTCGCGTGACTTGCCGCAGCTTGCCGCTGCGCACCAATTTGATGACATCTTGCTACAGGCCATAGGTGCGCTCACCGTGCGTGTTCCGGCGCTAAACGAGCATAGAGAAGACATTCCGGAACTCGCCAGCGGCCTTGCCACACGCTTAACTGAGGCTGGTGAAACACCTTACCATAGCTTCGATACAGCCGCGCTGAATGCATTACGCAACGCAGAATGGCCGGGTAATCTGGCGCAGTTGGAAAATGTCGTCAAAAGATTATTGCTCGCAGCCAAAGAAGACGTAATTGGTTTGAGCGAGGTTCAACACATACTGCAAGAATTTTCCGGCCTGGAACACACCAACGCGCCGTTCTTGGTGTCGTTTGACCAGCCTTTGCGCGAGGCACGAGATGCGTTCGAGCGTCTATATTTCGAGCATCACATCGCCAAGGCAGGCGGCAATATGAGCCGCGTGGCCGATGCCGTGGGCCTAGAGCGTACCCACCTTTACCGTAAACTCAAGCAACTCGACGTTAAGACGAAATAGTGAAGGTGACCGTCACGCGCGTCCCGCGTCC
>JAIOOY010000090.1 GCA_021414145.1 Methylophilales bacterium | reverse complement strand
TTCATTGGGACGCAGCGTTAAATTTAACTGACTCAAGGTGATATTTTCGCCATATCCCACCACACCATCATCCAGCACCAGCAAGGGGTCTGGCGGGTTGTCAAGTTCGCGGAAGCTGAAGTCGAACGGGCTGTCTATGTGCGCAGCAGAGACTAGCTCCATGCGCTCCAGTGCCTTGATGCGACTTTGCGCCTGACGGGCTTTTGTAGCTTTGGCGCGAAAGCGGTCTATATAACTGTGCAGGTGTGCCACCTGCCGCTGTTGGCGTTCGTACAGCGATTGCTGTTGCGCCAGTTTTTCAGCGCGTTGGCGTTCGAAATCGGAATAATTGCCGCGATACAGGGTGAGCGTCTGCTGTTCGATATGCAGAATGAGCTGTGCGACGGCATCGAGAAAGTCGCGGTCATGGGAGATGAGGATGAGCGTGCCACGATAGTTTTGTAGCCAGCTTTCCAGCCAGAGTACCGCATCCAAATCCAGATGGTTGGTAGGTTCGTCCAGCAATAGTAAGTCGGAGCGGCACATCAAGGCTTTTGCCAAGTTGAGCCGTACCCGCCAGCCACCGGAAAAATCGGACACAGGGCGGACGAAGTCGGCATCGGTGAACCCCAAGCCGTGCAGCAGTGTTGCGGCACGCGAAGGGGCTGCGTAACCGCCGATGTCGTTCAGCCGGGTATGCAGCTCGGCCAGATGATGACCGTCAGCGGCAATCAGTGCGGCTTCGATAGAGCGTAATTCAGCATCGCCATCCAGCACGAATTCCACTGCTGGTGTTGAAAGTGCTGGGGTTTCCTGCGCCACATGGGCGATCACCCAAGCCGGAGGAATGTCGCAATCGCCGGATTCCGCGTGCAACTCACCCCGCAGTAGCGCGAACAGACTGGATTTTCCGGTGCCATTGGCTCCGGTGAGGCCGATTCGTTGCTGCGGATGCAGTTGCAACGAAGCATGTTGAACCAACACCTTGTTGCCGCGGCCAAACTGGAGATTTCTAAACTGGATCATAGAATAAATACAAATGCAGCGAATAATTTGTAATGGGAGTCATCGAAATGCGACAAAAGGGCGTTATTGTAAGGCTTTTAGTGTGATTGGCATTGACCAAACGCGCACCCTAATGAAATACTCCACGCTGATTAGTGGCTCTCACCGATACATCACAATAAGTACATGGTAAAAAAATCTTTAATTTGGCTCTACGCCGCAACAACTTATTTGTTGTGGGGCGTGATTATCGTCGTTACCGTGGTGGTGTTGGGGATGCGCTATTTTGTGTTGCCGCACGTCAAGGACTACCGAGAGCCCATCGCGCAGAAGACCAGCCAACTGATTGGTCAAAAGGTCACCATAGGCGACATCGGTGCTGGCTGGAATGGCCTCAATCCCCAGTTTGATTTGCACAAAGTAGACATCTACGACCAAGCAGGCCGCCCTGCCTTGCAATTTGATTTCGTCGAAGCCGAGCTTTCCTGGCTGAGTTTGTTAGTGGGCGAAGCGCGTTTGTCCAACTTGGTCATCCATGAGCCTCGGCTCACTGTCAGACGAGAAAAAGACGGCACCCTCTATGTTGCCGGTATTTCCATGAATGCTGCGGCCAAGCCGGATTTCCCCAACTGGCTGTTACGCCAGCAGGAAATCACTGTTCGTAATGCCGCCGTGGTTTGGCAAGATGATATGCGCCAAGCCCCACCCCTGAGTTTGGAAAAACTGAATCTGGTTATCGAAAGTCCATTCACAAGAAGCTTGCTGGATTTCCACCGTTTTGGTCTGACAGCGCTACCTTCCGTAGGCGAGTCTCATTCGATAGACATACGCGGCAAGGTGTATGGCGGCGATGTTAGCCAAACCTCGCGTTGGCATGGAATGGTGTACGCCGCCTCTGAGGGTACCGAGATTTCCGCTTGGCGTACTTGGCTGGATTTGCCACAGGCTTTCCAACAAGGCGCTGGGGCGATGCGTGCCTGGTTGGAATTCTCTGACAGTTCTATTCAGCATGTGACCGCCGACCTGGCGTTGGCCAATGTGGTGGCACAACCACATACCGAGAAGTTACCGTTGCACTTGCAGCAACTCACTGGCCGGCTGGATTGGGAGCGGAGTAAACAAGGATTTGAGATTTCTGCGACCAAGTTGTCTTTAGATGCAGAT
>JAIOOY010000099.1 GCA_021414145.1 Methylophilales bacterium | reverse complement strand
TGAATCCGCCGACACGGCGCTCAAAATCGCACTGGCTTACCATCGCGTCACCGGTAACCCGCTGCGCAACAAGCTGATCGGGCGTGAACGCGGCTATCACGGTGTCAACTTTGGCGGCATCGCTGTGGGTGGCATTGCCGGCAATCGCAAAGCCTTTGGCAATGCGCTGGCTGGCGTTGACCATATCCGCCACCCGCTCGACATCGCCAAAAATGCCTTTACCAAAGGCGTACCGGAGGATGGCGGCGCAGCGTTAGCAAACGAGTTTGAACAACGCATTCTGACTCTGCACGATCCCTCTACCATCGCCGCACTGATAGTAGAACCCATGCAAGGTTCTGCCGGCGTCATTGTTCCTCCACAAGGCTACTTGAAGCGTTTGCGTGAGATTTGTTCCAAGCACGGCATCTTGCTGATTTTCGATGAGGTGATTACCGGATTTGGCCGTCTTGGCACCAAATGGGGTGCGGATTATTTCGGCGTGATTCCTGACATCATTACCTGCGCCAAAGGCCTCACCAATGGCGTAGTGCCGATGGGCGCGGTTGCTGTCAAACGCGAAATCTATGATGCGTTTATGGAAAACTCAGCCGCTGGCGCGATTGAATTGCCGCACGGTTACACCTACAGCGCCATTCCCATCGCCTGTGCCGCAGCCATTGTCACTTTGGACATTTTTGCCCATGAAAAACTGGAAGACCGCGCAGCAGGTTTGAGTGCCCATTTTGAATCAGCCGCGCACAGCTTAAAAGGTTTGCCTATGGTCAAAGACATCCGCAACATCGGTCTGGTCGCGGGGATCGAGTTTGAAGCGATAGCCGGAAAGCCTGGCGCGTTCTCCTTTGCCACTTATCTCAAGTGTTACGAGATGGGTCTGCATGTACGGTTTACCGGCGACATCATCGCCATATCTCCGCCGTTGACCATAGAAGCCCACGAGATAGATCTTATATTCAACACACTAGCGGATGCTATCAAGAGCGTTGCCGCATCGGGCGATGCCGGACTCGACCCATCGCGATATTTGAAAAATGAACAACAATGGGCAATGCATCAACACGCCCTCAACGAACACACTGATGAATTAACCCTGGAGCATACAGCATGACTAAAAATCCAACCCATAGCCGCACCATCGGCCACTACATCAATGGCAAGCATGCCGCAGGCACGAGCGCTCGATTCGGCGAGGTCTACAATCCGGCTACCGGAGAAATCACCGCACATTTAAGCATGGCGACTGCTGACGAAACCCGCACAGCGATAGATGCGGCACAGGCTGCCTTCCCTGCTTGGAGTAACACTCCAGCGCTTAAGCGTGCGCGCATCATGTTCAAGTTCAAGGCTTTGCTAGACGAACGCGCCAATGACTTGGCCAAGGCCATCTCACTGGAACACGGCAAAACCATCAGTGATGCACGCGGCGAAGTGACACGTGGCATCGAAGTGGTCGAGTTTGCTTGCGGCATGCCGCACTTGATGAAGGGCGACTTCAACGACCAAGTGGGTACAGGCATAGACACCTATTCCATGCGCCAGGCATTGGGTGTGGTCGCGGGCATTACGCCGTTCAACTTTCCGGTCATGGTACCTTTGTGGATGATCCCGATGGCGCTGGCGACAGGCAATACCTTCGTCCTCAAGCCTTCTGAAAAAACGCCTTCCGCCAGCCTGATGATCGCTGATTTACTGGCCGAAGCTGGTTTGCCTGCGGGAGTATTCAACCTCGTGAATGGTGACAAAGAAGCCGTGGACGTGTTGCTTTCGGACAAGCGGATTCAAGCGATCAGTTTCGTCGGTTCCACGCCTATCGCCGAGCATATTTACACTACAGGCACCAAAAGCGGTAAACGCGTACAAGCGCTGGGCGGCGCCAAGAATCACTTGGTGGTGATGCCGGACGCGGATATAGACCAAGTCGCTGATGCCCTGATCGGCGCGGGTTATGGCTCGGCTGGCGAACGCTGTATGGCGATTTCAGTCGCGGTCACAGTAGGTGACGTTGCCGATGCACTGGTCGCCAAACTCAAGGAGAAAGTAAAAGACATCACCATAGATCAGGGCTTGAACGAGAAGGCCGACATGGGACCTCTGGTCACACCGCAACATTTCGCCAAAGTGAAAGACTACGTCGATCTGGGCGTGACAGAAGGTGCGAAACTGGTCATTGATGGCCGTGGATATAGCCACAAAGGCCATGAGCAAGGCTTCTTCCTCGCGCCATGCCTGTTCGATCATGTAAAGAAAGACATGCGCATCTACAAAGAAGAGATCTTCGGCCCAGTGTTGTCCGTAGTTCGTGCCGAAAATTTTGAAGAAGCGCTGCAACTGGTCAACGACCATGAATTCGGCAACGGCACCGCGATCTTCACCCGTGACGGCGAAGCCGCCCGAGAATTCACCAACCGCGTGCAAGCCGGCATGGTCGGCGTCAACGTCGCCATCCCAGTGCCTATCGCCTTCCATAGCTTTGGTGGCTGGAAACGCTCGCTCTTTGGCGACCACCACATCTACGGCACTGAGGGCATTCGTTTCTACACACGCCTGAAAACCACCACTTCGCGCTGGCCTTCCGGCGGCAAAGGTATAGGTACGGAATTTGTGATGCCGACGATGAAGTAAGTGGAGCACGAGCTTTCTAACACACAACGCCTCACTAGTATCGTTGCGCTCAATGCCGTTTCTACGCTTGCGCAAATCGGTCAGTTTGCACTCGGCACTACCCTGCTGCCCATTGCGCAAGAAGTTCGGCACGCATCGCCGCAACTCATCGGTATCACTTCCTCCATCTTGTGGCTGGGCATGCTGGCTGGGCTGTTGGTGACAAACATGCTGACTCGCCAGATAGGCTACCGAAAAACGGTGTTGTTAGGGCTAGTGGCGAGCTCCATCAGCTTTGCATTGATGCCCATAATAGACTGGTATTGGTGGCCAATTCCGGCAGCGGTGATTGGCTTTGGTACCGGCCTACGTTGGATGGCTAACGAGACCTGGCTTTACCGGCTAGCCCCCGCCGATTCGCGTGGACGCGTGGTGGGCATTCATGAAGCGTTGATTGGTATCGCCACCATCATCGGCCCCTTGATCATCGTCGCCGTGGGCGCATTCAAACCTACGGCTTTCTGGCTTTCGGCAGGCATCATATTGATGGCAGCGCCCCCTATGTTCATGGCAACATTAGTCCCCGCAGTGGATAAAGCCACCCATGACGAACACGCTCTAACTGCCAAATCAGAATTACCCCTCAACCAGAGTTCCTACCAAAAATTACTGTTTTGGGTAGGCTTTGGCGCTTTGATTGCGGCGCTGGGGGGATTGGTTGATACCGGCCTCATGGCCTTGCTGCCGGTCTATATGACCGATGTTGGATTCACCAGCACCGACACTGCCTGGATGTTCACCATCCTTGGAGTTGGCGCCATGCTCTGCCAGTTTCCCATCGGCTGGATGGCTGACCATAAAGGCGTTGTGTGGACAGCCAGGCTATGTACGTTTTTCGCAGCCCTAGCTGTGATATTGGCGTTGATGTTTGGATCATCCCTACACGCCTTGGCAATCGCAATGTTTATTCTGGGGGGCACTGCCGCATCAGGATTACTGACGCTTGGGTTGGTGTGGGCAACGCAACACAGTAACGGCGCTCAACTCACAAGTCGCATGCGGCAGGTCTCTATTACTTACACCTTATTATCCGCAGCTGGGCCATTACTGGCGGGTTATATCGTGCATTACGTCGGTAGCAGCAGCCTGTTCTGGCAGGTATTGGTGGTCGTGATGCTACTTGGGTTGGTCTTGTTCAAAGGCACGCCAGACGAGTAGATCCTGCATTAGTCACAAAACTCAATGCGTCACTGTCTTGGAAAAAACATTTAGCACCACCACACCGGCAATGATCAATGCTATACCCACCATGGCAGGTATATCCAATTTCTGGTTATAGACTACCCAACCGATAATTGAGATCAGTACCATGCCGATTCCCGACCAAATCGCATACATGATGCCTACTGGAATGGTGCGTAGGGTCAAGGACAGAAAGTAAAAAGAGCAAGAATATCCAATCACCACGACCAATGACGGAATGAGATGGGTAAAACCTTCAGAAGCCTTGAGAAAAGATGTTCCGATGACTTCGCAGATAATGGCGATAGTGAGGTGTAACCAGTTCATGCTATGAAATCTAAATCAAGGCCAGGTGAGATTGCGTTGATATTCCCAGTCGCTCACAGAACGACAGAAATCGATCCATTCCGGCTTTTTAATAGACAAGTATTCGGCCACGTAATCATCACCCATGGCATTCGCTAATACCGTATCTTTGGTCAGCGCATTGAGTGCCTCGCCCAAAGTCTGCGGCAAGGTGTTTACGTCACGCTTAACGAACTCGGCATCTTCCCATTCATAGATGTCTTCATCGATGGGTGCAGGTGGCGCAAGCTGCTTCTCCACCCCATCCAACATGGCGGCGATGGTAGAAGCTAGGACTGCATAAATATTACTGCTGCCGTCTGATAGTCGGAATTCAAGCCGACCGGCCACGACACGTGCCACGGTGGTGCGATTATTATTACCCCAAGCAATATGTGCCGGTGCCCAAGTAGTGCCTGACAGAGAGCGCCCTATCACCAGACGTTTATAGGAATTGACTGTTGGGGTGTGGAATGCGGCTAATGCAGGACTATGTGCCAGCATTCCGGCGATGCATTGACGCCCGATTTGCGATAAACCATGAGAATCTGATTTATCTGCCATCACCGCCTTGCCTGATGCATCAGTGAGCGACAAATGCAGATGCAAACCGCTGCCGGGTCTATCAGGGAAAGGCTTGGGCATCAGGGTGAAGGTCAGACCGGATTCTTCGGCAATGTGATCTGCCGCCATCTTGAACAGGATAAAACGATCCGCTGCTGATAAGGCATCGCTGTAGTGATAATTGAGCTCATACTGCCCGCTGGCATCTTCGTGGTCGATCTGAAATACGTCAAACCCGCATTCGGTGAGCCCTGTTTCCAGTTTGTGCAATACGCCACTCACCCTTGCCAGCGACTTGAGGTCATAGGATGGCTTATCTAGGGTATCAGCCTCATCGCAAGCCACCGGCCGCCCATTCTCATCAGTCGTCACCAGAAAGAACTCCGGTTCTATGCCCACGTTCAGCGTCCAGCCACGTTCTGCCAACCTTGCAACCTGACGTTTCAATACACGTCTGGAACAGTTGTCGAATGGTTCTCCATTCACTACCCCATCACACACGATACGAGCATACCCCGGCATCCATGGCAGGGCTTGTATGGTGGCCAACTCACCCTGACCGTAATATTCCGAGCGTGGTCCACTGCGCGGCAATCCCGTACCCCATATGGATGGGCCGGCAAAACCAACACCGGGGGCGATGATGTCATCCAGATGCGCCAGCGGGATATATTTACCCTTGGCCGAGCCATGAATATCAACGAATTGGGCGATAACGGTGTGCACACCAGCTGCAGCAAGGCGTGCTTTTACGCTTTCAACAGTTTCAGGTTGTTTTGTGGCCATATCCATGATGGTTTTCCTTAGGCTTTGGCCAGTGCGCGATCGATAATATCCAGCGCTTCGTCAAACACTTCGTCACCAGTAGTCAGTGGATATAGAAAACGGATGGCATTGGTATAAATACCGCAAGTAAGCAGTATCAAGCCCTCTTCCAGCGCAGCTTGCTGTACACGTTTGCAGATTTCTGTGGAAGGTTCGCCGGTCTTGGGGTCATAGAATTCGGCAGCGATCATCGAACCCACCCCACGCACATCCTTCAGTGCCGGCGTTTTGGCTTGAGCGGCCTTAAGTTTTTTAGTGAGTTTTTCACCTAGATAATTGGAACGCGCGACCAATTGCTCTTCTTCAATGATATCCAACACTGCATGTGCTGCTGCAATCGCGAGTGGATTTCCGGCATAGGTGCCGCCCAACCCACCGGGCGCGGGGCCATCCATCACTTCTGCCCTGCCACTTACGGCAGACAATGTCGTACCACCCGCCAAGCTCTTGGCCATGGTGATGATGTCTGGCAGTACGTCGTAATGTTCCGCGGCGAACATCTTTCCGGTACGACCGAATCCAGTTTGAACTTCGTCATAGATCAGCAACATGCCATGTTCATCGCACAAGGCTCGCAGGGCTCGCATCAATTCCGGCGGTGTCACGTAGAAACCGCCCTCGCCCTGCACCGGCTCAATAATGATCGCCCCCACGCGCTTGGGATCGATGTCAGCCTTGAACAACAGGTGTATCGCATCTATCGCATCTGCGACGCTTACCCCGTGCAAATCTATAGGAAACGGCACATGGTAAATATCAGCAGGAAATGGGCCAAAACCGACTTTATAAGGCACTACTTTGCCAGTGAGTGCGCAACCCATCATGGTACGACCGTGAAATGCACCGGAAAACGCAATCACACCGGGGCGATTGGTATAGGCGCGCGCGATTTTGATGGCGTTTTCCACAGCTTCCGCGCCACTGGAGAAGAATGCGGTCTTTTTTGGGTAATTGCCTGGTGTCAGCGCATTGATACGCTCAGCCAAGGTCACGTAACTTTCATAGGGCAATACTTGGTAACAGGTATGCGTAAAGCGCTCCAACTGTGCTTGTACTGCAGCTACCAATTTGGGATGACGATGCCCGGTATTCAATACCGCGATGCCCCCAGCAAAATCGATATAGCGACGACCTTCCACATCCCACACCTCCGCGTTCAGCGCACGTTCAATAAAGAAACTGGCCATCACGCCAATGCCACGCGGAGTTGAGGCTAGACGGCGCTCGTGTAAGGATTTATTGCTGACCATTTTATCGCTCATTGTATTCATGTTAAATCTCTCAATAATTCAATATCTATTTGTTTGATATATATTTATCCTAATCTAATCCAGGTGGTTTTTAGTTCAGTATATTTTTCCAGAGCGTGCAGCGATTTATCTCGTCCGTTGCCGCTTTGCTTATAGCCTCCAAATGGCACGGTGATGTCGTCTTCGTCATAGCTGTTCACATGCACCGTCCCCGCCCGTAGCGCCCGCGCTACCAGATGTGCACGGGAAATATCACGCGTCCACACTGCTGCAGCCAAACCATATGGCGTGTCGTTGGCGATGCGTATGGCTTCTTCCTGCGTATCAAAGGTGATGATAGAGAGCACCGGACCAAAAATTTCCTCACTGGCAATGGTCATATCGTTGGTCACTTCATCAAATACCGTTGGATTGACATAAAAACCACCTGTCTCGCTACGTGCCTGCTCACCACCCGCACGCAGTCTTGCGCCCTGCTGTTTGCCGCTAGCGATATATTTCAAAACATTCTCCATCTGCCCACAATCCACCATGGCACCCATCGTGGTGCTGGCATCTAAGGGGTCGCCAGGCTGATATTCAGGCAAATGCTGCAACAATTTTTTAACGAACTCATCCTTGATGGAACGTTCGACCAACAAACGTGAAGGGGCATTACAACTTTCGCCTTGATTGTAGAAAATCGATCCTGCTGATGCGGCAGCAGCTCTATCCATATCAGGACAATCAGCAAACACGATATTGGGTGATTTGCCACCCAGCTCACACCATGCGCGCTTGAGGTTGCTTTGCCCTGCCATCACTTGTATCTTCTTACCCACCCCGGTAGACCCAGTAAAAGCGATGCAGTCCACATCCATATGCATCGCAAGCGGTGTGCCTGCATCAGGACCAAAACCTGGCACCACGTTCAATACGCCTCTGGGGATACCTGCTTCCAGCGCCAAATCACCCAAACGTAAAGCGGTCAACGGTGACTTTTCAGAAGGTTTCAGTACCACACTATTACCGGAAGCCAGTGCCGGCGCTATTTTCCAGCAAGCCATGAGTATTGGGTAATTCCACGGCACGATAGCGCCAACCACACCTAGTGGCTCACGTGTAATCATCGCTAAGGTATGGTCGGCGGTAGGGGCGATTTCGTCGTAGACTTTATCTATCGCTTCACCAAACCAGCGCAGACTATTGGCAGCAGAATTCACATCCACATTGAGGCTGGCGGTGATGGGTTTTCCCATGTCCAGCGTCTCTAACAGCGCCAGCTCCTCTTTATTCTGTATGAGCAAATCGGAAAATCGAATCATGGTCTGCTTGCGCTCGCGAGGAGACAATCCGGCCCATCGCCTATCATTAAATGCGGCACGGGCAGCACTCACAGCCAGATCTATATCAGCCGCTTTGCCACTGGCAACATCGACCAGCTTACGGTTATCAACCGGGGAAAAACACTCGAAAGTACTTCCATCCTTCGCATGCACGCGCTTGCCGTCAATCACGGCACGACCGTCAATCGTGATCTGTTTTGCCCTGTCATGCCAATTAGTCACAGAATCTTTCATTTATCCAACCCCGCCATTGCGATGTATTTCAATTCCAGGTATTCATCAATCCCGTGGTGCGAACCTTCACGCCCCAAGCCAGATTGTTTCACCCCGCCGAAAGGTGCGACTTCGTTAGAGATCATGCCGGTATTAACACCCACCATGCCGTATTCCAGCGCCTCTGCAACACGCCAGATGCGGCCTATATCGCGGCTATAAAAATAGGATGCCAGACCAAACTCGGTACGGTTGGCCAGCTCAATCACTTCATCATCAGTCTTGAATCTGAATAGTGGCGCAACAGGGCCAAAAGTTTCTTCTTTGAAAATGAGCGCATCTGCGCTGACATCAGCAAGCACCGTGGGCTCAAAGAAAGTGCCGCCAAGTGCATGGCGCTTACCACCCTGTACCAATTTTGCACCTTTGGCCACAGCGTCCTTGATATGACTTTCCACTTTTTCGATGGCGGGCGCATCTATCAAAGGTCCTTGCGTGGTGCTATCTCCAGTTCCATCACCCACTTTGAGCTGGCTGACTTTGAGCGCCAACTTTTCGGAAAACTTTTCAAACACACCATCCTGCACAAATAGACGATTAGCACATACACACGTTTGACCGGCATTGCGAAATTTACTAATCATCGCGCCTTCAACAGCGGCATCCAAGTCAGCATCATCAAACACGATAAAAGGCGCGTTGCCACCTAACTCAAGGGAAAGTTTCTTGATCGTATCGGCGCATTGACGCATCAAAATACGCCCTACTTCCGTAGAACCTGTAAACGAAAGCTTGGTCACCGCCGCGCTTTCACACAATGCCGCACCTATCTCACGTGAACTACCGGTAATAACTTGTAACACGCCCGCCGGGATACCCGCCTCCTCCGCCAATACGGCCAAAGCAAATGCCGATAGTGGAGTTTGCTCGGCTGGTTTGACGATCATGGTACAACCCGCCGCCAAAGCTGGACCTACCTTGCGTGTGATCATGGCGATAGGAAAATTCCACGGGGTGATGGCTGCGGTTACACCAATGGGTTGTTTTACCACTAGCAGTTTCCTGTCAGCCATAGGTGCTGGAATGGTTTCACCGTACACGCGCTTAGCTTCTTCAGCGAACCACTCGATAAAGCTTGCGCCATAAGCCACCTCTCCTCTTGCTTCTGCTAGTGGCTTGCCTTGCTCAGCGGTGAGAATTTGTGCCAGATCCTCAGCATGCTGTTGAATCAGATCAAACCAACGCTTGAGCAAAGCTGCACGCGCTTTAGCCGTGAGGTTCTTCCAAGATTTTTGGGCGACCACAGAAGCAGCAATCGCACGTTCAGTTTCATCACGTCCCATTCGTGGCACCTCTGCAATCACCCCACCATTAGCTGGATTGGTGACGCTAAACGTATTGCCAGAATCAGCACCCACCCATTGCCCGGCGAGTAAGGCCCGCCCTTGCTTAATGAGTGAGGTATGGCTTATTTGAAGAGACATGAAGTTTTTTCCGTAATTTCACTAATTTGTTTGATTGAGTTTGAATTGAGTTTTTAGAAATGATCATCACCAGATGATAAACAGTCATTTATCATCTGGTGATGCATTCAATCCACTATTGATTTTTATCGCTATATGCAAGCGCAATATCACGCTTACGTTTTCTTTCCATATGTGACTGATAAAAACTTGAAGCAACTACCGCAATCGTTACTACCGTGATTGTGACGGTTGCCACAGCATTGATGGTTGGATTCAGCCCCAACCTTGCTCTTGAGAACACCACCATAGGTAATGTCGAATAGCCTGGACCTGATAAGAAAGAAGACAACACCACATCATCAAACGACAAGGTAAACGTGAGCAAAAATGCAGATACTAGCGCTGGCACCAGAAGTGGCAAAGTCACCAACCTGAATACTTGAAAGGGTTGGCACCCTAAATCCATCGCAGCCTCGTCCAACTTGCCATCCATTTCACGCAAACGTGATGTCACTACTACGGTCGCATAGGCAGTCCCTAACAAAGCATGACCAAGCAAGATAGTAAATAGCCCACGCTCAGGGAATCCCAACCAATGCTGCATAGAAACTAACATCAACAGTAAAGATAAGCCCACAATCACGTCCGGCATTACCAAAGGAGTGCTTGCCATCGAGGCCAACAGCGTACGCCCACGGAATCGTCTGTACCGGTTCAATGCGAATGCTGTGAAGGTTCCAAAAAACACTGACATCAGCGCAGAGAGAAAGGCTATTTTCAAAGATAACCCTACTGCGGCAATAAGATCCGCATCATTGGCCAGTACTGTGTACCAGCGCAAACTCGCGTGAGACCATACGGTCACTAACGATGAGTTATTAAATGAAAACACCACCAATGTAACGATAGGTAAATATAGAAAAATATAGACGGCGATCATCCATGAACGACTAAATAGTTTGATCATACTTTCACCTCCGACTGTTCGGCTTGATACTTATTAAATAATGCCATTGGGAGCAGAATTAACAGAATCATCACTACCGCAACTGAGGAAGCCATAGGCCAATCGTTGTTACTGAAGAACTCATCCCACAATACCCGACCTATCATTAAAGTGTCAGGACCACCAAGTAGTTCAGGTATCACATACTCCCCCACTGCCGGGATGAAAACCAACATGGACCCCGCAATGATTCCTGCCTTGGACAGAGGCACAGTGATCAACCAAAATGCTTTAAAAGGGCTTGTGCCTAAGTCTGCTGCAGCTTCCAGATAACGGAGATCAAGTTTGGAGAGATTGGCGTATAACGGCAGAATCATAAATGGCAGATAAGAGTAGACCATACCGACCAGCAGAGAAAACGAGTTGTTCATCATGAGCAATGGCGATTTAATGATGCCAAGACTCAGGAGAACATTATTGATAACCCCGTTACTCACCAACAAGGTTTTCCAGGCATAGATACGCAGCAGAAAGGATGTCCAGAACGGTAACATGATCATCATCAGCAACATCGGTTGCAAATGCTTGGGGGATCGCGCCATAAAGTATGCAAAAGGATAGCCTATGGCTAAACAGATGACTGTAGTAATCACTGCATACTTGAGTGAAGAAAGATAGGTTTGAAAATACAGCGTATCACTAGAGAGAAATAAGTAACTGGCAAAATTCAGTTTGACGGTTGGCCAGCCATTGGTCCAGTCAATCATGTCGGATACCGATGTCGCCTCCATTTCAGACAAGCTTATCTTGAGAACAATCAACAATGGTATCGCCGTCAAGATAGCAAACCATAGATAGGGAACACCTATCACTAATTGGCGCCCTTGCGTGAGACTGCGCATAAAGCTTTGTACCTTAGCCATAATCAGTCTCCTCTTTATTGAGTCACGACAACCATCGCAAGATCATTCCAGCGAGCATAGGCACGGTCGCCCCACGTCAACCCGCAACTCAGGTCACGTGTATTGTTGATTTCTTGCGCCTTGATTACTTTGCCGTTAGGCAGTTTAAGGTGGTACGTGGTGTGGTCACCAAAATAGACTATTTCCACAACCTCACCTTCACACCAGTTGAATTCGCCTTGAGGACGTTCTTTTGACAACAAAATCTTTTCCGGCCTGAGCGCAACACCTACGGACATCCCTTTATTCCCACTAATGCCATGTCCAACATAGTGCACACATTCATCACATCGCACGGTCACATGGTCAGGTTCGTCCACCTCCACCACCCCATCGAACATGTTAACATTGCCAATAAAGTCAGCCACTTGGCGACTATTCGGCATTTCATAAACCTCATCTGGAGCACCCACTTGCAAGAAGTATCCTTCGCTCATCACCGCAATACGTGAGGCCATAGTCATGGCTTCTTCCTGATCATGCGTGACAAGTACGCAGGTGACCCCCACTTCTTCAATAATATTGACCAGTTCCAGCTGTGTGGTCTCACGCAGCTTTTTATCCAAAGCCCCTAAAGGTTCATCGAGCAAGAGTAATTTTGGACGTTTTGCCAGACTACGAGCCAAAGCAACGCGTTGTTGCTGGCCTCCTGAAAGTTGATGCGGCTTACGCTGCGCATATTTGCCCAATTGCACAAGACTGAGCATGGATTCCACTCGTTCTTTGATTTGATCGTTAGGTACATGGTCGCGGCGAAGCCCGAATGCTATGTTCTCCCAAACGCTCAAATGTGGGAAAAGTGCATAAGACTGAAACATCATATTGATTGGACGTTTATAAGGAGGCAGATTGGTAATGTCTTCGTCTGCAAGGAAGATTTTGCCTTTGGTTGGCGTTTCAAACCCGGCGAGCATTCTTAAAAGGGTTGATTTACCGCATCCAGAGCCACCTAATAGGGCAAAAATTTCACCTGTTGCGACAGTCAACGAAACATTATCTACGGCTTTAACTGCACCATCGTAAATTTTGGTAAGTCCCTCAACACGCAGCAAATCTTCGCGTGTGTTTGCAACCTTAGGTCCTGTCGCCATAAATACCCCTTAAGAATAATATTGATTACCAGAGAATGCGTCACAAGCTTTCAGTGCAGCGCCCATATTTCTATGGGCGCTTCCCTACAATTTCCCAACTAGAATTACAAACCGGTTTTGAAGCGTGTAAACAAACGCGTCATGGTGCGACGTGTGTTGTTATCGACATTGCCAGGCGGGATCATTTTGGCAATATCCGCATCAGATAAAAAGATGGTTTTATTGTTCTTGATTTCAGGATTTACAAAAGCCGTTGCCGCCTTATTAGGATTTGCATAGGTCACTGCATTGGTAAGGCCTGCATGTACTTCTGCTCTCAGTATGTAGTTAATGAACTTGTGAGCATTGCCAGGATGTTTGGCATCCGCTGGAATGGCCATGGTGTCCATAAACATCAACCCACCAGTTTTAGGTACGAGCGCAACGATGTTTTGTTCGGACTTGTTTTCAATAGAACGCTTACGCGCCAAATTAAAGTCGCCTGCCCAACCAAGTGCTACACAGACATTACCACTAGCCAAGTCTTCGATCTGCCCGCCAGAATTAAAACGTTTGATGTCAGGACGTACCTTTTTCAACATGTCAAAAGCGGCGTTATAATCGGCCGGATTGAGGCTGTAAGGATCTTTACTAAGATAGTGCAGTGCCACCGGGAAAACCTCGGATGAAGTATCAAGCATGGTGATACCGCAGGATTTTAACTTTTTCGTATAGGTTGGGTTGAACACCAGATCCCATGCGTTATCTGGCATCGGTGTTGTACCAAGTGCCTTTTTCACTTTATCCACGTTGATACCAACTGTGGTATAGCTCCACAACCAATCCACCAAATACTGATTGCCCGGATCAAGCTTTGCCAGTTGCGCAAGTACGCCAGGATCCAAATTTTTCCAGTTAGATAATTGTTTCTTGTCGAGTTTTTGCAATAAGCCACCATCCATCTGCAACTTACCCCACTGTGAAGAAGGCACCACAATGTCATAACCCGTCTTTTTGGCCATCAACTTGGCGTGCAATATCTCATTGCTATCAAAGATGTCGTAACGCACCTTGATGCCCGTTTCTTTCTCGAAATTGGGAATGGTGTCTTCGGCAAGATAGTCCGACCAGTTATAAATATTGAGCACTTTCTCTTCATCTGCAAAAGCTGTCGAAACAACTCCTGCACTAACAACGACTCCAACCAACATTGCCAGCAAACGTTTATTAAATAGCGACTTCATTTCTGATTCTCCTTGTCTATCCAGCTAAAGGTCAAAATAAAAAATACAGGCTTTGAAATACCTC
Organism: Methylophilales bacterium; assembly: GCA_021414145.1. GTDB lineage: Bacteria > Pseudomonadota > Gammaproteobacteria > Burkholderiales > Methylophilaceae > CAILHX01. The sequence goes on along the minus strand of JAIOOY010000099.1, from coordinate 10,297 downwards.
ATTGAGTATGCAACTACTATGCCAACACTCACGAGATTAAAATAATCTTAACATGCCCAAATAGATAATTACGCAGCATTCAATTTAAGCAAGTCGTCATTCATGAGTCCTCGCATCTCAAGCTCTTTGAGTGTGGCATCCAGACAGAATAAAATCAGCCCCGCCATTTCATCAATCTGAGCCATGGTAATGACCAATGGTGGTGCAATAATCATTCGATCACCTACTGCACGCATGATCAATCCATTAGCAAAACAATGGTTACGGCAAATCATGCCAACTTCCACTGACTCATCGAATGCAACGTGATTGACTTTATCTTTCATTAGAGCAAAACCGGCCATCAGGCCGCAAGTCTCTGCACCCCCCACAAGCGGATGGTTTGATAGTTCAGCGAATTTTTTGGCAAGATATGGACCCGTCTCGTTTTTTACCTTCTCCACCAAGCCCTCACTTTCAATGATGTCAATGTTGGCCAATGCTACCGCACAGGCAACAGGATGGCCGGAATAGGTATATCCATGATTGAACTCACCGCCTTGATTGATCAACACATCGGCAACACGTTTGCCAATAACAACACCTCCTAAAGGCAAATAGCCTGAAGTGACCCCTTTAGCGAAAGTCATCAGATCAGGTTTCGCACCCTGTAACTCGGAGCCAAACCAGGTTCCTGTGCGGCCAAAGCCACAAATCACCTCATCGCAGATCAGCAAAATGCCATATTTGTCGCAGATACGTTGAATTTCTGGCCAATAGGTTTTGGGAGGAATAATCACGCCCCCTGCCCCCTGAACCGGTTCGCCAATGAAGGCGGCGACCTTATCCGCGCCGACTTCCAGAATTTTCTGCTCCAACCAGCCGGCTGCCTCGATACCAAAAGCATCTTTATCCTTAGTCGGCGCGATACCGTAATGATAGGGTTGCTCGATATGCACAATTCCGGGAATCGGCAAACCACCCTGCGCGTGCATACCAGACATACCACCGAGCGACGCACCCGCCATAGTCGAGCCATGGTAGGCGTTGTTGCGACTGATGATGACGGTACGCTCTGGCTGCCCCAGCGTATTCCAATAGTGGCGCACCATGCGAATATTGGTGTCGTTGGATTCAGAGCCTGAGCTACTAAAAAATACATGCGAGTAGTTTTCACCCGCCAAACCCACAATGCGTTCGGCGAGCTTCACCGCTGGTACGTTGGTAGTTTGAAAGAAGCTATTGTAATAAGGCAATTCCTGCATCTGTTTGGTTGCCGCATCGACAAGTTCCTGACGCCCATACCCAACATTGACGCACCACAATCCTGACATGGCATCTAAAATTTTGTTGCCCTCTGAATCCCATATGTAGATACCGTCTGCCTTGGTGATAATGCGCGCCCCTTTTGCCGCCAAGCTCTTATGGTCGGTAAAAGGATGCATGTAATGTGCTGAGTCAACAGCCTGAATGTCTTTGGTATTGGTTATCATGGTGTTCTCGATTCGTTAATCAATTAAACATGCATCAGCAAATGCTCGCGTTCCCACGGACTGATCACGCGCATAAATTCGTCGTATTCGGTCTCTTTCACCGCCAGATAAACATCTATGAAATTCTTTCCTAGCACTTCATGCAGCGCTTTTGCATCTTCCAACTCGTGCAAAGCCTCAGAAAGCCCTCGTGGTAATTGATAATCATGGGCATAAGCGCTGCCAGTAGTCACCTGTGAAGGCTGCAAATTTTCAGTAATCCCCAAATAACCGCAAGCCAGTGTTACCGCCATCGCCAAATAGGGATTTGCATCTGCACCTACGACACGATTCTCTACACGACGCGCATCCGGGTCAGAAATCGGCACACGTATACCCACCGTGCGGTTGTCGTAGCCCCATTCGATATTGATAGGAGCGGCACCGTTGCGTACGATACGTCGATAGGAATTAACATAAGGCGCTAACAAACACATGGCGGCCGGCAAATACTTTTGCAGACCTGCTATGTAGTTGAAAAATAACTGCGAGGCCTCGCCATCGGGTTTGCTGAAAATATTCAAGCCGGTTTTGGTATCAATCACACTTTGATGAATATGCATGGCGGAGCCAGGCTCTTTCTCCATAGGCTTGGCCATGAAGGTGGCGTACATGTCATGACGCATCGCGGCTTCTCGCAAAGTACGCTTGAAAAAGAACACTTTGTCTGCCAATTTCATTGGCTCATCGTGCAAAAAGTTGATTTCCATCTGGCCTGCGCCAAACTCATGGATCAGCGTATCCAACTCCAAGCCCATGATTTCGCAATAGTCATAGATGTCTTCGAATAGTGGATCGAATTCATTCACGGCATCAATACTGTACAACTGCCGACTGGTTTCTTTACGCCCACTCCGTCCAATGGGAGGTGTCAGGGGAAGATCAGGATCGGTGTTACGGGCCAACAAATAAAATTCAAGTTCCGGTGCCACAATGGGAGTCCAACCTAAGCCTTTATAAAGATCGGCTACTTTACGCAAGACATTTCGCGGGGCAAAATCAATCGGGGTGCCGTCATGATTGACACAATCCATAATAACCTGGGCGGTCGGATCGGCAGCCCATGGAACTAACCTGACTGTTGTAGGATCAGGCAGTAACACCATGTCTTTGTCGGTGAATCCAAACACCTTGTCGTATCCTTCATGTCCTTCTGGCGATTCACCCGTAACCGATACACCGAGAACAGCTTCAGGCAAACGCATGGCGCGTTCAGCGGTAAATTTTTCGCGCGGGAGTATTTTGCCGCGTGCAACGCCAGTGAGGTCAGGCACCAAACATTCAATTTCGGTGACATTGTTTTCAGTCAGCCAGCGATCCATGTCTACATGGTTAAAATTACTATGGTCAGTCATTTTTACTCTCCGGTGCTTCTATTTTTAACTTCAGATTAATAATTCAAGTGTTTTCAAATTCAGATTTAAAAACCTAATCAGGCACCGCTCGTTCTTGCGCGTTTTCAGTACATGCATCGCCAAATGCCTTAAAGATCGCCAAATAAGGTGGCGTTTCCAGTACTTTCCATTCCGGATGCCATTGCACACCTAATGCAAACGAGGCTGCCCCATCCACATGAATAGCTTCTATCAAACCATCAACTGCATACGCCTCAGCTACCAGCCCTGCACCTAAACGGTCTATACCCTGCCCATGCAATGAATTCACTTTAATGTCTGTGCTACCGATGATGGCAGCCAATTGTCCGTTCGCGACCAATTTAACCTGATGCACAGGAGCATATTGAACATCCACAGCCATCTCTTTGGGCTCTCTATGGTCGTTTAATCCTGCCACCTCATGTACCGCCTGATGCAAACTGCCACCAAACGCCACGTTCAACTCTTGAAACCCGCGGCAGATAGCGAGCAATGGAACTCCTGCATCAATTGCCGCATGGATAAGCTTGATGGTAAGCGCATCTCGCGCTGGATCTAATGGTAATGCGGGATTGTGTATTTTCTGACCGAAATGCGAAGGATGTACATTAGAGACCGAACCAGTGAGCAGGATGCCATTTGCTAGGGAAAGCAGCTCATCTATATCTACCGATTCTATCGCTGGTATCACTAAAGGCAGAGCGCCTGCAGCATCAGCCACAGCCCTGATGTATTTCTGCCCCGCCATATGGAAAGGATGCTCCCCCACTTGTTTAACGTCGGCGGGAATCAGAACTACTGGCTTGCGCTTTGTAGAAGGCGATTTCATGTTGGTTAGAGTTCTGTATTGAATGATAAAACATTGCCTTACAGGTTTCTGGAGCGTATTATTCGCTGAAATTGGTAAGCCAACAAGAGCCATTTAGATTATTTTGATAGAGCCACTTATGTCACCATGAAGCAATTGGAACTCTCTGAATGGCTACTCACGCAACTAATGCAGGGCAACTTCCCTGCACGTATGCCTACCCACAGGCGGCTGTACGAAGCCATTCGATTAGCCATCACCGAACACATCCTTCCTGCTGGCGCACGCCTGCCATCTACGCGCAGCTTGTCGCAAGACTTGAGGGTGTCGCGCAACACCATACTCGCCGCATTCGAGCAACTCCTTGACGAAGGATATGTGTCGGCACAAACCGGCAGCGGCACGTATGTGGCGTATAAACAACCCGACGAATTTTCAAACCATAGCTCACCACATCCGGCCGCACCCTCTCCCATCACTGAAAATCTTGGCCTTTCCAAACGCGGGCTAGCAGCGGCAGGTTCGCCTAGCAGTCACGAAGTGCAGCCTTTCACACCAGGTGAAGACGATTATTCAGGCTTTCCTACTATGTTGTGGCGGCGATTGCTCAACAGGCAATGGCGTGCGCCACAACCAGAATTGCTGGATTATGGCCACGAAGGCGGCTACCTGCCTCTACGTACGGCGATTGCCGACTATTTACGCGTATCTCGTGCCGTCAATTTGAGTGTAGATCAAGTGTTAATCACCTCAGGCACGCAGCAATCCATAGACCTTTGCGCTCGATTGCTCACAGATGAGGACGATTTGGCGTGGGTAGAGAATCCATGCTACTGGGCTGCGAGACGCGTGTTGCAAGTGAACGGACTAAAGCTCCATCCGGTGGCGGTAGACGCTGAAGGCATGGCTCCCAGTGCGCTCGACTTTCAAACCAACCCACACTTGATTTACACCACGCCCTCGCACCAATATCCCAAAGGCATGGTAATGAGCTATGGACGCAGAAGACTATTATTAGACTATGCCGCCAATCGAAATGCGTGGATCATCGAGGACGACTACGACAGCGAATTCCGTTTTGAAGGTCGCCCAATTTCGTCGTTGCAAGGCATGGATCAACATGGTCGAGTACTGTACCTCGGCACGTTTTCCAAAGTCATGTACCCCGGCATACGTTTGGGTTATTTAGTGGTGCCACCGCAACTGGTGACGAGCTTCAAAAATGGCTTATACGAGCTACAGCGACCCGGGCAAGTGGTGATTCAAGCCGCGCTTGCCGACTTCATTGAGGAAGGCCACTTCGCCACCCACATACGCCGACTAAGGCTAATCTACGGCGAACGCCGACGTTTACTTCAAAAAGCGCTCGCCCCTGTGGCTAGTGCCGGTGCAAAGCTTTCACCAGTTGATTCCGGCCTGCATATGGTAGTGGAATTTGATGCTGATTGCGACGACGTGCGCGTGGCGAAAGCGGCGGCCAAACAAGGTTTACGCGTATATCCATTGTCCAATTACGGCATGGGCGAACCCCGAGAAAAGGGTTTGATTATAGGTTATGCCTACGCCGCTACCAAAGACATTACGCAGTATGGCAAGATACTGGCTGATGTCATTCAAACCGCACTGGAAGCTTAAATGCCAAAGCCCATCATCCGACTCGCCACACCACACGATACCAGCGCATTGGCTACGCTGTTCGATGCCTACCGCCAATTTTATGAACAAGCACCCAATTTCCTCTTGGCACAGCGTTTTATCACTGAACGTCTCAAACAGCAGGATTCTGTGATTTTTGTAGCTCTGGATGATGAGCACATAGTGGGGTTTTGCCAACTATATCCTTCGTTTTGCTCAGTTATTGCCGCACGTATTGCGGTGCTTTACGATTTATTTGTAGACGCAAACACCAGAAAAACCGGTGCGGGACGCGCACTCATGTTAACTGCACAGCAATATGCCGCAGACAATGGATTTGCCAGGTTGGATTTAAGCACGGCCAAAACCAATCTACCCGCACAAGCACTTTATGAATCTTTGGGTTGGGAAAAGGACGATATATTTTTCACTTACTCTAAAGAGATTGTGGTCACAGCAAAGAAGCAATAAACTCACTAGACTTTTATGCTGGAATTTTCTTCACAGAGAGATCCGTATGTATCGTAAAGAGATGTCGCAGATCAGAAATTTCGCTTTTTTGACCTTAAATAATTTCTCCATGATTGCATTTTCCAATGCCATCGAGATATTACGCATGGCGAATTACCTACTCGGCGAAGACGTTTATCAATGGTCAGTCATCACCGCCGACGGCAACCCAGTCACTGCCAGCAATGGTCTGTCTTTACTCAAGACCACAACCTTTGATCATTCCCACATACCAGACGTGCTATTGGTATGTGGTGGCGTAGATGTGCGCGATGCGGCAAATGCAGATGTCGTAAAACTCATGACCCAAGCCAGCAAGCATGACATATGGCTGGGGGGGCTGTGTACCGGTAGTTATGCGCTAGCAAAAGCTGGCTTACTGAATGGCTATCGTTGCACCATCCATTGGGAAAATATGGTGAGTCTGGTCGAGGAGTTCCCCCATATCAGCTTTATGGAAGAGCTATTTGTGATTGATCGCAATCGCTGCACCTGTGCTGGTGGCACTGCGCCACTAGATCTCATGCTAGCGTTTGTTGCTGCGCAGTTTGGCAAAAATCTGGTGGCGGAGATTTCTGATCAATTCATGATGGTGAGGGCGCGTGATAGTAAGGATCAGCAGCACATTCCGGTTGCAGCCCGCATGGGTTATAGCCACAAAGCGCTTGTGGAGGTCTCGGCGCTGATGGAAGCTAATATCGAGGAACCGCTCACCCTAGATGAGCTGGCGCGCTTGGCAGGACTCTCGCAACGCCACTTGCAACGCATGTTCCGCCACACACTAGGCATGACACCTATGCACTATTACCTTAATCTGCGCCTACGCCGCGCCAGAAGCTTGCTACTACAGACCGAGATGTCGGTGATGAGCATCACTGTTGCTTGTGGATTCCAGTCTTCCTGCCACTTCAGCAAAGCCTATCGTACGCTTTTTGGTTATTCTCCTAGTGCTGAGCGGCGACAACATAACCCGATACCGCCTATACACTTATCCACCATCAAGCCAAGAATAAGCGAATATGCTACTGGCTAATTTGAACAGGAGGAATGGCGCGATTGAACAAGTTTCTGTCGTAATCTAGTATTTAAGCAATGCGTCATCGCGATAACTTATTACCACATAATGTCTTTATTTTTTGAGCGTTATAATGTTGCTGTTCTAGCCCCAAGCATGGGGTTTTGCATGCTGTCCTTTTGAGCAACACCCACCATCTTAGGAGTCAAAATGAACAAGTTAGCTAAATCCGTTTTAATCGCCACACTTTTTTCTCTGGTTTTAACTGCCTGTGGAAAGAAAGATGAAGCCGCTGCGCCTGAGGCTGCCGCATCTGCCTCTGGTGCAGCTTGCAGCACAGTAAAATTCGCTGACATTGGCTGGACCGACATCACCGCAACCACCGCTATTTCCTCTGTGGTTCTGGAGGGCTTGGGTTACAAAGCTGAGTCCACCATCGCCTCGGTACCAATCGCTTTCGCAGGCGTGAAGAAGAGCCAAATTGACGTATTCCTCGGCTACTGGTCACCTTCCATGACCCCGATTGTTGACCCTTTTCTTAAGGAAAAAGCCATCACCGTTCTCGATAAGCCGAATTTGGTAGGTGCCAAATATACACTGGCAGTTCCCAAATACGCCTACGATGCAGGTTTGAAGAGCTTTGCTGACATTGCCAAATTCTCTAAAGAACTCGATGGCAAGATTTACGGCATCGAGCCAGGCAATGACGGTAACAAGCTGATTGCCGACATGATTAGTAAAGATGCGTTTGGTCTGAAAAGTTTCAAAATGGTGGAATCCAGTGAAGCCGGCATGTTGACCGAAGTAAGTCGCTCAGTGAAAGACAAGAAGTGGATTGTGTTCTTGGGTTGGGCACCTCACCCAATGAACGTTCAGCAAGATATTGTTTATCTGAGTGGTGGTGATGATTTCTTTGGTCCTAATTATGGTGAAGCCAAAGTTTACACAGTGGTAGCCAACGACTTGGCAACCCGTTGCCCCAACGTAAGCAAGTTTATTACCAATCTTGAGTTTTCGGTTGGTATGGAAAACGAAGTGATGCTGCCTATCATGGACAAAAAAGCTCCAAATGAAGCTGCAAAAGAATGGCTTGCCAAGAACCCAGGCGTACTGGATAAATGGCTGGATGGCGTAACCACGATGGACGGTCAGTCCGGCTTGGACGCTGTTAAAAAGCATCTCGGCGTTTAATTTTTAGGCCTACTTAAAAGCCATAGCAGCCACGTGCTGCTATGGCTTTTTCTTTGCCCAAAACGACACATGTCGCATTAAGCAAAGGAATGGTCTGCTCTAGTACAGTTAATTAGTGCCAAAATCTGAGAATGGCATTTCTAAAACCAAGACAACGTAATTGGAGGCGGTTTGAACAAAGACTATTCTTTCTGGAAACTTTTCACCCAAGGCCTCAACAAGCACCAAGGCTGGCAACCTGCTTGGAAAAGTGTTGCTCCTAAATCCAGCTATGACGTGGTTATCATCGGCGCTGGCGGGCATGGTCTGGCAACCGCATATTATCTAGCTAAAGAGCATGGAGTGAAGAACATTGCGGTGGTCGAAAAAGGCTATCTCGGCGGTGGCAATACGGCGCGCAACACCACCATCGTGCGCTCCAATTACCTGTGGGATGAAGCAGCCCTGCTTTATGAACATTCACTAAAACTTTGGGAAGGTTTGACTGAAGATATCAACTTCAACGTGATGTTTAGCCAACGTGGTGTGTTCAACCTAGGTCACACCCTACAAGATATGCGCGACATCGAGCGCCGCGTAAATGCCAACAATTTGAATGGTATTGATGCATTGGCACTCACCGCAGAGGAAGTCAAACAGCGCATTCCACTGATCAACACCAGCAAAAACACACGTTTTCCCATTATGGGTGCCAGCTTTCAACCCCGCGCCGGAGTTGCGCGGCACGATGCCGTGGCTTGGGGCTTTGCCCGCGCTGCTAGCCACTATGGCGTGGATATTATTGAGAACTGCGAGGTCACCGCGATGGATATTGAAAACGACACCATCAAAGGCTTGCAGACTAGCCGTGGCTATATCAAAACCGCGAAAGTTGGCTGCGTGGCGGCAGGGCATTCTTCAGTGATGGCAAGGGCGGCGGGCATCCGTATGCCAATTGAAAGTCATCCCTTACAAGCCTTTGTTTCAGAATCGCTCAAACCATGCTTGGACACGGTAGTCATGTCCAACGCTGTTCATGGTTACGTGAGCCAATCAGATAAAGGTGAGCTGGTCATAGGTGCTGGCATAGATCACTACACCAGCTACACCCAACGCGGTAGCCCGCACATCATCGAACACACCGCCGCCGCGATCATCGAGTTATTCCCCATGTTTTCCAGAGTCCGTATGAATCGGCAATGGGGCGGCATCGTAGACACCACACCTGACGCTTGCCCGATTATCAGCAAGACCAAAGTTAAGGGTTTGTACTTCAATTGCGGCTGGGGTACTGGTGGGTTTAAAGCCACTCCTGGCTCCGGCAACGTGTTTGCCCACACCATCGCCCATGATGCCCCTCACCCATTAAATGTGGCCTTCTCATTAGACCGTTTCCATACTGGCCACTTGATTGACGAGCACGGCGCGGCTGGCGTAGCTCATTAAGGAATATCTATGTTTGTTATCCGATGCCCCCATTGTTGCGAAGATCGCGAAGAAGAAGAATTCAGCTACGGCGGTGAAGCCTTCATTGCCCGCCCTACCGAGCCGGAATCACAAACCGATGAAACGTGGGGCGATTATTTGTTCATGAAAAAGAACCCCAAAGGCTGGCATTGGGAAATGTGGGGACATAGCACTGGTTGCCGCAAATTTTTCGTAGTCAAACGCAACACCGCCAACCACGCGATTGATGGCGTGTGGTCGCTGGCAGAAGGTAAAAAAGCATACGAAACCGAGGTAAAAGCATGAGTACTCGTATCCTCCATCAACATATACGTATCAACCCAAAAAAATGTATTTCATTCAGTTTTGACGGCACAACCTATCAAGGTTTTGAAGGCGACACGCTGGCTTCCGCTCTGCTGGCTAACAACGTCAAAGTCATGGCACGTAGCTTCAAATATGGCAGACCGCGCGGCATCGTCGGCGCTTGGGCGGAAGAGCCCAATGCATTGGTACAAATAGACGTCGGTGCTAAAACCACACCCGACCTTAAAGCCACTCAGGTAGAGCTTTATGATGGTCTCATTGCCAAACGCACCAGTGGCTGGCCTAGTTTGTCCTTCGATTTGAAAAGCATAGGTGGCAAATTTGCTCGCTTTATGCCCGCAGGCTTTTACTACAAAACCTTCAAATGGCCAGCTAAGCTTTGGCCAATGTATGAAAACGTCATCCGCCGCGCGGCGGGCTATGGTTCCTCACCTGTGGAAGCCGATACGGAAACCTACGACCACAAGCATCATCATGTGGATGTGCTGGTGATAGGAGG
>JAIOOY010000083.1 GCA_021414145.1 Methylophilales bacterium | reverse complement strand
GATGTAGGCCAGCATCAGATGTGGGCGGCACAATATTATAAATTTGATAAGCCTCGTCGCTGGATTAACTCCGGCGGTCTTGGAACCATGGGCGTTGGCCTGCCCTACGCCATGGGTTGCCAATTGGCCGACCCCAAGGCACAGGTTGCCTGCGTGACCGGTGAAGGTAGCATCCAGATGAACATCCAGGAGCTGTCGACCTGCAAGCAATTCCACTTGCCCATCAAGGTCATCATGCTCAACAATCGCTACCTCGGAATGGTAAGACAGTGGCAGGAATTCTTTTACGAGAACCGTTATGCGGAATCGTACATGGACAGCTTGCCCGATTTCGTCAAATTAGCTGAGTCCTACGGTCATACGGGTATGAGGATTGAGAATCCCGCAGATGTTGAAGGCGCGCTGAAAGAGGCGTTTGCCATGAAAGATCGTTTTGTATTCATGGATTTCATCACCGACCAAAAGGAAAACGTGTTCCCCATGGTGCCGAACGGCAAGGGAATCTCGGAAATGATTATGGGCGATAATAATCCAGCAGCCAAAACTGCGGAAAGGCCAGAGCTCGCATGAAACATATCATCTCTTTGCTGATGGAAAATGAGGCTGGTGCGCTTTCCCGTGTTGCTGGCCTGTGTTCGGCACGCGGTTACAACATTGAGTCTCTCACCGTCGCTCCGACTGAGGACGAAACGCTATCGCGCATGACCATTGTGACCTCCGGTTCCGACGAAGTAATTGAGCAAATCGTCAAACAGCTCAATAAGCTGGTGGATGTGGTGAAAATGCTGGATCTCAACGATGGCCGTTTCATCGAGCGCGAGTTGATGCTGGTCAAGGTCAAAGCCACCGGCGCTTATCGCGAAGAGATGAAGCGCATGTGCGAGATTTTCCGCGGCCGCATCATTGATGTAGCAGACGGTAGCTTCACCATAGAGCTCACTGGTTCCGGTGACAAGTTGGATGCTTTTTTGGAGGCACTGGATAACAGTGCCATTATTGAAACCGTGCGTACCGGTGCCAGTGGCATCGGACGTGGTGATCGCATACTCAAAGTTTGATCCCATTCATTTACTAAAGACTCGTTAAGGAAACATTATGAAAGTGTATTACGACAAAGACGCCGACCTCTCCATCATCAAAAAGAAGAAGGTTACCATCGTGGGTTACGGCTCACAGGGTCACGCGCACGCGCAAAACCTGAAAGACTCCGGCGTAAAAGTCACTGTCGGTTTGCGTAAAGAGGGTTCTTCTTGGGCGAAAGCTGAAAAAGCTGGGCATGTGGTGCAAGACATCGCCAAAGCGGTGAAAGACGCGGATGTGGTGATGATTTTGTTACCGGACGAAACCATGGCAGGCATTTTCCATGCTGAAGTCGCTCCTAATTTGAAAAAAGGCGCAGCGTTAGCCTTTGCTCACGGATTCAACATCCATTACAACCAAATCGTACCGCGCGCTGACTTGGACGTGATTATGATTGCTCCCAAAGGTCCAGGCCACACCGTGCGTTCAGAATACGTCAAAGGCGGCGGCGTACCTTCCCTGATCGCCGTACATCAAGATGCCAGCGGCAAGGCGAAGGACATTGCACTGTCCTACGCGGCAGCCAATGGTGGCACTAAGGGTGGCGTGATTGAAACCGATTTCCGTGAGGAAACCGAGACCGACTTGTTCGGCGAGCAAGCCGTCTTGTGCGGCGGTTGTGTGGAATTGATCAAGGCAGGGTTTGAAACCCTCGTAGAAGCCGGCTACGCTCCAGAAATGGCGTATTTCGAGTGCTTACACGAAATGAAGCTGATTGTGGATTTGATGTACGAAGGTGGCATCGCCAATATGAATTATTCCATCTCCAACAATGCAGAATACGGCGAATATGTGACGGGCCCGAAAGTCATCAACGAAGAATCGCGCTGGGCAATGAAAGAAGCCTTGGATAACATCCAAAATGGCGAATACGCCAAAAAATTCATTCTGGAAGGCCGCACCAACTACCCGGAAATGACCGCGCGTCGCCGCTTGAATGCTGCCCATCCTATTGAGCAAGTTGGTGCAAAATTGCGTTCCATGATGCCTTGGATTGCCAAAAACAAGCTGGTGGATCAATCGAAGAACTAGTTGATAGACGTTAGTCGTTAGTAGCTAGTTAAAACTGGCTACTAACGCATTTTAGCTAACGACCACCTACTAGCGACGACCAACTATGAGCTATCCCCACCCCATCATCGCCCGCGAGGGATGGCCATTTCTGGCTATCGCAACTACGATCTCGGCTATCGTCAGTGTCTACAGCTGGTCTTGGGCTATCCCTTTGTGGATAGTCACGCTATTCATTCTGCAATTTTTCCGTGATCCGCCACGCGACATTCCTAGTGATGTCAACGCCGTGGTATCAGCCGCCGACGGCAAGGTCATCGTGGTGGAGAAGGCTTATGACGAATACCTCAAGCGTGATGCACTCAAAATCAGCGTATTTATGAACGTGTTTAACGTGCATTCCAACCGCAGTCCAGTTGATGGCGCAGTTCAGCAACAATGGTATTTTGAAGGCCAGTTTCTCAACGCGGCGATGGACAAAGCATCACTGGAAAACGAACGTAACGCCCTGTGGATTAAAACGCTGGATGGAAAAGACGTGACTTGCGTACAGATTGCCGGCTTGATTGCGCGACGCATTCTTTGCTATGTAGAAACCAAAAGCCCACTGACTAAAGGCCAACGTTTTGGCTTTATCCGATTCGGTTCACGCGTGGATATTTACTTACCGCTAACCGCCACCCCAAAAGTCAGCCTAGGCGATAAAGTCAGCGCTGGCAGCACTATCCTCGCCACACTGTAAGCATCCTCAAGCGTGGGCTACGGCTTTGCGTGGGGGCTTCAGATAAACCGCAAGCTCATTTAACGCACGGGTATAAACGTCGCGCTTGAACTCGATCACACTCTCTAACGGCACCCAATATTCACTCCAGCGCCAGGCATCAAATTCCGGATGCTCGCTGGCACGTAACGAAACATCCGTATCGCGCCCGACCAGCCGCAACAAATACCAGATTTGCTTTTGCCCTCGGTAAGACCCACGCCATTCGCGCTTGACCCAGTTTTCCGGAACGTCATAGCGCAACCAATCCTTGGTGCGGCCAAGAATCTTCACATGCTCCGGCTTTAGCCCCACTTCTTCTTCCAGCTCCCGATACATGGCCTGCTCTGGGCTTTCGCCTGACTTAATGCCGCCTTGTGGAAACTGCCAAGAGTCTTCGCGTATACGTTTGCCCCAAAACGCCTGATTGTGGGCATTACATAAAATAATGCCTACGTTCGGGCGGTAACCATCCCGATCTATCATGATTAAAAATCCTTTAAGTTACCCGCGATTTTTTCACATTTCGCTCATGAATGAAAGGATGATTCAGTGGTTGCGTGGAATAAAACTCACTCTTATACTGCCGCGTCAACCATAAACCCTATCTAGCCGTTTTCCTTGCTGATGTCCTTCATTCTAAAATTCCTACCAATATTGCTGATATTGCTTACCATCCAAGCAGGTGCAGCACCATTTGCCTATATCACCAATCAAGGTAGCAACAGCGTCTCGGTGATTGACGTGGAGAATAATCAAGTAATCAGCACCATCCCTGTGGGTAAAGCACCAGTGGGCGTCGCAGTGGCATCAAGTTTGCATCGTGTATTTATTTCCAACGTAGAAAGCCAATCCATTTCGGTGATCAATAGCACCACCAACCAAGTTATTTCGGAAATCGTACTAGATGGCTCTCCTGTGGGCTTAACTTTAAGTCGCGATGAAAAAACGCTATACGTTGCGGATTGGTTTGCCGACCAAGTGCTGACAATTGATACAGCTAACAACAAAATGCTACGCAGCCTAGCCGTGGGAAAAGCCCCTGCGGGTCTAGTCGAAAGCCATGATGGCCAATTTTTATTGGTAGCTAACCGTGATAGCAACGATGTCGCTGTCATCAATTTAGAACAAGGTAAAGTGGTACGCCGTATCGCCGTCGGCCAGCATCCTTTCGGTCTGACGTTAAGCCCCAATGGGCAAGTGCTGTACGTGGTCAACGTCTATGGCAACAGCCTGTCAGTGATAGATGCTCCATTTGAACGCCTAAGCGCTACCATAGCGGTCAAAGATCACCCTTACTGTGTGGCGCTGAGTGGCGACGGAAAAACTATTTATGTCACCAACACCGGCGACGACAGCGTTTCGGTGATAGATGCTATCAACCGAAGCGTGACGAAAACTATCACCGTCGGCAGCGTGCCGGAAGGCATTAGTTACAGTAATAAGCAGATTTACGTCGCCAGTTGGGGCGACAACCTTGTTTCAGTGATTGATACCACCAGCAACAAACTCGTCACAAGCATCCCCACCGGCCAACAAAGCCGGGCTTTCGGCCAGTTCATTGCAGTGGCAGCACATTGATTTTTTGACCTTACTATATTGGAGAAATTTGCATGAAAAAGTTACTCGTACTCATCGCTACAGCCCTGTTACCTTTAACCGCTGCCGCGCATGGCCCGTCGCCACAAAAAGTAGAAAAAGAAATCGTCATCAAGGCCGACCCCGCCAAAGTATGGGCGATGGTTAAAGACTTCGGCGGTATACACAAATGGTTGCCTCCTGTTGCCAGCACCAAAGTGGAAACCAAGGGCGAAGATACCTTCCGAACCCTCACTCTCAAGGACGGCGGCACTATTCTGGAACGTCTGAAATCCAGCGACGATAAAGATATGAAACTGAAATACGAAATCGTTGAAGGTGTACTACCAGTGACCAACTACAACGCCACCATGACGGTAAAGGCCGGCCCTGGTGCTGGGGAAACCACAGTAGTATGGCTGGCACGTTTCTATCGCATGTACACACTCAATCCACCTATTCCTGCTGGCCAGGATGACGAATCGGCAGTCAAAGCCGTGACTGGTGTATTTGATGCCGGCTTACCGAACTTGAAGAAAGTACTGGAAGCAAAGTAATTCGCTTTAATGCATGAAAAAGCGGCCAGCAGGCCGCTTTTTCATTTGGTCACTGGGGCAACCTCTACCATATAAACCTCAAAACCAAGTTGCGACATAATGAACGCCGCTGCCGAGCTGCGTCGTCCGGATTGGCAATACACAATATGCACTTTGCGCTTATCCAAATGCGGCATTTCGCTGCGAATATCGCTTAATGGCACGTTAATCGCATCAGGGAAGACGCGATCATAATCAAACTCGGAAGGTGTACGCACATCAAGCCATACCGCGCCACCTAACACTTTTTTCTGTGCTTCCTCTCTACTTATTGTGTTGAGCAATGGCGCTTTCATCAGCTCAATAAAGTCCTGCTTGCTCAAGCGCAATAATACGCCATCAGAAATCATAGTAACGTTTGCATTGCGTCGGTTATCAGAAACTGGTGCTTCTTCACCAAACGCGTCCCCCTCACCCAATTTGGCCAGCACCTGAGGTGGTTTGTCTGGTCTGGAAAAACGTGTGACTTCAGCCGTTCCAGACTCTATCAGATAGTAATAGTCGCCCTCTTCACCTTGCTTAATAATGACTTGTCCAGCCTTTACCTGGACACTTTGCATACGACGAAAAAGCTCGTCAATATTGGCTGAAGGTAGACGATTGAACGCCCCACCTTGCAATTTATTCACACCAAACATACCGATAGCGCCCAATTTTATGTCTATAGGTTTGTTAAGCTTTGAGCGCGCCGCCCATAGTTCGTCTTCTAAAAACTCCGGCTGGCTGGCATTGGCGGCTTGCTCCCAAGTCATCATGAGGTCTATCAGGTCGCTGTCTATCAACACCACCTCAACCGTACTCAGCGCCACCGCGCTTTTCGCCACCTTACGCCCGCCAACAATAGGGTGCCGAGCAGCGGCTATACCAACGCTCAGCGACTCTTCGCTACCGTCTTGATAGTTCACCAAAAGCTCTCCACGACTGAGATAAACCGACCTGCCGGGTGTATTTGTAACCACGCGCAACACATCTAAGCCTTGGGCAACCTCGTATTGCTTGCTCATACCAGCAATTTCGCTTCTATGCTCTAGTGTTAGTTGGCCTACTGGCTCAAAATTCATTAGTAATGAGACATCTATTGTCATATCAGCTCAACTCAAAAATTTGTTGATTAAATAGCGGTTTCGCATCAAGCTCTGGGGCAGCTTGGCCGATTTGCTGCATAATTTTTTCGCCCACGCCCGGCTTGAGGTGGGTGATATAAATCTGCGCTGCTCGTTTGAGCTGGTGCAATTCAGCTATAAGCAGAGAAGGGCAAAGATGTTTGGACAGTTCTGCCAGCCATTTCTCTTCTTCTGCAAATGCGGCTTCAATAATCAGATATTTCAAATTCTGAATGCGATTAACCACCGGCCACAATGCGCTACAGACAGTAGTATCCCCGGTGAAAACCATGCTCTCCTTCTCGCCCTCTATATGGTAGCCCACGGCGGGCACCACGTGATTGGCTGGAATGGGTGTAAATCGCCGCCCATTCAATTCTACGGTTTCACCCATTTTAATTTCTTGGTAAACCATGACCGGATTCACAGCATCAGGAATTACAGTAAAATCTGGCCATACTTTCCAGTTGAATACATGGTTCTTGATGATGTTCCAAGTGTCTTTAGTAGCGTGGATGACGACAGGTTTATCACGCATGCCGATAATGGTATCCGCCATTAGCGGAATACACTGGATATGATCCAGATGTGAGTGGGTGACGAAAATGTGGTCTATCGCCGCCAAGCTTTCAATGCTCAAATCGCTGGCACCCGTGCCAGCGTCTATGAGGATGTCGTCATCAACCAGAAATGAGGTGGTCCTGAGATCACCGCCTATGCCACCACTGCATCCTAATATTTTGATTTGCATGAAGGCTTAACTAAGCTCTACTTGGTCTTCCAAGTGTAGACCCCATCCCAATTCTCGCCTGGAGATTCCTCGCGGAACTCGGCAATTCGATGCAGATAGACTTCGCGGTAGAGATAGCGATCATCCTCTTTCAGCAAAGCGTTGAACGCGGCCTCAGCTTCATCCCATTTTTGTGCAGCATACAGCGCCACGGCAGCGTCATACCGCTTGAGCTGGTCTTTGGTCACTTGGTCTATAGTGTCAGCATGGCCTAGCGGCTCATAGATGGTCACCGGCTCGTCCTTACCCTTGACGCGTATCTTGTCCAACTCGCGGTAAAGATAATCCGGCACTGCGGCCTTGGTGAATTCGCTGACGATAATCGCCACACCGTACTGCTTGGTAATACTTTCCAAGCGTGAACCCAAGTTCACCGCGTCGCCCATCGCCGTATAGGCCATGCGGAAAGAGGATCCCATGTTGCCCACGGTCATGGTGCCGGTGTTCAAACCCACGCCTATTTTAATCGGCGGCCAACCCTTTTCCTTAAACGCGACATTCACGGTTTCCAACTCTGCAATCATACTCATCGCCGCTTCCATTGCATGTTTGGCATTGTCAGGGTCTTTCAGCGGTGCGCCCCAGAAAGCCATAATCGCATCGCCCATGTATTTATCTATCGTGCCTCTATGTTTTTGAATCACAAAGGTCATGGGCGAGAGGTAGGCGTTCATCAACTGCGTCAACTCTTTAGGGTCTAGGCCTTCAGAAATGGTGGTAAAACCGCGCACGTCCGAGAACAGTACCGTCATCTCGCGACTGTCGCCTTCCATCGAAATCGCCTCAGGATTCTTGGCCATTTCATCCACCAACTCCGGTGGCACGTATTGCCCGAACAGCCCTGCCAATTGGCGCTTTCCTCGCGATTCAATGAAGAAACCGTAGGACATATTCAGCAGATACAAGATAGTCATCATCAACCAACTCGGCACGATGGGGAAAGCGTAACCCACGCCAGTCCACAACCAGAAGTTAAGCGCCAGAGTGCCTCCCAAAGCGATTGTCGCCCAAAGTGTCGCCCACAACGGACTGGTGACCGCCAAGCCAAATGCCAGTGCAACGCCCACAATCAATATCAATAAAAACTCAGCCGCCTGAAGATAAGCCGGACTTTCCTTGATACTCTCATCCAAAATGCCCGCCACCATATTGGCATGCATTTCTACCCCAGCGTAAACGCTACCAACCGGCGATGCCCGTAAATCCAGCAAGCCAGGTGCGGTGGTACCCACCAGCACAATTGCACCATCTAGCACTTTGGGGTCTACTTTATGATTGAGCACGTCGGTAGCAGAGACGTATGGGAAACTGCCCTGCGGACCGCGGAAGGGAATCAGTGCCCTAACTTGATCATCCACGGGAATATGTCTTTTCCCCAGCTTGAGCCACTCCAAACCTGCATAATCATCGCTTACTCCCGTTGCGGCAAAGCCTGCCTCAACTTTATCAACGCCCAAATAAGCACGAGCCACACCGAGCGACAACGACTCATAGAGAGAGCCTTTAAACTCTTCCACCATAGCGATACGACGCGAAATACCGTCTCTATCCACAGACGGATTGAAGTGCCCTGCAGAAAAAGCTGCCTGTTGCAGCACTGGCAAGTTGGCTCCATAAGCATTGCCGCTTACAAAAATAGCCGCAGTTGGGTCAAATTCGCCTTTGGCAAATACCGGTTTGGGCAACTGACCAACCTCGCCTTTATCCTTGCCCCCTTCATCCAACCGGAAGTAGTAGCCCATGACAACTTTTCGGCCTTTGATACTATTGGCAAACAACTGGTCGTAATCCAAAGTGGGACGTATTTTTTCCAAAGCGTTGTTGAAATTGCTATCCGCTTGCAGGTTTTCCTTACCTATTTTCTCCAGTGTTTTTAAGCCAGAGCTCTCGTCTTTCTCCGCAAACACCACGTCGAAACCCAGTGTATCTATCTTGTAATAATCAAACAGGCTATCCATCATATTCGCTAGCTTGTTACGACTCCACGGCCAGCGACCCTGCTCCAACAAGCTGCGCTCGTCAACGTCCACAATCACAATACGCGGATCAACACCTCTTGGCATCGTCAAATTCAAACGTGCGTCGTAGGCAAAATTTTCCATCCTATCCAGCGCTTCAAAATGCAAAGAACCATAGTTGTGCAGTAAGAAAATCAGCACCACCAACAAACCAAGCGTGACGCGAGTACCGTGCTGTTTGATCGAATTTGGGATTTTGAATTTCATTTGTTTTTGCCCTGTGATTTAAGATGGGGTTTGCGTCTAGCATAGCCCAAAATTCATGGGTTTAACAGTAAAAAACATGAGAAAATCCGCCCCTATGCTAGAACACATTACTTTTGAAACCTCACCCCATCCGCAACACAGCATTATCTGGTTACACGGCTTGGGGGCGGATGGCAGCGACTTTCTGCCCATCGCCCAAGAACTCAAATTAGAAAAACCCATACGCTTCATCTTTCCTCATGCACCAGTGATGCCAGTCACCCTTAACGGTGGCTATGCCATGCGTGCTTGGTACGACATTTTTTCGCTGGAATTAGGTAGTCCGCAAGATGATGTGGGTATACGCCGCTCACAAGCAGAAATTGAAAGCCTCATCGCACAGGAAGTAAAACGTGGCGTGGCGACTGAAAACATCCTGCTCGCAGGCTTTTCACAAGGCGGTGCCATTGCGTTACACACCGCCCTGCGCCATCCCACAAGGCTCGCTGGCGTGATGGCGCTCTCTACCTATCTACCACTACATGCATCATTGGCAGCTGAGCAGAGCCCAGCTAACGCAAATATTCCCATTTTTATGGCGCACGGCACTTTCGATGAGATTATCAAGCCAGAAATTGCCTTAGCTTCCAACAAGCAACTGGCAACTATAGGCTATTCCGTAGACTGGCATGAATACCCAATGGCACACTCAGTGTGCCAAGATGAGATTTTGCACATCCGTCGCTTTATAATGACAACCTTATGACAAAAGCCCCCAAGAATTTCGAAACCGCGCTAACTGAACTGGAAACTTTGGTGGCACAGATGGAAAATGGCCAATTGCCCCTGGAGCAGTCGCTAGCAGCTTA
>JAIOOY010000081.1 GCA_021414145.1 Methylophilales bacterium | reverse complement strand
CCAAGATGCCGTAAGGTTTGCACCAGCAACCAACCAGAATCACGGCAAGAACCGAGTTTTTTACTCAGTGTTTCTTCGCATGTCTGAACACCAGGTTCCATACGAATGGAGTAATTGATGGCGCGATTAACGCGTTGGTTGATGTCCACCAGAAAATTGACGATGGCAACCTTGTCACGTGGAATCCCTGCCAGAAACTCCTTGAGCAAAACACCGTTTTCCTTGATCTCCAGGTAAGGTGTCAGCTCTTTCTGTAATTGCTCAGGATATTGAAACGGATAGTGCTCGGCGTAGTCTTCAACGAAAAAGTCGAAAGGATTGATCACCGTCATCTCAGCGATGAGATCAACCTCAATGGATAACTCGGTGGATTTTTCTGGAAACACCACACGCGCCAGATAGTTGCCGAACGGATCTTGCTGCCAATTGATAAAATGCTTTTCCGGCTTGATATTCAGCGAATAGGCAGTAATCGGCGTGCGCGAATGTGCCGCTGGCCGCAACCGGAATATGTGCGGCGCAAGCTGCACCGGCTGGTCGTAGATATAGCGAGTTTTATGGCTAAGAGCCACACGGATAGTCATCTCAGCCGGTGCTCTCTGCTTGCAACAGCTTCAAGCTTTCTTCCACGCCAGCGGCTTCAGTGAGCCCAGCCACATTCTGTTTAGTGAAAAAACCTTCAAAATCGCCAAACCGTTGCACGTATTCCACAATCAGAGAAGAGTGTTCTGACGCGCTGGAGAATATCTGCTTCAGGCCTTCTTCCTTGGAACCAATCACATCCAGCAGAAAGTCCTTACCCTTCGCTTTGATGGCATCCACCACATAATCAATATTCGCCTGCCCCTGCGTCTCACCATCCGCCACACTCAGCGCCACATGGTGCAGACGCGGGCCGTAGTTACGCACGAAGTTCTCCGTGGGTGACGGTTTACCCACCAGATGATTGACAAAATAAGGGTGATTGGCGGCGGTGAAAACCTTGGCAGGGCTGATGCTTTCTTCTGCGTAATGGATACTCTTGGTGACATTGGTGGAGGAGCTCTGGTCTTCAATATCGTATGAGCCCCAATAGTAGTAACTGGAAAGCGTAAGGTATTCCAGAATCGCCACTTCACGATTTTGGCTATATACCCTTGTAGCCAAGTGGTCTATGGGCTGGATGAGTTTATCCAGACCCAATTTCGCCTTGGTTTCCTTGGCTTCCATATACCCACGATTCACATCCTCGTGGATGACGCTATTACCCAGTGCATAGACTCGAATATCCTGTGGTGGGCGCTCCCAATAGCCTACGATGTTATGGGTATAGGGTGAAGGTTTT
>JAIOOY010000095.1 GCA_021414145.1 Methylophilales bacterium | reverse complement strand
CTCCAGCGCCACTTGCGCTTTTTGCTTACTCAAAGCAGGCTTGGTACTGGCTGTCAGCATGGCATCGGCAAGCGTTTCCACGTCACCTATCTCAGCGAAAAAAGCGGAGTTGTCGCCCAAAATGGTGATGGGCCCTTGGGTACGGGTGGAGATGATGGGCTTACCGCTGGCCATCGCCTCCAACACCACGATGCCGAAAGGTTCATCCAGTGAAGGCAACACAAACACATCGCCTTGCGCCAAAAGACTGGCTACATCTTCCACCCAGCCGGAAAAATTCACTTTATCAGCAAGACCGAGTTGCCCAGCCAGCTTGGCTAATGCACCACGCTCGGCTCCATCGCCACCAATAATTAACCGTCCGTCCTGACCTGTATCCAAATAGCGCCTGTAGGCTTGCAACAATACGTCAAATCCCTTCTTTTTCACCATACGCCCTAAAGCCACGAAGGTCAGCGGCCGATCTTTTGGGAAAGACTTGACGGCAACCGGAGACAACATGGAAAAATGCGGCATCACGGTAATTTGATTAGGGGCTATGTGGTGCGTAAGTAGGTATTTTTTCTGATCTTCGGTGGCAGCGATGAAAGCGCTGATGTTGTGGTAATACTTGAGATCTATGTAGTTATGAAGATTCACTACGGCTGGAATGTTTAATGCCTTGGCTGCCTTGCCGCCGATAAAAGCTCCGCGTGCCAGATGGGCGTGAATCACGGCGGGCTGAAATTCTGCAATCAGGCGACGTATTTGTGAGCGTGCAAAAGGATCCCATACCGCCAACACATTGACCGTCTGCACCTTGATGTTGGGATGTGCTTTTAATTCACTTTGCTTAGCAAACTTAGAGTGGCATATCGCTTGAATCTCATAACCAAGCTCAGCAAGCGCCAGCGACAAGTCCACAAAATGCCGCTCGGCACCGCCAAATCCTTTGGCTAACATAATCTGGGTGATTTTCATGCGGGTTAGGTACTATGACGCAAGTTTTTTAATAATCCCACTACTGCTCCGTCCCGGAACTACTGGAATAAGGGCCACTTTTCCTCCCCAGGCCTTGACTTCAGCACCCCCCACCACATCGGCCTCTGCGTAGTCGTCACCTTTCACCAGAACTTGCGGCTTGAGGGCTTTAATCAAATCCAATGGCGTATCTTCATCGAATAGCACTACCGCATCCACGGCCTCCAGTGCGGCCAAGACCCTGGCGCGGTCAGCCTCGTGAATGACCGGGCGGTTTTCGCCTTTCAGTTTTTTCACCGAGGCATCGGTGTTCAAACCTACAATCAGCCTATCGCCCAAAATCCGCGCTTGTTCCAGATAGGTAACGTGTCCTGCATGCAGCAAGTCAAAACAACCATTGGTAAACACCACTTTTGCGCCTTGCGCTTGCCATGCCTGACTGCGAACGATGGCTTGGTCGCGGCTACATATTTTGTCGGCTTGTTGTTGGGTCTCGGCTTGAGATAAAGCGACCAGTAATTCTGCACGAGCAACGGGGGCCGTTCCCACTTTACCCACCACGATACCGGCGGCGACGTTGGCTAGATGCAGCGCTTCTATTACCGGCATCCCGATCGCCATACCCATCGCCAGCGTGGCAATTACGGTGTCACCAGCGCCGGATACGTCAAATACCTGTTTGGCGGTGGCAGGAATGTGGGTGGTGGTATCGGCATCCACCAGCGACATGCCCTCTTCACCTCGCGTCACAGCGACGAAGTCCAGATTCAAGTCCGCGCGGAGTTTTGCGGCAGCACTCAATAAAATGGCGTTATTACGGATGTCTGCCTGACAAACTTCTGCGGCTTCGCGTTTGTTCGGGGTGATTGCTGTAGCACCGGCATATTTGCTGAAGTCCTGCCCTTTAGGGTCAACCAGCACAGGAATACCTAAAAATCTACATTCAGCAATCACTGCTTGGCAGAATTGAGGGGTTAGCACTCCTTTGGCGTAGTCGGAGAGAATGACCACGGCGGGCTTTTGCGACAATTGTTGCAATGTGCCATCCAGCAAAACTTGAGCATCTTTGGCGGAATAAGGCGCATGATTTTCTCGGTCCAGGCGCAACATTTGCTGATGCCCACCAACGACACGAGTTTTGACGATGGTGCTGTGGTTTTGTGTTTGTACTAAGCTCTGAGTATTGACTTTGATGTCGCGGATGGCGCGTTGCAGACGGCCTCCGTCCTCATCTGCGCCGACAAATCCACAAAGATGGGCCGTCATGCCCAAGCCAGCCAGATTGGCCGCTACATTGGCTGCACCGCCGACGCATTCGGTCTCGCGTTCAATGAGCATCACCGGCACCGGCGCTTCGGGCGAGATGCGCTCCACTTTGCCAAACAAATAACGGTCTAGCATCAAGTCACCGATGACCAGCACCCAGTTGTCCTTGCCACAAGCTGCCAGATGGCGCTCATAAGATTCAAGCAGTTGTGTGTGCATGGTCTACCAATTCACAAAGAATATGGCCAATGAGGATGTGCATCTCCTGCACGCGCGCGGTGACAGGTGAGGGTACGGCCAATAAAAAGTCACAATGCGCCGCCAGTTTGCCGCCTCCCACGCCTGTCATGCCGATGGTGGTAGCCCCCAGTTCGCGTGCAGTAGCGATTGCGCGGATGATGTTGACGCTATTGCCGGAAGTGGAAATGCCTACCACTGCGTCCCTTTCACTACAAAGTGCTTCCACTTGGCGCGAATAAATCTGCTCAAAACCGAAGTCATTACCTGCGGCGGTAAGTATAGAAGTGTCAGTAGTCAGCGCGATAGCCGCCAAACCACGTCTTTCAGTCTGGTAACGCACCACGATTTCGGCAGCGATATGCTGACTATCTGCCGCGCTGCCTCCATTGCCCATGAGCAGTATCTTGCCACCATTTTTCAGACAGGCATTCAGTCGCTGCCCAACTTGTTCAATGCTGGGAATGAGTGGCGCAATCTGACTCAGCAAGGTCTGATGTGCGGCGATCGAACTGCGGATGAGGTCGGTGGAATTGGTCATAATGGCTAGCAATAAGGGTCTGGCTGCATTAAATAATGTTGCACATAGTCTCGCACACCATCTTCCAACGAGCAAAAAGTTTGTTGATATCCCGCCTCACGCAGCTTGTCCATACGCGCCTGAGTGAAATACTGATACTTGCCTTTGAGGTCGTCCGGCATGGCGATCCAACTGATATGGGGTGTTTTTCCGCTACTGGTCATCACCGCATTGGCTAAATCCAAAAAGGGTCGTGCCTGACCAGTACCGAGATTATAAATCCCATTCGGTCGTGCGCCCTCGACAAACCAGCTTACAACTTTGGCCGCATCTTTTACGTAGATAAAATCGCGCCGTTGCATGCCATCAGCCACATCTTGTTTATCGCTCTTGAATAGTCGCACCGTACCCAGCTCACGGAATTGGTTGAAGCTGTGATAGGCCACGCTCGCCATACGCTCTTTGTGGTATTCATTGGGACCGTAGACGTTAAAAAACTTGAATCCCGCCCAGCGCGGTGGGGCATTGCCCTCACTGACCTGACGCGTTGCCCATTGATCAAAAAATTGTTTGGAATATCCATAGGCATTAAGGGGACGTAACCCATCAATTTCCGCATCGTCATAACCTTGACTGCCATCGCCATAAGTAGCAGCAGAACTGGCATAAAAAAATGGCACTTTGTGGACAGCACACCAATTCCACAAGGATTGGCTACAACGCACGTTATCCTGTAATAACTTATTCCAATCACGCTCAGTGGTAGCACTGATAGCGCCCATGTGGATAATGGCTTCAATATTGTTTCGGCTCGCTAGCCAAGGCAGCAGTTCGTCCTTGTCCAGGTAATCCGCATAGTCTCTGTGACACAGGTTTTGCCACTGTTCGTCATGGGTATGCCTATCCACGATGACAATGTCCCGCCGCCCCTGCTGGTTAAGCTGCCAGGCAATCATGCTGCCTATCATGCCGGCACCGCCGGTGATGATAATCAAGTAGCGCTTCCCATCGCGATTGCCAATTCACGGCTTTTATTCGCTTCTAGCTGCGCTGCTGAGGCGTCCCACTCTGCGCTTACCCAGCCTTGCAAATGGTCGCCCGCAATGTCGGCTAGCGCCGCTATCCATTCTTGGCGCTCGTTCAACGCGGGGATGTAGTTGAACACAGTGCCGCCGGCATTTAGAAACTCGGCTTTACATTCCATAGCAATTTCTTCGAGTGTTTCTAGACAATCGGCAGCAAAACCGGGGCATATAACATCCACTTTTTTGATGCCCGCTTTGCCCCACGCAGCCAAGGTAGGCGCAGTATAGGGCTGTAGCCATTCTGCCGCGCCGAAACGTGATTGAAAGGTCACCAGATATTGCTCTTTGCTCAGCCCTAGTTTTTCTGCCAGCAAACGCCCTGTTTTCTGACACAGGCAATGATAGGGGTCGCCCTTGACCAAGGTGTATTTGGGCACACCGTGGAAACTCATCAACAGTTTTTCCGGCTGACCGTTAGCTGCCCAATGCTGGCGCACACTCTCAGCCAAAGCCGCAATATAAGAAGGATGATCGTGATAGCTGCGAACGGTCCGTATCTCCGGCATATTGCGAGAATGCAACAAGGTATTCCACACCGCGTCAAAAGCAGATGCTGTACTACTGGCGGCGTATTGCGGGTACATCGGCATCACCAGAATTTTAGTGCAGTTTTGTGCCTTCAATTTTGCCATCGCCGAGGCAATAGACGGATTACCGTAACTCATGCCGCACTCCACCGCAAAAGGCGATTGAATACGATTTGCCAGCTCCCCCTGCAACGCCTTTACTTGTGCTTGAGTGTGCACCAGCAGCGGGGAACCTTGTGCAGTCCATATCAGCGCGTATTTTGCAGCCGACTTACGCGGGCGCACATTGAGGATGATCAGATTCAAAATGCACCACCAGATGAACCTTGGAATCTCCACTACACGGCGGTCGCTCAGAAATTGTTTGAGATAGCGACGCACGGCCGACGGCGTAGGTGCGTCGGGCGTACCAAGATTGGCCAGCAGAATGCCAACTTTCGGTAAGGTGCCATGGGTATAAGGCGGTTCTGGAGTATAAAAAGACAATGGGATTCCTTAGTGTGTGGATAATGCGCTAGAAAGTAACCGTGCGGTGATGTCCACAATCGGAATCACGCGCTCATAGGCCATACGCGTGGGGCCTATCACGCCCAGTGTGCCGACCACTTGACCGTCAACCTCGTAGGGGGCAGTCACCATGCTGCATTCATCCAATGGCAGAAAACCGGATTCGCCACCGATAAACAAATGCACACCCTCGGCGCGGCGACTGGTGTCCAGCAGTTGTAACAATGCACTCCTCCGCTCAAAGGCTTCAAATAACTTATGGAGCGAAGCAACATTGGTGGACAGGTCGTCCACACGTAACAAATTGCGCTCGCCGGCCATCACCAGCCCGTCGTTACTAGCCTCCATGGCGTGACTACTGGCTTCCAGAGCAGCAGACATAAGCTTGGTCACATCGCTTTGCATCCGACTCAATTCTTCGTGCAGTTTTTTGTGTGCCGCTTCAAAGGTGCAACCGGTGTAGTGCTGGTTGAAAAAATTAGCCGCTTCGACCAGTTCTGAGGCCGAATAGGCCTTGTCAGTGACGATGATACGGTTCTGAACGTTACCGTCGGTAGTCACGATGATCACCAAAATACGTTTTTCCGACAACGGCAAAAACTCAAGTTGGCGGAATTCCACCGAGTTACGCTTAGGCAGCATCACCAATCCAGCAAATTGAGTAAGGCTAGACAGCATATTGGCTGCAGAAGTGATAAGCTGCTGGGGATCAGGTGATGACAATTCACTTTGCAAGCGAGCGATTTCGAGTTGTTGCAGCGGCTGAATCTTGAGTAGCGTGTCCACAAAAAACCGATACCCTTGTGGCGTTGGCACCCGCCCAGCAGATGTATGCGGGCTGGCGACGAAGCCCATTTCTTCTAAATCCGACATCACATTACGGATGGTAGCGGGCGACAAATCGAGCCCGGAACGCTTGGAAAGCGTGCGCGACCCCACCGGTTGACCATCACTGATGTAATGCTCAACTAGTGTCTTAAGTAAAACTTGCGCGCGCTGATCCATATCCAATGTTGATTCTACATTGTCTGAGCGACCTTTCGCCAGATGATGGCCTATGGTTTAATGTGCTTATGAGTTATCCATTTAAAAAAGTCGCCTTAATTGGCAAACATAACAGCCCTGAAATCCGTGACCAGATGCTGGCCTTGGTGCAGTTTCTGGCTGCACACAAGCTGGCTATAGTGGTTGAAGAATACACTGCCGAGCGTTTGGATATTAAAGGCTACCCAACGCAATCTCTTAAAGCCATGAGCAGCGATATTGATCTCGCCATCGTGGTAGGTGGTGATGGCACGATGCTCACTGCCGGACGTGGCTTGATGGGAACGAACATTCCGTTGGTGGGCATCAATCGTGGCAAGTTTGGTTTCTTAACCGATATTTCTTCTGACGAAATGCTGCCCGCAATGGAAAAAATTCTGGCTGGCGAATACACTCTGGAAGAGCGCATCATGCTATGTGTGCACATTGAACGCGACGGGCAACTTCTGAGCAAAGGCCGCGCCTTCAATGACGTGGTGGTGAGCAAAGGTGATACTTCACGACTGATCGAGATGACGCTGGCAGTGGATGGTCAAGTGCTGAATCGCCAACGCTCGGACGGCATGATAGTCGCCACGCCGACGGGTACCACCGCCTATGCCTTGTCCGCTGGTGGTCCAGTGCTGCACCCCGCGCTAGATGCCATCGCTATCGTGCCGATTTGCCCGCACACCTTCACCAATCGCCCGATTACTATCAGTAGCGCTAGCCAGATTGAAATCACCTATGAACATGGCGAAGATGCAAAAGTCCATGTGGACGGCTTGCCACATGTGGTACTGAGTTTGGGCGACAAGGTGCGCGTTAAACGCGACGAGCGCACGGTGACGTTGCTGCACCCGCAAGGGCATAACCATTACGAGGTGTTGCGGCAGAAGCTGCGCTGGGGTTGAAAAACTGTGGCGAGTTAGCAGGCGATGTCGTCTGCGCTATACATTAGGGTTAATCTTGTTACGTTCGCTTTCCATCAAAGACTTTGTCATCGTTGACCAGCTAGCACTGGATTTCTCGTCTGGGCTGACGGTGATGACTGGCGAAACCGGCGCTGGGAAATCCATCCTGATCGACGCACTGTCGTTGGCATTGGGCGAACGTGGAGAATCAGGTGTCGTCCGTGCTAATTGTGAAAAGGCCGATATCAGCGCTGAGTTCGATGTGAGCCATTTACCAGAACTGAAATCCTGGCTGGAAGATGGCGAATTGGCAGACGGCAACACCTGCCTGATGCGCCGCGTCATTTATACCGATGGCCGCAGCCGCGGCTTCATCAACGGGGCCACCGCCACCATGCAGCAATTACGAGAAGCCGGTGACTTACTGGTGGATATTTACAGCCAGCACGCACATCACTCCTTGCTCAAAACCTCCAGCCAGCGGGTATTGCTGGATGACTTTGCTGGTGCTTCCCCTCTCGCAAACCAGGTTGCTATCGCCCATAAACAATGGCGCGCCCTGTTCGAACGCCGCACGGAGATGGAGAAAAATGCGAGCGCTTATGCCGAAGAGCTGGCTGAATTGCGCGATCAGGTGCGTGAGCTTACCCAACTCAATACCATCGCAGAAGAATGGGAAGCTTTGCAGCAGGAGCATTCCAGACTCACGCACGCCGCCAGCATCATAACGGGCGGGCAAGAGTGCCGTGATTTGCTTTCAGAGGGCGACCTGACAGTGGATCGGCAGCTATCCGCCGCGCAGCATATCTTGCAGGAATTGGCGCAATACGACCCCGACATACAAG
>JAIOOY010000096.1 GCA_021414145.1 Methylophilales bacterium | reverse complement strand
TTTTCATTATCACTCCTTCGAAAAGACCTAGGTTGGACAACAATACAGCCAATTCTGTACTTTGTTGAACTCTTTGTTGGTGCCGACGGAGAGACTCGAACTCTCACGACTTTCGTCACTACCCCCTCAAGATAGCGTGTCTACCAATTCCACCACGACGGCTTTTGCTGCAGTTACTGAGGAATTTCTTTTGTCGGCGCGGCTGGCTTGTCGGCCAGTTTGGGTAGTGGCATGGTTTGTTGCGGAACCTTGATCACACTGGATGATTTGGATTTATGCGCGGACAAATATGCCAAACTCAAGCTGGTGACGAAGAATAAAGCCACTAACACTGCCGTGCTGCGACTCAAGAAGTTAGACGCGCCAGTAACACCAAACAGGCTGCCAGAAGCGCCGCTGCCAAAGGCGGCACCCATGTCCGCACCCTTGCCATGTTGTATTAGCACCAACCCAATCACACCTAGTGCTGCCAGTACGTGTACGACTAAAATGATAGCTTCCATCAGACCTACTCTCTACTTAAAATGAATGTGCGATACGACAAATGGGGACGAAGTCTGCGGCATCAAGAGATGCGCCGCCCACCAAACCCCCATCAATATCAGGCATAGCCAGCAATTTTGCCGCATTTGAGGGTTTTACGCTACCCCCATGTAGGATTCTTATCTCTTTGGCGACATCTTTACTTTTTTTGGCGACCAGCTTACGAAGGTAGGCATGTATGCTCTGCGCCTGTTCTGGCCTGGCTCCGCGCCCCACACCAATCGCCCACACTGGCTCGTAGGCTAGTATGCCTTTACCCAAATTTTCTACACCGACTTCATTCATTACAGCGTTCAGTTGGCGCTCCACGACATCGTGTGCTTGACCTGCATCGTGTTCTTCGAGAGTTTCGCCTAAGCAAAGAATAGGTTTGATACCCATGCGTACCGCCACAGCGAATTTGGCGGCGACCATGGGATTGGTTTCATGTAAGGCTCCGCGCCGCTCTGAATGACCGATGATCACGTACTGGCAGCCGAAATCAGCCAGCATTTGCGGGGCGACCGAACCAGTGAACGCACCGCCGGTGAATTGGCTCATATTCTGCCCACCCCAGCCGATGTTGCTGCCTTTGAGCGCGGCTTGCGCCTGGAACAAATAAGGATGCGGCACGCACACCGCATAATCGGCGTTGCGAAGGTCACGCAATCCAGACAAAAGAGCATCCATCAATGCCTCGTTAGAGGCATAGTCGCCGTACATCTTCCAGTTGCCGACTATGAGTTTGCGTCGCATGGTGGCTTAATGCTTACCCCAAGTGCCTTTTTGAATAAACTCGATTTTGTAGCCATCGGGGTCTTCAATAAAGGCTATCACGATGGTGCCGTGCATCATCGGTCCGGCCTCGCGCACCACCTTACCACCAGCTTTTTTGACCTCTTCACAAGCCTTATAGGCATCGTCCACTTCTATGGCGATATGGCCGAAGCCTTTGCCCAAATCGTAGCTGGGCGTATCCCAGTTGTGAGTGAGTTCCAGCACCGCACTGTCCTGCTCTGTGCCATAGCCGACAAAAGCCAAAGTGAATTTGCCATCGGGGTAATCCTCTTGGCGCAGAATTTTCATGCCTAACACTTGTGTGTAAAACTGGGTGGAACGCTTGAGGTCGCCGACTCTTAACATGGTGTGCAAAATACGCATAGTTGATTCCTTTTGAAATTCAAGCGGCTTTAGCCGCGGTGAGCTGGTGGTATTTCTGCATCAATTCATCCTGAGTTTCCCGAACGTCAGGATGCAAGATGATGCAGTCTATCGGGCACACTTCCACACACTGTGGGGTATCGTAATGCCCCACACATTCGGTACATTTGTGCGATGCGATTTCGTAGATTTCCTGGCCTTGGTATATCGCGTCATTCGGGCATTCCGGCTCGCATACGTCGCAGTTGATACATTCGTCGGTAATGAGTAATGACATGGCTCAAGCTTTAATTCTTTGTAGCAGTTGTTCTGCGACTAAAGGGGAGACGAACTTGCTGACATCACCGCCTAGAGTCGCAACTTCCCGCACCAAACTTGCGGAGATGAACATATATTTGTCTGCTGGAGTTAAAAACAAGGTTTCCATTTCGGGGAACATGCTGCGGTTCATGCCCGCCAGTTGAAACTCGTATTCAAAGTCAGAAGCTGCACGTAATCCACGGATCACGACACGGGCATTTTGTTCACGTACAAATTGCATCAGCAAACCAGTAAAGGACATGACCGTGATATTGGAGCAGTCTGCCAGCACAGATTTGGCCATTGCCACGCGTTCTGCGGTGTTGAAGGACAATTGTTTCTTGCCGGGGTAATCCGCTACCGCGACGATAACTTGTGGGAAAAGCTTGGCAGCGCGCCTAGCCACGTCTTCATGGCCGTGCGTGATAGGGTCGAAAGTCCCCGCGTAAATAGCTTTATGTTCCATCCCCGTATTTTAACAGGTGATAATGCACTGCGCCCGCTTTGCCTTGTTTGTGAATTTTCCAGGGCTCACTTGCGATAAACGCTGTTTCGCTTTCTACATACACCAAGCCATTGATAGCCAGATTATCGGCTATTTGCGGCATCAGTTTTTCTATCCATTGTTGATGAAACGGTGGGTCTAGGAATATCACATCAAACTGTTGATGATTGGTGCTTAAAAAGCTTAAAGCATCGCTGCGTTCGACCTGAATCTGCGTCGCATTCAGTAATTTCGCATTTTCCAGCAAGGTGCGGTTTGTTGGTAAGTGATTTTCCACCATCACCACGTTTGCAGCGCCACGTGATGCAGCTTCAAACCCCAAAGCGCCGCTGCCAGCAAATAAATCAAGACACTTGAGACCGTGCAACTCTTGCCCCAGCCAGTTAAACAGTGTTTCGCGCACACGGTCGGGTGTGGGTCGCAGGCCTTCGGCATCAGCAAAGCGCAACACGCGGCTGCGCCACATGCCACCGCAAATGCGTAACATCCCCGCTTTTTTATTCGGTGTTGCCAACGATGATAGTCACCATGTTGTCGGGCTTGATACGGCGGGAAAAAGCGTCTTTAATCTGTGCCACCGTCACTTTGTTGACATGACCCACGTAGTCATCCAGCCAGGTCAGCGGCAAGTCGTAAAAACCTATCACGCTTAAGTAATCCAGCACTTTGCTATTGCTATCCAAACGTAGCGCAAAGCCACCGGTGAGGTTGTCCTTAGCCGCTTTCAGTTCTTTGCTTGTAGGGCCATCTGTTACAAATTTCTTCAAGGTATCGCGTACTACACTCAGCGCTTGCCCGGTCTGCTCTCGTTTGGTTTGCAAACCTATTTGGAAAGGTCCTGCCTCGCGCAGTGGTGCAAAGTAACTATATACGCTGTACACCAAGCCGCGTTTTTCGCGGACTTCCTCGGTCAAGCGCGACACAAAGCCACCGCCGCCCAGAATATAGTTGCCGACATAGAGCGCAAAATAGTCAGGATCTATGCGCTTGATGCCGGGGTAACCCAGCAAGATGTGAGATTGCGCGGCGTGATGCGGGATGCGTTTTTCCACGGCAGCTTGCGGCAATGGCACAGCGGGCAGTGCCGTTACAGCTTGTCCCTGCGGCAATTGCTCGGTTAGTTGATCAGTCAATTGCTCGGCCTGCGAGCGGGTTAAATCGCCGATAATAGCCACGACGGCGTTGTTTCGTGTGTAATAACGCTGATAAAACGCGATAAGGTCATCGCGCGTTAGTTTGGCGACCGATTCTGGAGTGATAGCATCGTCTAGCGCGTAAGGATGGCTCCCGTACAGCGCTGCCGTGAAAGCCCGGTTGGAGATACTTTCCGGCAAGGTGGCATCTTCTTGCAGGCCAGAAATGGTGCGCGCTTTTTCACGTTCCAGCACCTTGGCCGGGAAATCCGGTTTTTGTAGCAGCGATGCCAGTAATTGCAGCGCGGCCGATTTTTCACGCTCGCTGGATAAGGTGCGCAGCTTCAAGCTCGCACGATCCACGTCGAAATCACCACCCAAAACCGCACCAAGATCCGCAAATTTGTTGGCAATCTCGTCGTCCGTCATGCCACTAGCGCCCAATGTCAGAAGGCGTTGCGTCATAGCGGCGGTTCCGGCTTTTTCCAGCGTGTCTTGGCTGCTGCCAGCGGCAAAATTAACGCTCACATCCACGATGGGTAAGTCGTGATTTTCAACAAAATATACTTGAGCACCAGATGCGCTTTGCCAGTGTTGAATAGGGAGTCCGGCGTGGGCAGCTGTGGTGATGAAGGCGAAAAAAACAATGCTGAATAAACTTTTTTTAGTGGCGACCATGTGGAGCTTCCTTCTTAGGTGCATTTTCGTCTATCGGTTGTGGGTCGAGGATAGCCACGGTTAAGCGATCATCAACGAGGTATTTACGTGCCACGGCCTGAACTTGCTCTGGTGTCACCGCTTGCAGACGCTTGGTGTAGTCTGCCAGATCGCGCCATGAGTGACCTGTACTTTCAAGCATGCCGATTTCCATCGCTTGGTTAAACATAGAGTCGCGCTTATACACATCTGCTGCAATCACCTGGGCTTTTACGCGCTGCAGCTCTTCTTCGGTTACCCCTTCATTTTTCAGCGTTTCAATCTCGCCGCGAATGGCAAGCTCCAAATCTGCAATGCTAGTCCCTTCTGAAGGTGTTGCGTCGAATTCAAACTGGCTAGGACCACGGTTGATCATGTCATAACCTGCACTCACCTCTACCGCCAATCGGTCGCGGCGCACGAGGTTGCGGTTCAAGCGCGAGGCAGCATTACCATCCAGCACGCCCGTTAAAATCTCCAGAGCGTAGGGCTCCCAATCAGCGGGATCTTTAAAGGTCGGCGCAATATAGCCCATCAGCAAATAAGGGTTCTTTGCTGGTGCCTT
>JAIOOY010000079.1 GCA_021414145.1 Methylophilales bacterium | reverse complement strand
AGCAACTGGGCGATCAAATGCGTAGCCCTATCCACTCCTTGCAACACTTTCTCCAGTGCTGCCTTGCGCTCTTCCTCATCAACAGCACGCATCGCCACTTGCGCTTGTATCTTGAGTCCTGCCAACGGGGTTCGTAGCTCGTGCGCTGCGTCAGCGGTAAAGCGCCTTTCACTCTCAAAAGCTGACTGAAGCCGACCAAACAGCTCGTTTAAAGCCTGCGCCAAAGGGGCTACTTCATCAGGCACCTCGTTAATTTTTAATGCGTCCAGCCTGTTGACCGCTCTGGCCTGCACCTGCTGACTGATGTCACGTAGTGGGCGTAATCCGGCACCGACGAACCACCAAATCAGCAACGCCAGCAATGGCAACACCAACAAAGTCGGGAGCAATATTTTGAAGGCGATGTGTCGTGCCAATAATTCACGTTTGGCTAAAGGCTCAGCGACTTGCACCATGTATTCACCATGCTGATCCAGTCTTGTCAGTACCCGCCACGACACCTGCTCGCCAACGACCGTCTGGTACCCGGGTGAAGGCTTGCCTATCATCTTCTCCGGTGCATCTGGAGAGCGTTGCAACAACGTTCCATCTGCGCTCCATACCTGAAATATCAGCTTCTGTTCATACTGGTGCAAACCGGGCGTGTCCATTGAACCGGGTTCGTCATCTCCATCTTCACGGCGCTCATGGATTGTATGACGGGAACTTTCCAGTATCGCTTGGGCGGATTGGGCCAGTTGTGCATCGAATAACTCGTCAACCTCGTTCCGCGCTTCTTTATGTCCAACCCACGCCGATACTCCCCACACTGCGCCCAAGCCAAGCAGGAGGGACAAGACTAAGCGTAGGCGCAGTGATTTCATTTTTTATTTATGAGATCTTATCTATGGTGTAACCGACTCCGCGCACAGTACGGATCAGGTCTGACCCCAATTTCTTGCGCAGGTGATGGATGTGGACTTCGACCGAATTGCTCTCGACTTCTTCTCCCCAGCCATAGAGACGCTGTTCCAGTTGTTCCCGCGACAGTACGCGACCGGTGTTTTGCAGCAACTCCTGCAAAAGCGAAAACTCACGTGCAGAGAGTTCAACCGGACGGCCTTGCTGAGTTGCCGCGTGTGCGGCCATATCCAGAGCGATATCGCCGTGTTGCAACATAGGATTGGATTTACCGTTAGATCGTCGTAACAACGCACGCAGGCGTGCTATTAACTCATCCAAATCAAACGGCTTGACCAGGTAATCATCCGCGCCAGTGTCCAGCCCGTTCACCCGGTCGATGACGGTGTCACGTGCGGTCAGTATCAGCACCGGTAGTTCGTTGCCGCGTTGCCGCAGCCATTTGAGCAAGTCCAGCCCAGACATCTTGGGCAAGCCTATATCTAGCACAACCAAGGCATACTCCTCGCTTTCCAGCGCCAGTTGCGCCAGCCTGCCATCCACCACCCAATCAACAGCGAAGCCGGCCTGTTTTAGGCCAGTTTTAACGCCATCACCCAGCAGCGGATCATCTTCTACGAGCAGCACTCTCATAAGCGAATGTTAACGCGGAATCTTGATTTGCGACTCCGAAAAATTGCCCTGTTCCGCCCCTTGGTGGCAAGCGATGCAATTGGAAGCGCTACCTATGGCTTTACGCTTGAAGGTGGCGGGTGAGATTTCATCATGATTGCCTTGAAAATAGCGCGTTTCGGTGATACGTAGCGGCACATCGTTAGCGGCAATGGACTGGGCAATGCGGTGCGAGCGACGATTATCAGATTTATCCGCGCTGTTGGCCACGAGGAACTGCTCGATCTCGGCACGGGTTAGCGGGTCAAGTGTAGCGTTCTCGCCAAAGTGTTTATCCAACCCGGACATCATCTTTTTCCAGGAACGCTCAGGCAACAAGCCGGGGGGATAAGCCATGTGGCAACTGCTACATTCCGCCTTCCATTTGGCATTGACTACTGCTGGCAACTGTCGGCCACCGCCCTCTTCACCACCGCCGCTGGCAAGCAGACTGCCCGCAGCAGTGACGCTGGAAATAAGTAATATTATCTGCATCCATTTTTTCATGATCTTCTCCTATTTGATATTCACCAGGTACTGGATGTAGTCGCCCTTTTCCTGAGCAGTACAGGTGCGCTCCAGCACATCCTTGCAGTTACGCCCGAACCATTTCTCCACCTTGGCCTGATCGGTGAAACGTTGCGGGTTCATGATTGGCGCCATAGGCTCTATGACC
>JAIOOY010000003.1 GCA_021414145.1 Methylophilales bacterium | reverse complement strand
TGCCACCGCCGCCTTCTGGGCGTTGCCATGAGTCATGAATGAAGTGCTTACCATCAGCACGTTGCAATGCCTCCACGATGTGGTCTTGCAACGTTAACAGATAATTTTTGACTGCCTCAAAATCCATGTTTAAGCCCTAATCACCTTGCCACTGACAATATCCTGAATCGTTGAAGGTTTGCGTTGTTTACCGATAATTCCGGGCAGCACCATCACGCGGCTTCCAAATAATCGCGCGCATTCACGCGTGGTGCGAGACGCTTTCCCACCACTCATGTTAGCACTGGTGGATACCAGTGCCATGCCTGCTTCGCGGCAAAGCTGTGCGGCGACACGATGGGCAGTGATGCGTACCGCAATGCTGTGATGTTTGCCGGTGAGCCAAGCCGGACAATTGGCCGCAGCAGGAATCAGCCAAGTGTGCGGCCCCGGCCATGTGGACTGAGTACGTTGCTGTTGCTCAGGGCTTAGCGGTTTGAGGTAAGGGCGCAATTGGCGCACATGGGCGGCAACCAGAATGAGACCTTTGGCTTGAGGACGTTTTTTCAGGCGCAGAATTTTTTTTACCGCGTCACGGTTGCGCGGGTCGCAGCCCAGCCCAAAACAGGATTCTGTGGGATAGGCGATGACCCCGCCATTCTTGAGATGTTGCCTTAAAGCGCGCACTATCGTTTGATGGCGCGATAGCCAATATCATGCCGCATCTGGCGGCCATCAAAGGTGACGCCTTCTGCGATCTCATAGGCACGGCGCTGCGCTTCTTTCACCGTCTCACCCAGCGCAGTCACGCACAATACGCGACCACCACTGGTGACAACTTCACCATCCTTCATCGCAGTCCCGGCATGGAACACATGCGCGTCTTCTTGTTTTTTCAGCAGACCATGAATCACATCGCCAGTGCGCGGTGTGTCGGGATAGTTAAAAGATGCCATCACCACACCCAGCGCGGTGCGTCTATCCCATTCCGCTTCCGCCTGGTCTAGTTTTCCATCCACCGCGTGCTCGAACAAAGTCACCAAGTCGCTCTTCAGGCGCATCATGATAGGTTGCGTTTCCGGGTCACCCATGCGGCAGTTGAACTCCAGCGTTTTGACTCCGCCATTTTTATCTATCATCAGCCCCGCGTAGAGAAATCCGGTATAGCGGATGCCATCCTTTGCCATGCCCTCCACAGTGGGGCGGATGATTTCGCGTAACACTTTGGCGTGTATGGTGGGGGTCACTACGGGTGCAGGAGAATACGCTCCCATGCCGCCGGTGTTGGGCCCTTGGTCACCATCTTGCAAACGTTTATGGTCTTGGCTGGAGGCCAGCGCCAGCACATGTTCGCCATCTACCAGCACAATAAAACTGGCTTCTTCGCCCTCCAAGAACTCCTCAATCACCACGCGCGCACCGGCCTCGCCCAGCTTGTTATCGGCCAGCATCATGTCTATCGCTTGATGTGC
Source organism: Methylophilales bacterium (assembly GCA_021414145.1). Lineage (GTDB taxonomy): Bacteria > Pseudomonadota > Gammaproteobacteria > Burkholderiales > Methylophilaceae > CAILHX01. The sequence continues at coordinate 6,318 of JAIOOY010000003.1, read as the reverse complement.
TTCATCTTCGGTCATGGCCACGACTACGCCTTTGCCCGCAGCCAGACCATCGGCCTTAACCACGATGGGGGCACCTTGTTGCTTCACATATTCGTGCGCCGCTGCAATATCGCTAAATGTGGCGTAAGCGGCGGTGGGAATCCCGTGCCGTGCCATGAAGGCCTTGGCGAAATCCTTGGAAGATTCGAGTTGGGCTGCAGCTTTGGTGGGGCCGAATATTTTCAGTCCAGCCGCCCGGAACGCATCGACGATACCTTGTGATAGCGGCGCTTCTGGCCCGACGATGGTCAACGCAATCTTTTCACGCTTGGCAAACTCTACCAGCACCGGAATCTTGGTAATCGGCACATTCTTCATGTCTGGATCCAGCGCCGTCCCTGCATTGCCGGGAGCCACAAGCACACGGCTTACTCTGGGACTTTGCGCCAGTTTCCACGCCAAAGCATGTTCGCGCCCGCCGTTGCCGATGACTAGGATTTTCATAGCCTTAGTGCCTGAAATGGCGAACGCCTGTGAGTACCATTGCCAGCCCATGCTCGTTGGCAGCGGCAATCACCTCTTCGTCACGCATACTACCGCCGGGCTGAATGACGCAGGATGCTCCCGCTTCGGCAAGCACATCCACGCCGTCACGGAAGGGGAAGAAAGCATCTGAAGCCACCACCGAGTTTTTGAGCGATAGACCCGCATTTTGTGCCTTGATAGCGGCGATTTTGGTACTGTCCACACGGCTCATTTGACCTGCGCCCACGCCTAAGGTCATGCCGTTACCGCAGAACACGATAGCGTTACTCTTTACGTATTTAGCGACGCGCCAGGCAAACAGCAGGTCTTGCATCTGCTCCGGTGTTGGTTTTTTCTGGGTGACGATCTTCAGGTCGTTCAGGCTGATCTCATGGTTGTCCGCGGTCTGGATCAAGAGACCGGAGCCTACGCGCTTGGTGTCGTGTGAGTTACGCCCTTGTTCCCAAGCACCGGCTCCACCTTTGGGTAGCGCAATCTTCAGCACGCGCACGTTGGCTTTTGCCTTGAATACCGCCAGCGCTTCAGTGGTGAAATCCGGAGCAATCAGTACTTCAACGAATTGCTTAGAAACAGCTTCTGCCGCTGCAACATCCACGGTCTGGTTAAAGGCGATGATGCCGCCGAAGGCCGAAGTGGGGTCGGTCTGGAACGCCTTGTTGTAGGCTTCAAGCGTAGATGCACCCACAGCCACGCCGCATGGATTGGCGTGCTTAACGATGACACAGGCGGTCGTATCAAACGACTTCACGCATTCCCAAGCGGCATCGGCATCCGCGATGTTGTTGTAGGAAAGCTCCTTGCCCTGTAATTGTTCTGCAGTAACCAATGAACCCGGAGCGGGTGACAAATCCCGATAAAACGCAGCCTGCTGGTGTGGATTTTCGCCATAGCGTAAGTCTTGCAACTTAACGAAACGACCATTGGTTTGTGCAGGGAAAGGGTTACGCGTTCCGTCCGCGTTGAAAGAAGACAAATAGTCGCTGATTGCACCATCATAATTGCTGATACGGTTGAAAGCGGCTACAGACAAGGCGAAACGTGTTGCTTGGCTGGTAGTACCGCCATTGCTTTTCATCTCTGCCAGCACGTCTGCATATTGTGAAGCATCAGTCAGCACCGTCACGTCTTTCCAATTCTTGGCGGCAGAGCGCACCATTGCCGGGCCGCCGATATCAATATTCTCAATCGCGTCTTCCAACGTGCAATCCGGCTTGGCGACAGTCGCCTCGAACGGGTACAGGTTAACCACTAACAAATCAATGTTAGGAATGTCTGCCGTTTGCATGGCTGATACGTGCTCAGGCAAATCGCGCCGCCCCAGCAGGCCTCCATGCACCTTGGGATGCAGTGTTTTGACACGCCCATCAAGCATTTCAGGGAAACCAGTGTAGTCGCTGACTTCAATAACCGGGATGTCGTTGTCACGAAACAGTTTGGCTGTGCCGCCGGTAGAAAGAATTTCGACATCAAACGCCCGCAAAGCGCGGGCGAATTCAACAATGCCGGTTTTATCGGATACGCTGATAAGCGCACGTTTGATGGTCATAATGAGATTAAATTAAAGTTACGAAATGCTGTATTGTGCGAGTTTTTTACGTAGCGTGTTGCGGTTGAGACCAAGGATTTCTGCCGCCTTACTTTGATTGCCCTTAGCATGCTTCATCACGGTTTCCAGCAGCGGTTTTTCCACACACTGCAGCACCATGTCATACACGTTTTGCGGCACTTCGCCGTCTAAATCCCTGAAATAACAGTCCATTGCATGGCGCACACAGGCGCTCACATCGCTCTCGTTCATCATGCTGCCAGCGCCCCTTCTCTGTACGCTTCTTCTATCGTTGTCGGTGATCATGCTGCCAGCGCCTCTTCTTCGTCATGTTCTGCGTAAATCAAGTGTTCGTTTTGATGCTGTAACTCGCCAAAAAATTGGTTAATCGCGGCCTGCTGTTCGGGGATGGATTGCAATTGGTTCATGTTATGCCGAAAGCTGGCTGAACCCACCAAACCCTTGGTGTACCAAGAGATGTGCTTGCGCGCTACGCGCATCCCGGTCAATTCGCCATAAAAGTCGTACAAATCCGTGATGTGTTCCAGTAGTACACGATGTATCTCTTTAACTTGCGGTTTTGGCAGGTGTGTACCAGTTTTCAGATAGTGTTCAATTTCGCGGAATATCCATGGCCTGCCTTGTGCAGCACGGCCTATCATCACCGCATCCGCACCGGTTTTTTCCAGCACGAATTTGGCTTTTTCCGGTGAGGTGATATCGCCGTTAGCGATGAGCGGAATGCTGATCGCCTGCTTCACCGCCGCGATAGTGTCGTATTCGGCATCGCCGGTATACAAACAAGCACGGGTGCGGCCATGCATCGCTAGCGCCTGTATGCCAATGTCTTCCGCCATACGGGCTATCATCACCGCGTTGCGGTTTTGCTTGTCCCAGCCGGTGCGGATTTTCAAAGTCACCGGCACGTCCACCGCGCTTACCACTGCTCGCAAAATCTGCGCGACCAAGGGTTCGTCTTTGAGCAATGCCGAACCCGCCATCACGTTACAAATCTTCTTGGCCGGGCAACCCATATTGATATCTATGATTTGTGCGCCGTGATCCACGTTGTACTTAGCCGCCTCTGCCATCATCTTGGGGTCGGCACCAGCAATTTGTACCGAAATTGGCGACACTTCGCCCTCATGGTTGGCGCGGCGTAGCGTTTTGGTGCTGCCGTAGAGCAAAGAGTTGGAGGTCACCATCTCCGACACCGCTAGCCCTGCGCCCATTTTCTTACACAACTGGCGAAAAGGTCTGTCTGTCACGCCCGCCATTGGGGCGACGACAAGGTTGTTCTTTAGTTGATGCTTGCCTATTTTCACAAGTATTTTTATTGGAGGGAAAGTTGCCTATTTTATATGCAAATCATCTAGGGGAAAAACAAAATTTGCGAGATGTGATTATTACCTTCCAAGCAGAATTTCCAGCACAAACTTGCTCCCCACGTAGGCTAGCAGTAGCGCCCCAAAGCCAGACAGTGTCCAGCCTATCGCCGTGCGTCCGCGCCAACCGTGCAATCGCCTACCCGCCAACAGCGCTGCGAATATCATCCACGCCAGAATAGCGAATACCGTCTTGTGATTGAACACAAAAGCTTTGTGGAATAACTGCTCGGAGAAGGCGATGCCACTGATTAGCGTGCAGGTGAGTAGCAAAAAACCCAAGGTAATGACTTGGAATAGCAATTTTTCCATGGGCATGAGCGGGGGAAAATTGGGTAGGCGCGACATGCGGCGATGTAACGCGCGCTCAGCCAATAGCATCAGCATTGCGTGCAAGGCGGCAAAAGTAAGCAGGCTGTAAGCGATGAAGGCGATTGTCATGTGCAACTTGAACAACGGTTCATTGGCGTAAGCTAACAAATGATTTTCAGGTCGCAACCCTTGAAGCAGCAGAAAAATGGCCGCTGGAGGCAGCACAAAGGCCTGCAAGCTATCTAGTTTCAATCTCAAGCTGGCAAGTTGATAGATCAGCGCTGTGAGCCAGAAAATTGCGGAGAGCGCGTTGGTAAGGCCTAAATTCAGCCCTTCAGGGGTGAATAGCGATTGATACAACAGCCAGCCGTGCGTGGCCAAAGCCGCAGGCAATAGAATATTGGCAAGCGGCATCTGCGCGTTACGCCGCCAGTAGTGCTCAGCAACGGCGAGGTAGAGACCGGAGACTAATAGATAGGGTAGAAATTCGACCATGTTTTTGCGTTAGAATACGTCAAAATTCGAGTTACGAATTTACCATATTAAACCCAACCTGATGACTTCCTATGCTTGAAAATCTCTCTGGTCGCTTGCAACAAGTGGTCAAAACCCTGCGCGGCCAAGCTCGGTTGACTGATGACAACATTCAGGAAAGCCTGCGCGAAGTACGCATGGCATTGCTGGAAGCCGACGTAGCGCTGCCCGTGGTGCGCGACTTCGTTGCTCAGGTCAAAGAACGTGCCGTAGGCCGCGAAGTGCTGCAAAGCTTGAATCCGGGGCAAATGCTCATCCAGGTGGTGCACGAAGAACTGACCAAACTGATGGGCGAGAAGAATGTCGGGCTCAATTTCGCCACCGTGCCACCCGCAATCATTCTCATGGCGGGTCTGCAAGGTTCCGGCAAAACCACCAGTAGCGCCAAATTAGCCCGTTTATTAAAGGAGCAAAAGAAAAAAGTGCTGCTGGTCAGTGCCGATGTGTACCGCCCCGCCGCGATCGAGCAATTGCGCACGCTGGCCGCACAGCTGGAAACCGACTTCTTCGCCTCCGATGCCAGCCAGAAACCACTGGATATAGTCACTGCCGCGCTGGACTACGCACGCCGCCACTTCCACGACGTGTTGATCGTGGATACCGCGGGTCGTCTGGCGATTGATGAAGCCATGATGGCCGAGATCAGCCAGTTGCATAACTTCCTCAAACCTATCGAAACCCTGTTCGTGGTGGACGCGATGCAAGGGCAGGACGCGGTCAATACGGCAAAAGCATTCTCCGAGACCCTGCCGCTCACTGGCATCATCCTCACCAAGCTGGATGGTGATGCGCGTGGCGGCGCGGCGCTGTCGGTGCGCCAGATTACCGGCCAACCGATCAAGTTTGTGGGTGTGAGCGAAAAAGTGGATGGTCTGGAGCCATTCCACCCCGAACGCATGGCCTCGCGGGTGTTGGGTATGGGCGACGTGCTCTCGCTTATCGAACAAGCACAAAAAGGCGTGGATATTGATGCCGCCAAGAAACTCGCGGATAAGGTCAAGTCCGGTAAAAGCTTTGATCTGAACGACTTCAAGTCGCAAATGCAACAGATGCGTAACATGGGTGGCATGGAATCCTTGATGGATAAGCTTCCCGCGCAAATGTCGCAAATGGCGAGCAAGATAGACCCTGCCGCTGGCGAGAAATCCATGCGGCGTATAGAAGGCATCATCAATGCCATGACCCCGCTGGAACGCACTAAACCAGAGCTGATTAAGGCCTCGCGCAAGCGCCGTATTGCCTTGGGTTCCGGGGTGCAGGTGCAGGAAGTCAACCGTATGTTGAACCAGTTTGAAGACATGCAAAAGATGATGAAGATGATGGCCAAAGGCGGTATGGCCAAGATGATGCGGGCGATGCAAGGCAGATTCCCCGGCATGCGTTAAAAACCCAAGCTGCGTTGGCATGCGGCGTTGCTCGCAAAAAATCGTATTTCCTAACAAAACTCTGATTAACCCCGCGCACCCTTCGATACACCGCGCTAAGCGCGGCACTCAGGGCGAACGGGAAATGTATCGAAGCCCGCCTTAGAATCTTGTATTTTTAGTCTCTTGGATCAAGACTTGAATTGACGGACTGGCGCTATTCAGGGATAATCGCGCCTCTTTTTCGGGGTGTTAGCTCAGCTGGTAGAGCAGCGGACTTTTAATCCGTTTGTCGTGGGTTCGATCCCCGCACACCCTACCAAAAAAACGGCTCACAGTGATGTGAGCCGTTTTCATTCTTACGTACCCTTATCTTAATGGAACAACACCCAAGCCTTCTGCACGGTGTTCCACACGCCATAACAAATCGGGATGCCTACTAATAGCCACGCCACTGTTGCCACGATGGGGTGACTTTCTTTGTGGTCGTTGCCATTAGTCACGGCGGCGGCGGCCGCTTTTTCATGCGCGATACTGCGGACTTCTGCCAGTTCTTTATCGCTCATGGTGTATTTATCCGCTACCGGCTTGACTAGCAAGTTGGCGATAAAACCGACCTCCAACATCCCCGCTAACACGTAAAAAATCGGGC
>JAIOOY010000080.1 GCA_021414145.1 Methylophilales bacterium | reverse complement strand
CAATTGCACGCCGCGCGGCAGGCACATAATCCGTGCCAAGATCGGGGCAGGGCAGCCTGAAAATACAGTCTTCATCGGACGTCGTCCCACCGGCGAAATCTATACGCCGGAGCTAGGCGCGCAATTTCCACAGCGCGACTGGATGCTGTCGCGCATCCTCTGGCTTTCCGGTTGTGAAGTGGGCTTCAACCGCTTGGGCGATTGTGAGTCCATGCAGCGCTACATTTACATCCACGGTACGCCAGACTCCGAACCGATGGGAGTGCCGCAATCGCATGGATGCATCCGAATGCGGAATAGGGATGTGGTGGAATTATTTGCAGGGGTTCCTGTTGGCACGGTGGTTGAGATTCAGGAATAAATGCTGTTCAAACGCCTACTCGCCGTCATTCCCGTTGTTTTCGGGGTACTCCTGCTGACTTTCCTGTTAGTTCATCTCATCCCCGGCGATCCGGTAGAAGTGATGCTGGGCGAATCTGCTACCAGCGCTGACCGCACCCAGTTACGTGCCGACTTAGGGCTGGATCAGCCATTGCCTACCCAGTTTGCGAACTACCTTGGCAAGCTTGCGCAAGGCGATTTCGGACGCTCTATCCATAGTCACAACGAAATTTCCAGTGTGTTGGCAGAGCGTATTCCAGCAACGGCAAAGCTGGCTTTGCTGGCTTTAGCGATAGCGTTGTTGATAGGTTTGCCATTGGGCATTGTGGCCGCTTTGCACCACTTGCATTGGCCTGATCGCCTTGCCACGCTGTCATCCCTCACACTTTCTGCCATGCCACATTTCTGGCTGGGACCTTTGCTGATGCTGGTGTTTGCGCTGTGGCTGGGCTGGCTACCGGTGAGCGGTATGGAAAGTGGTAGTTCTATTTTCCTGCCCGCACTGACCTTGGCCTGTGGATTGGCGGCTATCTTGACCCGTATGACCCGCGCCAGTTTATTGGAAACCCTAAACGAGGATTTTGTGCGTACCGCCCGTGCCAAAGGCTTGCCGGAACGCTTGGTAGTGCTACGCCATGCGCTGAACCCCGCGTTATTGCCGGTGGTGACGGTGATAGGTTTGCAACTGGGTTCGTTGTTGGCAGGCGCGGTGATTACTGAAACGGTATTTGGCTGGGAAGGCATCGGGCGATTACTGGTGGAATCTATCGAAAAGCGAGACTATCCGGTGACACAGGCTTGCGTGCTGGTGATAGCGCTGACGTATGTGCTGGTGAATTTGTTAACAGATTTGGCTTATGGACAGCTGGACCCAAGAGTAGGGCGCGGCAAATGAGCAAGGCTGCTTTAGTGATATTGTTGTTTTGGGTGGCTGCTGCAATGGCTGCTGCTTGGCTCACTCCTGACATCATTCATCTTGACTTTATCCTCTGCTCTCCCAACCACGCACACTGGTTGGGTAACGATGATTTAGGCCGCGATATTCTGGCGCGGTTGTGTGCTGGTGCACGGGTTTCGCTGACGGTGGCGGCAACAGTGACGCTGGTGACTTTTAGCGTGGGTACCAGTGTAGGCTTGGTTGCTGGCTATTTTGGTGGTTGGTTGGATAGACTGTTGATGAATATCACGGACGTGTTTCTGGCATTCCCCGGGATTCTGTTGGCGATAGCCTTTGCTGCGGTGCTTGGATATGGTGTGAATAATCTTATCCTCGCGTTGTGTCTGACTTCATGGGTGGGTTACGCACGTTTGACCCGCGCCCAAACTTTGGCTTTACGAGGCCGGCAGCATGTGTTGGCGGCGCAAGTGTTGGGTGCTAGCACTCCGCGCATCTTGTTGCATCACTTGTTCCCTTTATTGCTGGCACCTTTGTTGGTGGAGGCCACGTTTAGTATCGCAAGCCTCATCATTGCCGAGGCCAGCCTGTCGTTTCTGGGGCTGGGCATACAAGCGCCAAGTGCCTCCTGGGGGGCGATGCTGCGTGACGGTACAAGATACCTGCTGGTTGCGCCGCATTATGTGCTGGCGGTGGGAGTGAGTTTGATGTCGCTGGTGCTGGCGGTGAACATGTTGGGCGATGCCTTGCGTGACCGGCTGGATGTAAGAAATGAATGCTAGCTGTTATCATCTGAACCCATGACTGCCCCGCGCCGACAATATCGTTATTACGACCTCGTCATGGTGGCGTTTGTCACTGTTCTTGTGTGCTCCAACCTCATTGGTCCCGGCAAAGTTACGCAAATCAGCTTACCCATTTTAGGTGTGCTGACCTTCGGTGCGGGCATCATGTTTTTCCCTATCTCATTCATTTTTGGCGATATTCTCACCGAGGTTTACGGTTACGCCAGTTCGCGCCGAGTCATTTGGGCGGGGTTCACCGCATTGACCTTTGCCTCGTTCATGGCGTGGGTGATCGTCACCTTACCCGCCGCGCCATTTTGGCACGATCAAGCCGCTTATAACAGCGTCTATGGCTCGACTTGGCGTATCGCACTGGCATCGTTGGTGGCGTTTTGGAGCGGCGAATTCGTCAACTCTTATGTGCTCGCCAAGATGAAAATGATGACGCAAGGGCGCTGGTTATGGACGCGCACCATAGGGTCTACCATTTTTGGCGAGGCAGTGGATTCTATGTTGTTCTTTCCTCTGGCGTTTTATGGTTCCGGGGATTTTCCAGATGACCAGATGCCGATGATTGTGTTGGCACAGTTTCTCGCCAAAGTGGGTGTAGAAGTGCTGTTCACACCGGTGACCTACAAAATTGTGGCTTGGCTCAAATCCGCCGAGCATGAAGACTATTACGATTACAATACTGACTTTAATCCCTTTGCCCTAAAAAATTAGCTTTCTGGAGAATCTATGTCGCTTGGCCCCGTGATGCTGGATGTGGAAGGACTTGAACTTAATGCGGATGACATCCGCCGTTTGCAGCATCCATTGGTGGGCGGGGTGATTTTGTTCGCGCGAAATTACCAATCACCTGCGCAATTAAAAGCCCTCACCGCCGCCATTCACGAGGTGCGTCAGCCACCATTGTTGATAGCCGTGGATCACGAAGGCGGGCGTGTGCAGCGTTTTAAGGAAGGTTTTACGCGCATCCCAGCTATGCGCGAATTGGGTAAAATCTGGGATAAGAATCGCAAACGTGCCAAAGAACTCGCCGAGCAAGCGGGCTGGGTGTTGGCTGCTGAGCTCCGTGCCTATGGTGTGGATTTCAGCTTCACTCCAGTGTTGGATATAGACTTTGGTAACAGTGCCGTGATTGGTAATCGTGCCTTTCACCGCAATACGGAGGCTATCGCAGAAATCGCTCAGGCGTTGATGCTGGGCTTAAAGCGCGGCGGTATGGCGACGGTAGGCAAACATTTTCCTGGGCACGGTTTTGTGGCGGCTGATTCGCACACGGAAATTCCGGTAGATACGCGTACTTTTGCCCAGATTGAAGCTGACGATTTAGAGCCCTTCCGGCGCATGGTGGATGCTGGTATGCACGCAGTAATGCCCGCACATGTAATTTACCCTAAAGTGGATGACAAGCCGGCGGGATTTTCCAAGATATGGTTGCATCAGGTGTTGCGTCGTCATTTAGGTTTTAACGGCGTGATTTTTAGCGACGATCTGGCGATGGAGGGTGCGGTGGTGGCGGGCAATGTCACCGAGCGTGCGACGGCGGCGTTTGATGCAGGTTGCGACATGGTGCTGGTATGTAATCGCCCAGACATGGCAGATGAGTTGCTAGAGTCTTTGGATTTGAAGATTTCAGCGGTGGCGATGGCCAGATTGGCGCGTATGCATGGTCGCCCACATCCACCCACCATCACCGCGCTACATGAAGACGCCGAGTTCGTGGCAGCAGTGCGAAATACGGCGACGATAGGCGTTGCCGAGGGTGATCTGCAATTACCTGAGGCATAACAGGAAAGTAGTAGTTTTAACTTGATTGTTACGAGTTAAAGATTTAGTATCCGAGCTGTAATTATGTAGCGCTTTTCGCCCATTAATAAAGGTGCGCTGATGGCGATTTCAATTTCTTCTAACGTGACTTTGCTTAATAGTGATGGCGTTAGTGCCGCTGGCGCGATTGCGCGTCAAGGGACGGCGCAAGAAATCATCGCTGCCGCACAAAAAGAAGCGGCATCTCCCACTAGTTCAAATTTTAGTTCCGTATCTCTGATTAGCTCTTCGGGTAAGTCTAGACTTACCCTGGAGAGTTTACAGGCTCAAGCCGGAGCTCTGCAAAATGCCAATGTTCCCCCGACGTTGAGTGATTTCAAGGTAGCAGTGCAAGGTGTTGTGAGTTCACTTAATGCGCTTGGCACCACGCTAGCTAATTCATTGGCGGAATTTGGCAGTGGTCGTTCATTTGTTGCCCGCGCCAAGGAGTTTGTCGACAGCATTGTCCCCGCCAAAAAAATTGGTATTGAGAGTCAGGGGAATGGTGGTTTTGCCATCAATCAAAAGCAGCTTATTAAAGCGTTTAATGAGGATGGTAAAGGAGCATTTGCGGCCTTGCAAGAATTTGCCGCCATGTTTGTGCAAGCCAGAGATGTGCCGCCAGCAGAGAAGCCTAAGCAGACAGATGATACGGAAAAGTCCAAAGAGGCGATGCGCCGTGCCGATGCGGCTGCGCGCAATCGTGAAGCTGATCGGGTGCAACAAAATCAAGCTCAACAAAATCAAGTTCCGCAAGCGGATGTTCCGAAACAAGATTTTCAAGCCCAGTTAGGTGTTCAATTGGATTCCGCGAGTGGCTTTACCGCTCAAACTGCTGTCACCAGTTATTTAACCGTCGCTGCGCTATAAGTCGCGCACTAAATTTCCTCGGGCTTTTGTGCAATTCATACTTGAATTTTTTGTGCGCTTTGGTTACGCTTGCCCCAGAACGCATTGAATTCTTGAATTTGTAATGCATATCAATAAAGTATGCGGTAGAATTTGAAGCCACATTAAGTTTTGGGCTTAACTAAATAAGGGAACCTTCGTCTATGCAGCAAGAATACTCGCTCCCAAGCAATACAGCCGTAGCAGATATTGACACTCACAAGGTTCTTCGCAATACCTACCTGTTGTTAGGCTTGACCATGTTACCCACGGTTATTGGCGCTCTGGTCGGGGTTAGCATGAATCTATCCTTCATGGCGCAGCACCCTGTAGTGACATTTGTGGGCATGTTGGCGATTATGTTTGGCTTGACGATGGGGATTTTTGCTAACCGCAACGGTGCTTTAGGAGTTTTATTGCTGTTGGCGCTCACTGGATTTTTGGGCTTGATGCTTGGGCCTATATTGCAAGTGGCGTTGCACTTAAGGAATGGCGGGCAACTAGTGGGGCTTGCTGCTGGCGGGACAGGGCTTATTTTTATGACCTTGGCGGGTGTGGCTACTGTAAGCAAGAAAGACTTCAGTTTTTTGGGAAATTTTTTGCTGGTAGGCTTGATTCTGCTGATAGTCGTTTCTCTGGCAAATCTGTTTTTTCATATTCCAGCTTTGTCTCTGGCACTCTCAGGTATCGCCGTACTGATATTTTCTGGCTACATCCTCTTTGATGTAAGCCGTATTGTTCAAGGCGGAGAGACCAATTATGTAATGGCGACCTTGGCGCTGTACTTGGATATTTATAATTTGTTTGTGAATTTGCTGTCGTTATTGATGGCGCTGCTGGGCGAGCGAGACTAATCGCCCAGATGACTTGTATCACGAATCATGATGGTGTCAGTGCTGACGCAAGTAAAAACTGGCGGCAATGGCTTCACAACGGAGCGGATTGCTTTACAATGGCGATGAAAAAGACAACGAGCATTTGTTAGTACAATGGAATCGACAACAATAACTGATGATTTAGATAATGCTCCGGAGTCGCCGCTGGCTGCTTTGAAGCGTAATTTCGAAGAGATGCCACCCAATCGCAGGCTGTTGCTGATGATAGGGATAGCTGCCTTCGTGGCGATTATTATCGGCTCGGTAATTTGGTCTAGAGAGCCTGATTACAAGCCTTTGTTCAGCAACCTGTCCGATCGTGATGGCGGTGCCGTCATCGAGTCCCTGCAAAAACTCAACATTCCCTACAAGATGGCAGAAGGTGGCGGAGCCATTCTAGTGCCAGCGAATTCCGTCTACGATGCACGTCTGAAATTAGCCGCCCAAGGTCTGCCTAAGGGTGGCACCGTTGGGTTTGACTTGATGGACAATATGAAAATCGGGGTGACCCAATTTCAGGAAAACGTAGCCTATCAGCGTGCTTTGGAAGGGGAAATCACGCGTACGATTATGGCTATCTCTTCGGTGGAGAGTGCACGAGTACACTTGGCTATGCCCAAGGAGACGGTGTTTGTCCGAGATCAGCAAAAACCCTCTGCTTCTATCTTGGTGAACCTGCACCCAGGCCGCAAGCTGAATGAGGAGCAGGTGGATGCCATTGTGCATCTGGTGGCTAGTAGCGTACCCGAAATGCCACCTAAGAGCGTCACCATTGTTGACCAAGACAGTAATCTGCTGACTGGCGAAAAGAAGAAGAACCCGTTCGGTTTGGATTCTCCTGAAATGGAGTACACCTTAGGGGTAGAGCAGACCTACGTTAAGCGCATTGAAAATATTTTGGCGGCGATTACCGGTCCCGACAATGTGCGGGCACAAGTGGCAGTGGATATTGATTTCTCTGAAGTAGAACAAACTGCTGAGGCCTATAGACCAAATCCAGGCCCGGACCAGTCTGCAATCAGAAGCCAACAAACTGCAGAAACGTTGGGTGATGGTACTGGCGCTGCTGGTGTTCCTGGGGCCTTATCCAATCAGCCGCCAGGCGCGGCAACCGCACCTATTACTGTTAGCGGAGCCAAGCCTGGATCAACTCCACCTATCGTGCCTTTACATAAGGAAGCAACTACAAACTACGAAGTTGACAAGACCATCAGCCATATTAAGAAGCAGGTGGGTGCGGTTAAGCGCTTATCGGTTGCAGTGGTGGTGAATAACAAAATAAGTAAGGACAAAAAAGGCAAACTAATTTCGCGGCCGTTTACCCAACAAGAGTTGACGCAAGTCTATAATTTGACTAAAGAGGCGATGGGTTTTAATGGTGCGCGTGGTGATACCTTGAATGTAGTGAACGCTGCGTTTAGCAAAGATGGCACTGAGAAAGAAGAGCTGCCGTTCTGGAAAGATCCAGCCCTGCAGGCGCTGGCGTTGAGTATTATGAAGTATCTGTTACTCGCGGGTTTGGCACTGTACCTGTTGTTGGCTGTAATCAAACCGGCCGTATATAAAACATTGGGGATACCAACCGAAGCGGAAGTATTGGCAGCCGCTCTGGAGGCCGAACGTATGGCTGAGGAAGAAAGATTGGTTGAGGAAGCGAGAATCGCCGAGGAAGAAAGATTGGCCATGGAAGCTGCTGCGAATGCGGTTGAGTTTGACGAAAATGGCGTTCCTCTGCGCGCTGGACGTGTGCTTGACTACGAAGAAGAACTCGCGCTATTCCGACAAATGGTTAAGGATGATCCTAAGATTGTGGCCAACGTGATTAAAGACTGGGTGAACAGACAATGAGTGAAGGCGGCATTCGTAAAAGTGCAATTCTGCTCATGAGCGTCGCTGATGAGGCGGTGGCGGCTGAAGTGCTGAAGAGTTTGGGACCTGGCGAGGTGCAAAAAGTGGGTATCTCCATGGCGGGCTTGGAAAATGTCACGCACGAGGAAATTCGTGACGTATTACATGAGTTCCGTAAGGAGACCGAGAATCGTACCTCTCTAGGTATGGGAGCCGATGATTACATCAGAACCATGATGATTCAGGCATTGGGGGCAGATAAAGCCAATTCCTTGCTTGACCGCATTATGACTGGTGGCGATACCAGTGGTATTGAAGGTCTGAAGTGGATGGAAGCTCCTGCTGTTGCGGAACTCATCAAGAACGAGCATCCGCAGATTATCGCGACTATCTTGGTGCACCTTGACCATGATCAAGCCAGTTCAATCCTGGGGCGCTTTGTAGAACGCTTGCGTAACGATGTGATGTTACGTATCGCTACGCTGGATGGCATACAACCGCATGCACTGAGCGAGTTGAATAGTGTGTTGACCGAATTGCTGGCGGGTGGTGATCGCGTGAAACGTCAAATGGGTGGTGTCAAAACGGCCGCAGAAATTCTTAACCACATGGGCGGCGGCGCAGAAGTCGATGTTATCAATAATATTAAAGAATTCGATGCTGAATTGGCACAGCGCATTCAAGATGAAATGTTTGTATTTGAGGACATTGTTGCCATTGATGATAGAGGTATTCAATTGCTATTACGTGAGGTTCAGTCCGAAACCTTAGTTATTGCACTCAAGGGAGCCTCTGTTGAATTGCGTGACAAAATATTCAAGAATATGTCAGCACGTGCTTCAGAAATGCTACGTGATGACCTCGAAGCCAAAGGTCCGGTTCGCCTTTCTGAGGTTGATACTGAACAGAAAGGCATACTCAAGATTGCTCGACGCTTGGCTGATGAAGGTCAGATTGTATTGGCCGGCAAGAGCGATGAGAAGTTTTTATAGTGGTTGCGGCAGTACGCGATGCTTTTTGGCATTTAGCTACTTGCGCTTAACCGAGTTGGCAGGAATTTAATGGCCGCCAAATTTATCCAAGTTGAAAACCTGCACGATTATCATCCGTGGAATCCTGCGCGCATTGAACAGAATCAGCCTGTAGTAGAAGAGCTATTGGTTGAAGATGAGGTAATTGAAGAGCCCTCTGCTCCTGTTCCGGAATTACCTAGCGCGGACGACATCGGTCGTATTTATCATGACGCTCATAAAGAAGGCTACGAAGCCGGGTTAGTTGAAGGTCTTGAAGCGGGGCATACTGAAGGTTATGAGGCAGGCCATGCCGAAGGGCGTGAAGCTGGCTATAGTAAGGGCTATGAAGAGGCGGTGGCAAAAGCAGAACCTCTAGCACCACTATTTTCAAGCTTTGTCTCAGCAGTGGAAGAATTTCGTCAGGAAATTAGTGCAGATGTTGTTGCGTTGGCACTGGATGTGGCCAAACAAATGCTACGTGAAGCTTTGGCGGCAAAACCTAACTTGTTGATTCCAGTTATTAAAAGTGCTATTGAAGGCCTGCCGCAGGGCGCAGAACTCCCACAAATTCATTTGCATCCCCTAGATGCCGCGTTGGTAAAAGACCTGCTTAAGGCCGAATTGGCACAAGGCGCATGGAAAATAGTAGAAGACCAGCGTATTGAGCGTGGCGGCTGCCGCATTGAATCCACTACGGCAGAAATCGATGCCACCATGCCTAGTCGTTGGCAACGTATTGCAGCGGCGCTCGGGCAGAATCATAAGTGGTTGGAGAATGACAAATAATCCCCCTTACTCTCTTCTGGAGAGTGCTCGCAGTCTAATCGACGATTGCCGAGAGGCAGTGCCGCGCGTATCTCCTTGGGTAGTGACGGGTAGACTTACTCGCGTTTCCGGTCTAGTGATGGAAGCGGTGGGCATTAAAGCGCCGGTTGGTAGTGTATGCGACGTATCTTTACCGGACGGGCAAACCGTTGATGCTGAAGTCGTAGGCTTTTCTGGCGATCATATCCTGCTTATGCCTTCTTCTGATGTGTATGGCATACATCCTGGAGCTAAAGTACGGCTATTGGAGGCCGAGCCACCACATCCACAACCTGGGCAATCGTTAAATGTATTGCGCAGACGCACTGAAGATAGGGTTAAGCATGTTCCGGTGGGTTATGAGTTACTGGGGCGCGTAGTGGATGGCAATGGCCGTCCGTTGGATAATCTGGGGCCGCTTAATTTGCAAGAACGCGTACCCCTGCAAAGTCGTCCTATCAATCCTCTAACGCGAGCTCCTATCACTGAAACCCTTGACGTAGGTGTGCGAGCTATAAACGCTCTATTACCTATAGGGCGAGGTCAGCGCATGGGTTTATTTGCTGGATCTGGTGTGGGTAAGAGTGTGCTATTAGGAATGATGGCACGTTACACTTCTGCGGATATTATCGTGGTCGGGCTTATCGGAGAGCGCGGGCGCGAAGTCAAAGAATTCATTGAAAATATTTTAGGAGCTGAAGGGATGTCGAGGGCTGTAGTGGTCGCCGCGCCTGCTGATACACCGCCCTTATCTAGGTTACACGGTGCGGCCTATGCTACCGCCATCGCCGAATATTTCCGCGATCAAGGCAAAAACGTATTGCTGATTATGGATTCGCTCACCCGCTATGCGCAGGCGCAGCGCCAAATTGCTTTGGCTGTGGGCGAGCCCCCAGCGACGCGAGGATATCCCCCCTCGGTATTTTCCAAACTGCCCTTGTTAGTTGAGCGCGCTGGCAATGGTCCTGAAGGTGGTGGATCCATCACTGCTTTTTATACGGTATTGGTAGAAGGTGATGACCAATTAGATCCGGTTGCCGATGCTACTCGTGCCATTCTTGACGGGCACATAGTGCTATCACGTTCCTTGGCAGATGCAGGACATTATCCCGCAATTGATATTGAAGGCTCTATTAGCCGCGTGATGCCCAATATTTTGACTGAGTATGAACTAGAACTGGTACGTCGCTTCAGACAGCGTTATTCGCGCTTCCAACGTAGTCGTGACCTGATAAGTGTAGGCGCATATGTGCGCGGTAGCGATCCTGAACTGGATGAAGCCGTAACTATGTATCCAAAACTAGAGACTTTCTTGCGGCAAGCTATCGCGGAGCGGGTAGATGTGAAAGACAGTCGCGATCAACTTAATGATTTGTTTGGCGATAAGCTTGGAGCATCAACGTAATGGCCGCCTTTCGCTTACAAATTCTGGTGGACTATGCAGAGGAACGCAGTAAATCAGCAGCAAGAGAAGTGCAGCGCATTCGTACGAAATGGACGCAAGAAGAGCAAAAAAAACATCAGTTGGAAGGCTATTTGGAAGACTACCGTATTCGGCTTAATAGTATCGCTACAGGTGGCATGAGTATGGTTACTATGCTAGATTTTAGGCGCTTCATAGCTAAGCTGGAACTGGCTATTCGCACGCAAGCAGAAGAAATCGTGCGCTGTAAGCAACAGTGGGAAGTGGCTAAAAAGATGTGGTTGGAACGTGAACGTGAGGTCAAGGCTTACCATGCGTTGCGTACACGCCACGAGCAGGCAGAAGTAGTGAAGGAAGAAAGGCAAGATCAGCGCTTGCAAGATGAGTTCGCTCAACTTATGCATAGACGGCAAAAAGCGGAACAGCCCACACCCTAATCATTTTTGGCACGTAGATTGCTTTGTACTAGGCAATCGTATTGTGAGTGACCAGATGATGGCTAACCTAGCAGTTGCAAATATTCTACCCGTAACAAATGCTTCACCAGCTGCTGCTGCGCTTGCGCTCGATGCTGCAGGGGGATCCGCCGCAGGCCTCAATGGACAAGGCGTGTTCGGAGAATTGTTAGGCAAGCAAATTGCCATGCTGGATCCTAGGTTGCAAGAAGTGAGTGCACTCATTGCAGATGCGGAAGCTGTGGATATGTCTTCCCAAGTGGTTGATCCTAATTCACTAATTCAGCAATTAGCCCCACTGGTTTCTGCAACTCAGTTGACTGATACCCCACTTAAGAAATATATCGATGACTCTGATGACGATAAGTCAACAGTGCCTAGCGATGCATCTGCTAGCGTAACTCCACCAGATTTATCCGCAGTGGCGATAGTGGTTCCAGCTGGCAATCTTCCGCCAACTCCTGCCGCTATTACGCAGGATACTGGCAAAGAATTGCCGCCATTAGCAATTAGCGTTTTGCCGACATCTGTGGATGTCAAAAATAATGACCAGGTTTTAGCGGCTAATGTGCAGACGGAAACTTCCACCGAATTTAATGCGGCGCTTGCTGCAAAGTTGGCGGTTGAGCACTCCAAGTCTGCTGATCCTAATCAAGCGACACAAAATCAATCCCAAGTGCAGGCTCAGCAAAATATTTCTACACAAGCACAAACTGCCAATGCGACCCCTGTCAGCGCAGGCATTCCTCAACAAGTGGGAACTCCGCATTGGGATACCGGTTTGGGTGACAAGGTGGTGTGGATGTTGGGTACCAATATCAAAATGGCGGAGTTGCACTTAAATCCCCCAGCATTGGGTCCACTAGAAGTACGTATTAGCATGTCTGATGGGCAGGCCAATTTGTCGTTTATGACGCAACATAATGCGGTGGGCGAGGCGATTGAATCTGCAAAAGCACGATTGCGTGAAATGATGGGTGATAGCGGTGTGAACATGGGGAATGTTTCGGTGAACGTGGGTTCGTTTGCACAACAGCAACAGCAGCAAGCTCAACAGCAAAACTCGCAAACCCCTTCTGATAGCAAGTCAGCTAGTGACATTACTTGGTTGCCAGATGGTGAAACAGTCCAAAGCGTTACCACCACTGTACAATCCTTACAGGATAGGGGCTTGGTTGATTTATTTGCCTAGCAAATGAATATTGTGGTGATGTAGCTTGATTAAAAAGAATTATAGAATCAATCAAACTACTTGTTTTTTGCGGGATTTGAGTTTATAAACTGACCTAAGGATGTTACTAGTAGTGCCTTTGAGTGAGTTAACTTAACTTCGATTGGAGTCATGAGTATGGCCAAAGACGGAAATATGGAGGCTGCTATGCCAGCAGCACCAAATAAAAATATGCTAATGATAGTCATCGCGATTGTGGTGGCGGTAGCCATTGGCGCAGGTGCTGCCATGATGATGGGCGGCGGCAAAAAGAAACATAAAAAAGCCGACGCGGAGGAAATGGATGATTCTGTGCCAGTGCCCACAGTTGTTTTCAAGGACGAGTTCATCGTAAATCTTATGTCTAGTGACGGTGTTGGTGGTCATTTCATGCGAGTGCCCAAGGTGGAATTGGAAGTTTCTGGTGAGTCTGCAGCGGCTAAAGTAGAGGCAAATAAAGCAAAAATTAGCGACCGCATCAGTAGTACTTTACGTAGTAAAACCATGGAAGACATGTTGAAGCCAGGTAGCGACAAAGAGCTGAAAGACGAACTACGAAAAGTGATTAACGAGACGCTGTCTAAAGATGGCGACTACCGCGGAGTTAAAGAAGTCATACTCCCTGGTTCGTTTATCGTGCAGTAAACAATGAAGTCAACAAAGAGAGAAGCTAATGGCTGACGATATTTTATCTCAGGACGAAGTTGATGCCCTTTTACGGGGCGTTACCGGGGATGTAGACGTTGATGCGTCAAGCGATGACGAGGCCGCGGGTATCAAGTCGTACAATCTTGCAAGTCAAGATAGAATAGTCCGTGGGCGTATGCCCACCATGGAAATTATTAACGAGCGGTTTGCCCGTTATTTCCGTCAAGGTTTGTTCAATTTCACTCGCCGTACTGCTGAGGTCTCTGTTGGGCCAGTCAAGTTGATGAAGTACGCTGAGTTTATACGTAACTTGCCAGTGCCAACCAATCTCAATCTCATGCATATGCACCCCTTACGTGGGACTTCTTTGCTGATATTTGATCCGAACTTTGTATTTCTAGTAGTGGATAACTTGTTTGGTAGTGATGGTCGCTTCCATATGCGTGTGGAGGGTCGAGACTTTACGCCAACCGAGCAGCGCATCACCAAAAACCTGCTGGATGTTGCAACTGACTCGTTGAAGCGCGCATGGGAGCCAGTGTATCCGATTGAGTTTGAGTATATACGTTCAGAAATGAACACTCAATTTGCCAATATTGCCAATCCAAGTGAAGTGGTGGTAAGTACCACACTCAACATCGAGCTGGGCTCGGTGGGTGGCGCGTTCCACATCTGTATGCCCTATGCTATGATTGAACCTATTCGTGATCAGCTCTACGAAGGTATGCAGGGCGAGCGCATGGAGGCAGATCAGCGCTGGATTGATTTCTTGTCCAGCCAAGTGCAGGGCACTGATATTCAGTTGGTTGCAGACTTAAGCAAAGCGGAATTAACGGTGCGCCAGTTGCTGGCGATGAAGATAGGGGATGTGATTTCGTTGGATATGCCTGAGAGTGTCAGGGCGCATGTAGAAGGAATTCCAGTGCTGGAATGTGGTTATGGCATACATAATGGCCAATATGCACTTAAAGTAGAACGCTTTTTGACGGCTGAAGACACAATATACATTTAGTGGGGTGGCTAAGATGGCAGAAGAAAATACAGTAAAAGACGACGACGCGGGTAACGAGCAGTTCACTGCCGACGATTGGGCATCAGCCATGGCTGAGCAAGGCGATGCTGAAGAAGCTGCTCCTGTGGCAAAGGAAGCGCCAGCTGGAGTATTTGGCAGTATTAACTCTGATTCTAGTATGAGCCCTGAACTGGCCAAAAATCTTGATCTGGTGATGGATATCCCGGTTCAGTTGACCGTAGAATTAGGACATACCCGCATGCCAATTCGTAATCTGCTGCAATTGGCGCAAGGCTCTGTGGTGGAGCTGAACGAGTTGGCAGGTGAGCCGCTGGATGTCTATGTGAACCGTTGCTTGGTGGCACAGGGCGAAGTGGTGGTTGTGAATGAGAAATTTGGTATTCGTTTAACTGACATTATTACCCCATCAGAGCGCCTGAAAAAGATCCGATGATGTTGGTGTGTACTTGGATATGCCGCAGCTTTGTTGCGGCATTTTCATGTCTGCTATTCCCTGCTTTAAGTTTTGCTGCTGAAATACAACAGCAAGCATCTCTCCCTAGTCCCACTACAAGTATTTTGCAAATGCTCTTCGCATTAGGGCTGGTTTTAGCTCTAATCGCGGGGATGGCGTGGTTACTTAGGCGTTTGGCACCGGGCCAAGTGGGCAATGCCGGTGATCTAAGAGTCGTGTCTGCGGTGGCGGTAGGTGCAAAAGAGCGTGTAGTATTGGTGGATGTGGGCGATACTCGGCTGGTGCTTGGGGTGGCTCAAGGACAGGTGGTGTGTCTACATCAAATGCCACGCCCTGAAGATTCTGGCACAATAACGCATGAGACAGCTATGCAACCTTTTGTGGATAAGCTCCGAGAAATGATTTCTGCGCGCAAGGAACCCAAGTGAAGCATACACGCTGGTTATTATTTGCTTTAGGCTTGCTATTGCCTGTTGCGGCATTTGCTGAGAAGGGTATTCCCGCTTTTATTAGCACACCAGGTGCTGCGGGTGCTGTGAATTACTCGCTTTCTCTCGAAACCCTCATCCTGCTCACAGCGCTGACGTTCCTTCCCGCTGCTTTGCTTATGATGACCTCGTTCACCCGCATTATCATCGTTCTGGCGTTGTTACGCCAAGCCTTGGGTACTCTACAATCACCACCTAATCAGGTGCTAGTTGGTTTGTCCTTGTTTTTGACGTTATTTGTCATGAGCCCGGTGTTAGACAAGATTTATGTACAAGCGTATCAGCCATTTGCAGAAGATAAACTCAACATCATGCAGGCCTTGGAGAAGGGTTCGGAGCCGCTCAAGGATTTTATGCTGCACCAAACACGTAAGGAAGACTTGGCCTTGTTTGTGAAAATTGCCAAGATTCCTCCAATACAAGGGCCAGAAGCTGTGCCATTAAAGGTTTTGGTGCCAGCGTATGTGATTTCAGAGCTTAAAACAGCATTCCAGATAGGGTTTATTATTTTCCTCCCATTCCTGATCATAGACTTGGTGGTAGCTAGCGTGCTGATGGCGATGGGGATGATGATGTTGTCGCCGGTGACGATATCTTTTCCATTCAAACTGATGTTATTTGTGTTGGTGGATGGTTGGACTCTCATTATCGGCTCTTTGGTGCAAAGCTTCTACGTATGATGACCACCACTACGGTGCTTACCATTGTCGAGCAAGCGCTCGAGGTGGGGGTGCTGATATCTGCGCCTATGCTGCTTGCAGCATTATTTACTGGCTTGCTGGTCAGCTTGTTTCAGGCGGCCACGCAAATCAATGAAATGACTTTGTCATTTATTCCTAAGTTACTGATACTGGTGTTAGTACTCATCGTTGGTGGGCCTTGGATGTTGGGGCTGATGATGGATTATATGCAACGTCTTTTCACCAGCATTCCTAATCTGATAGGCTGAAAAAGCATAGAGCGACGCTATGTTTAATGTCAGCTCATTACAGCTACACACATGGCTAGCAGAGTTCATGTGGCCGTTTTGCCGTATTCTTGCGCTACTATCAACTGCCCCACTGTTTAGTGCGCGTGGCATCCCCGCTCATGTCAAGGTTTTGACGGCATTTGTTGTTACCATCTTAGTTGCCCCGTTGTTACCCGCTATGCCTAATGTATCACCCGCGTCGGCTTATGGTCTGCTGATAGTTGCGCAGCAAATCCTCATCGGTGTTGCTATGGGCTTGGCCATCCGCTTGTTATTTATGGCTTTTGAAATGGCAGGGCACATTATCGGCCTGCAAATGGGCTTGGGATTCGCTACCTTTTTTGACCCGCAAAACGGCACACAAGTCCCTTTGGTCGGTCAGTTCTTGACCATTATGGCCATGCTATTGTTTCTATCGCTAAATGGACATCTGCTGGTGATCAATGCACTGGTGTCGAGTTTTGAGACGATACCGATAGGAGCTAATATGGCCTCTTGGAGTCTTAGAGCTTTGGTATTATCTGCGGCCAATATGTTTGCTTGGGGCATACAACTTGCTATGCCCGTCGTAGGGGCATTGATGTTGGTAAATGCGGCTTTAGGTGTGCTCACGCGAGCATCTCCACAACTCAATATTTTTGCAGTTGGCTTCCCGCTGACCATGGGTGTTGGGTTTGTGATATTAGGGATATCTATTCCCTATTTCCTGCCGTTATTCGATGGCATGCTGAATCAATCAATAGCCTTGATGCTAAAGATCGCAAGGCCTCTCCCTTAGAAATCGCACCATATTAGAACGCCAAAATGGTGCATGGCACCATTACAGTGCTTTAATTTTCATTTTGTTCGATATGAATTCAACAAAAACAATGGCTTAAAAATTGGCTTAAATGTTGCTTATACGCACTGATATTTTTTGGAGAGAAATATGGAAACATTTAAATCAGCCAGTGACACCTTATTTATTTTGCTTGGCGCCATCATGATATTGGCTATGCACGCAGGATTTGCCTTCCTCGAGGTGGGTACAGTGCGTCGCAAAAATCAAGTAAACGCACTGGTTAAAATTTTGGTGGATTTCTCAGTATCTACCATTGCCTATTTCTTTATTGGCTACGGCATCGCTTACGGCATCAATTTTATACACGGCGCGGATGCGCTGGCAGCAAAGAGTGGTTACGAGTTGGTCAAGTTTTTCTTTTTATTGACTTTTGCAGCGGCCGTTCCCGCTATTGTGTCTGGTGGCATCGCCGAACGTATGCGCTTCAATCCACAATTGGCGGCCACATTCTTGCTGGTAGGTTTTGTATATCCATTCTTTGAGGGTATCGCTTGGAATAATCACTATGGCATCCAAGACTGGCTGCTCGCCAATACGGGCGCCAAGTTTCATGATTTTGCCGGCTCGGTAGTAGTACATGCTATGGGTGGTTGGATTGCTCTGGGTGCTGTAATCCTGTTGGGTGCCAGAGCCGGGCGCTACGGCAAGGACGGTCGGCTGCACGCTTTTCCCCCTTCCAATATCCCTTTTTTGGCGTTGGGAGCATGGATACTTACGGTTGGTTGGTTCGGGTTTAACTTGATGTCAGCACAAACGCTAGAAGCAGTTTCAGGCTTGGTCGCCATGAATTCCTTGATGGCTTTGGTCGGCGGCACTTTGGCGGCTACGGTGGTGGGTAAGAACGACCCTGGGTTCGTCCATAACGGCCCTTTGGCAGGCTTGGTGGCGATATGTGCGGGCTCTGACGTGATGAATCCATTGGGTGCGTTGGCAACGGGGCTCATAGCGGGTGCATTGTTTGTTTGGGCGTTCACCTTGGTGCAAAACCGCTGGAAGATAGACGATGTGTTGGGTGTGTGGCCACTGCATGGACTATGTGGCGCGTGGGGTGGTATTGCTGCCGGTATCTTTGGCCTGAAAAGCCTAGGTGGTTTGGGTGGAGTTGCTATTGGCGCACAGGTTTTGGGTACGTTGTTGGGAGTTACAATTGCCTTGATAGGTGGTTTTCTGGTCTACGGCGTGCTTAGGGCTTTGATTGGTTTGCGTCTGGATATAGAAGATGAATTTAATGGCGCTGATCTAGCCATACACAAAATCAGTGCGACCCCTGGTTCTGGTGAGGAGTAAGAGCTAGCCCTGAGCTTCCATCTCAGGGCGGTAAATCTGGGCGTTATTTCTGCCCTCTTTCTTGGCGTAGTACATCGCAGTATCTGCATTAATCATCAGCGTTTTGTCATCGTCGCCATGTTGGGGGTAGATGGCGATACCAATAGAAGATGAGATGTTTATAGTGTGCGGCCCAATCTGAAACTCTTGGTTAAGCGCCCCCAGAATTTTCTCGGCCACGACAGTTGCATCCTGCGCGCTTTCTATCAATGGTAGTAGCACAACAAACTCATCCCCACCTATTCTGGCCACTGTGTCAGAGGCGCGCATGCAGAGTTGCAGGCGTTGTGCGACTTGCTTGAGCAGTAAGTCGCCAACTTCATGTCCCAAGGTGTCATTGACTGGTTTGAACTTATCAAGATCCAAAAACATCAGCGCCAACTGCGCTTTTTCGCGCTTGGCATACGCTTCTGCTTGTTTTAGGCGGTCAGCAATCAACCCGCGATTGGGCAGTTGGGTGAGCATGTCAAACTGCGCCAAATGACGTAGTTTCTCCTCCATGTTCTTGCGTTCCGTAATGTCGGCGTGAGTGCCTATCATGCGTAGTGGTTTGCCGTCTTTGTCGCGGCTTACAACCATGCCGCGCGATAACGCCCATTTCACTTGACCGTCCTTGCACAGTACGCGATGTTCGTTGATGTAGTGTGTGGTTTTTCCCGTCAGATAAGCATCAACATCCGCTTTGACTCTTCCTCTGTCGTCGTGCTGGATGCGTTCTACCCAGGCGACCATACCTCTTTTCACGTCTTGGTTGGTGAATCCGTACATCTCGATGTAGCGTGGTGAAAGTTCAACCTTGTCATTTGCTATATCCCAGTCCCATACGCCGTCGCCAGCACCTTCAAGGGCAAATTTCCAGCGTTCTTCGCTGGTACGTAGGGTTTTAGTGAGTCTTGCGAAGCGGAACGCAATGAAACCGAGTAAGGCAATGATGAATACGGAAAGGAAAAATAGCATGACCGTGATTATGGCGTTGAAACGCCATTGCATCAATCATTTTTGAGTCCGAATACGCTATCATTCGGCATGGTGAAAAAAGTCGTCATTATTCCCGCTGCTGGGCGTGGTAGTCGTATGGGTGGGGCAATCCCCAAACAGTTTCTACCCTTGCTGGGCAAGCCTCTAATCCAACACACTTTGGAGGTTTTTTCCAAACACGACTTAGTGACAGAGGTGGTGGTGGTTTTGGCAGCGGACGATGAGGACTTTAGTCTTCCACCTAAGTGCCGGATTTTGCACTGTGGTGGTGGTACCCGTGCAGCAACTGTATTGAATGCCTTACACGCAATTGATCTAGCACAGGATGACTGGGTACTCGTACACGATGCGGTTCGTCCTTGCTTGACACACGCCATGCTTGACCACTTGTTTGCAGTATTGTCTGAGGACAAAGTTGGCGGATTGCTAGCGCTTCCATTAGCTGATACCCTCAAGCGAGGTGATGCCGGTGGTCGCGTAGCCGATACTGTGCCGCGCGATGGCTTGTGGCAGGCGCAAACGCCGCAGATGTTCCGTTATGGCCTGCTTACGCAAGCGCTGGAAACATTAGGCACGGCCACACCCACTGACGAAGCACAGGCGGTCGAACATTTGGGGTTTGCACCTAAATTGGTGACAGGTGACGCACGTAATCTTAAAGTTACCTATCCGCAGGATTTGGCATTAGCAGAACTTATTTTAAGGAGCATGAATTGATACGAATCGGCCACGGTTTTGACGTACACGCGCTGGTTGCTGGACGCAAATGCGTCATAGGTGGTGTGGAAATCCCGTTCGATAAAGGCTTGGATGGCCATTCTGACGCTGACGTGCTGCTGCACGCGATTTGTGATGCGTTATTGGGTGCGGCAGCCTTGGGCGACATCGGCAAACATTTCCCC
Organism: Methylophilales bacterium; assembly: GCA_021414145.1. Classification (GTDB taxonomy): domain Bacteria; phylum Pseudomonadota; class Gammaproteobacteria; order Burkholderiales; family Methylophilaceae; genus CAILHX01. Next base: position 21,729 of record JAIOOY010000080.1, on the reverse strand, counting down.
AATACCGACGCACGTTACAAGGACATCAATAGCCGAGAGTTGTTGCGCCACGTGGCGAGTCTACTGAAACAAAAAGGCTTCAAAGCAAGCAATATAGACGCTACTGTCGTTGCTGAAGCACCTAAATTGGCACCACACATTGCCAAGATGCGCACCATTATTGCGGCAGATGTAGGCCTGGATGTGTCGTGCGTTAACGTTAAGGCTACTACTACTGAACGTCTAGGTTTTACGGGTCGCGGTGAGGGAATTGCGGCAGAAGCAGTGTGCCTGATAAGTGAATTCGTGGCTGGGTTTAAGCAGCTTTAAGTAACACCAATACTGCACCTCCACCGCCATCCACGCGTCGCGCTTGGCAATAGGCGATGATTTCGTCGCGCTGTATCAACCAGCCGCGCAGCTTATTTTTTAATACAGGTTCGCGATTTTTCGAGCCCAAACCTTTGCCATGAATGATACGTACACAGCGCACGCCTTTACGCTTGCATTCACTCAAGAACTGCGCGGTATAGCTACGTGCTTCCTCTACCTGCATGCCGTGCAAATCAAGCTCGGCTTGTGTCACCCAGTGTCCACGGCGCAGTTTCTTCAAAATATCGGGGGAGTGTCCCTCGCGCAGGTAGAGCAACTCCTCGCCGCTTTCTATCTCATCCGCGGGGTAGTAGGTATCAGACAGTGAGTCTTTGAGTGCCTGCTGCTCGTCGCGTATAGATTGGCGTGGAATAGGACGTGGTGGCTTAGGGCGCAGTAGTACCCTCGTGGACTTTAGTGGTTTGGCATCTTTGACCGCTTCACGGAAGAGCGCGGTTTCATCGTCCGCCACGACAGATCAGCCTAGATTGTCCAAATAGCGCTCAGCGTCCAGCGCAGCCATGCAGCCGGTTCCCGCGCTAGTCACTGCTTGGCGATAAATGTGATCTTGCACGTCACCTGCGGCAAACACACCGGGAATGCTGGTGGCTGTAGCGTTGCCAGCACGTCCAGCCTGAGTGATGATATAGCCGCCCTCCATCTCCAGTTGACCTACGAACAAGTCGGTATTTGGTTTGTGACCGATAGCGATGAATACACCCGCGAGAGGAATGTCTTTAGTTTTACCAGTTTGGACGTTTTTCACGCGCATTCCTGTTACGCCGCTGGCGTCACCCAGTACTTCATCTAGTGTGGAATTCAATTCCAGCGCAATTTTCCCAGCTGCGACCTTGTCCATTAATTTGTCTATCATGATGGCCTCAGCTTTGAATTTATCGCGGCGGTGTACCAGAGTGACTTTACTTGCGATATTTGCCAAGTATAGTGCTTCTTCCACTGCAGTATTGCCGCCGCCGATTACCGCGACTTCTTGATTCTTGTAAAAGAAACCATCGCAAGTGGCACAAGCAGATACACCCTTACCTGCGAAAGTCTCTTCTGATGGAAGCCCCAGATATTTAGCCGATGCTCCGGTGGCGATAATGAGTGCGTCGCAAGTGTATTCGCCATTGTCGCCAATCAGCCGTATTGGTTTCTCGCGTAAATTCGCGGTGTGAATATGGTCGAAAATAAGTTCGGTGTTAAAGCGTTCGGCATGCGCCTGAAATCGGGCCATCAATTCTGGTCCTTGCACGCCATCAGCATCCGCAGGCCAGTTGTCTACGTCGGTGGTAGTCATGAGTTGGCCACCTTGCGCGATACCGGTTATCAACACCGGTTTAAGGTTGGCGCGTGCTGCATAGACGGCGGAGGAATAGCCCGCGGGGCCGGAGCCAAGAATAAGTAAGCGGGCGTGTCGGGTGGGCATGCAATTCTCCAAATGGTTATGCTGAATAAGCGCTGAATTTTAACCGAAAGGCACCATCCTGTCAGACAGCGATGGCGACAGCACTGATATAATTGGGGTGAATTTTGTTAATTAAAGTTTAGGCAAAACCCAACATCAATATGTTTTTCAACAAAACACCTGCCACGACGACGAATACTCGCAACACAGAGCGCTCAGCCAAGCTGCTGCGAGAGTCTAAATGGTTGGCGCAAGTGGCTGCGGCCTTGTTCTTAGCGGCTATTCTATATACATTCAATCCTGCTGATCCCGGCTGGTCGCACAGTAGCGATAACACGGCCATCCACAATTTTGGAGGGATATTGGGGGCATATGCATCCGATATTCTGCTTTACCTCTTCGGTCTCTCGGCTTGGTGGTTAGTTACTATGGTGCTGATGAGCGCGTGGTGGGCATACAAGAGCCTGGAAAATGTGAGCATAGTGGATAAGCCGATGGCATTTTTCCATTGGTGCGGTTTTGCGCTGCTGCTAGCCTCTTCATCAGCATTGGAAGCCTCACACCTAAAGAGTTTGCATGCGGCGCTGCCATTAGCGCCGGGCGGTATGCTGGGTGAGGTCGTAGATGGCGGCGTATTGCAGATGTTGGGATTTGCTGGTGGCACTTTGGGTTTATTGCTGGCTTTCGCCGTCGGCTTTAGTTTGTTTACTGGTGTGTCTTGGCTCACCATCGTTGAGAAGCTGGGTGGTGGCTTGGAATGGACGTATTTCTTCATCAAAAATAGTTGGCAGGACTGGCAGGATCGCAAGCTGGGCCAGATGGCCGAGCAGCAACGTGAAGAGTTTGTGGAAGAAGAACGTAAACGCGTGGAAGACCGGCCGCCGGTGGTAATCGCAGCGCCAGTGTTGGAAGTTCCCAAGAGTGATCGTATAGACAAAGAGCGGCAAAATCCTCTATTTGATACCTTACCAGACTCGCCTTTGCCACCGCTGCACCTGCTAGATAAACCACAAACCGTCGTGGAAGTGCTGAGTGAAGAGACGCTGGAATTTACATCACGCCTGATAGAACGCAAGCTGATGGACTTCAACATCGAAGTGAAGGTTCTCGCCGCGCTACCTGGCCCAGTGATTACGCGCTACGAGTTTGAACCGGCGGCGGGCGTCAAGGGCAGCCAGATTACCAATCTGGCCAAAGATTTAGCGCGCGCACTGTCGGTGACCAGCGTGCGCGTGGTGGAGACCATTCCCGGTAAAAGTTGCATGGCGCTGGAGATTCCTAATCCCAAACGCCAAACCGTAAGCCTGTCCGAGATTCTGGGTAGCCAAGCCTATGCCGATATGCACTCGCCGCTGACCATGGCGCTGGGTAAGGATATCTCCGGCAATTCTTCGGTGGCTGACCTTGCCAAAATGCCGCATGTGCTGGTGGCGGGAACGACGGGGTCGGGCAAGTCTGTCGCCATCAATGCCATGATCCTGAGCCTGTTATACAAAGCCGACGCTAGTCAGGTCAGGTTGATTCTAGTAGATCCCAAAATGTTGGAACTCTCGGTATATGAAGGTATCCCACACCTGCTTGCACCAGTGGTGACCGATATGCGCCAAGCCGCTAATGCACTCAACTGGTGTGTCGCGGAGATGGAAAAGCGCTACAAGCTGATGTCCACCTTGGGCGTGAGGAATTTGGCCGGGTACAACCAAAAAGTACGCGAAGCACGCAAGAGTGGCACTCCATGGACCAACCCGTTTTCGCTCACGCCAGACAATCCGGAACCACTGGAAGACTTGCCCATGATAGTCGTGGTGATAGACGAACTCGCCGACATGATGATGGTGGTGGGTAAAAAGGTGGAAGAACTTATCGCACGCCTAGCGCAAAAAGCGCGTGCGGCGGGTATCCACCTTATTCTCGCTACCCAGCGTCCTTCGGTAGACGTAATTACTGGCTTGATCAAGGCAAACATTCCAACCAGAATCGCTTTTCAGGTTTCTAGCAAGATAGATTCGCGCACCATCCTCGACCAAATGGGGGCAGAAGCCTTGCTTGGTCAAGGGGATATGCTGTACCAGCCTCCGGGTGGTGGCTACCCTACGCGCGTACACGGTGCATTTGTGAGTGACAGCGAAGTGCATCGCGTGGTGGAATACCTCAAGGCGCAAGCTGGTGAACCCAACTATATCGAAGGCATATTGACTGGTGCGGAAGAGGGCAGTGAAGGTGGCGAGGCACTGGAGAGTGGCGGTGAAGCCGACCCGCTATACGACGAAGCTGTTGCCATCGTGATGAAGTCACGCCGCGCTTCTATCTCATCGGTGCAACGTCACCTACGCATAGGCTACAACCGCGCAGCACGGCTGATAGAAGACATGGAACGTGCGGGGCTGGTATCTGCCATGCAGTCCAATGGTAATCGCGAAGTGCTGGTCAATTCCCCAGCAGAATAATGATGTTTAGAAAATTACTGGTGATAAGTTTGTTGTTTGTTGGTCAGGCTCACGCCGACCCTGTGCAGCGTCTCAAGGCTTTCTACCAATCCACTCCCGCCATGAAGGCACAGTTCAAACAGACAGTATTGGATAAGAGCGGGCGCAAGGTGCAGGAGGTGAGCGGGGTGATGCAGTTGTTGCGCCCTGGCAGGTTTCGCTGGGATTACCAGAAGCCCTATGTACAGTTGATTATTGGAGACGGAAAAAAAGTATGGCTGTACGACCCTGAGTTGAGTCAAGTCACGGTACGTACCCTGGACAAGATTCTAGGTTCCAGCCCGGCGGCATTGCTGGCAGGTAATCTTGAGGTCGAGAAGATTTTTGACCTCAAAGACATTGGCAAGCAAAATGATCTGGAATGGGTAGAAGCAACCCCCAAAGATAAGGACGGTGGATTTGAAAAGGTCTTGCTGGGCTTCAAGGGTGAGCAACTGGCCGAGATGGAACTGCACGACAATTTCAACCAAACCACGGTGGTGGAGTTTATCAATCTGGAACGCAACCCCAAGCTGTCACCCAAGTTATTCAATTTCAAACCGCCCGCCGGGGTTGATGTGGTAGGGGACTAGGATTAGATAATTAATACGCAATAAAAAAGGGGCTTCAAGCCCCTTTTTTATATTTTACCGAAGGTACTAAGCTCCGCTGGTATAGCAGCCAGAACCGCTGGTGTCACCCTTGCCCTTGTCTTTATCACCAACACCGGGAACACCACCTGGTTTGTTTGGCAGGTTGACCGGCAGTATCGTCTTGGAAGAGACGAAACCGAACGTTCCAGCGGAAAAATCCACATCGCCCGCGGCATTCTTGGCATTGATGATGCCGCTGATGACGCTCAAGTACAAGCCGTTAGTGTTTTTTCCACAGTTACCATTGCAGTAGGCGGCCCGATAGTCTGTGCCTCGGATACCGATGGTGGCGGTCTCGGTGTTGAGCTTGTAGGCATCGCGGTTGCCGCGCTTGCCCACTAGGCCGGTGATGCTGCGCAAACCACCCTTGACTAGACTGAATACCAAGCTGTCTTCCTTTGGCTTGGCTTCATCAAAGCCATATTGGTCTATCTTGACGGTGGTGTCCGGTTGTAAAGTCAACTCGCCGCCATCGGTGAACTTGACGCTGGCATAGCTGCCTTTAGCGGTGGTGATCACTTCGCCCACCTCTAGCTCGGAGTTCTTGCCTAAGGCGCGCACACTACCATCCGCGCGTTGTGCAGATACTGCGCCACTCAGGTTTTTTATCACCGCGGCACCTGCTGCATTCGCCAGTTGCGGGGCAACCAAGCTCAGCAAGAGAGCGGTCAATGTTGCTATAGAGGCATATGTTTTCATCATGTGTTTCCTTTAATAACAGATTCTGGTGTTGTTATTGAATTAACTACACTGTTTGGGTGGATCTTTCTTGTCTTTTTTACCACCTTTGCCATCGTCATCGGATTCTTCATCCTCACCGCCAAAGAAGTTAGCGGCGGCAGCTGTTGAGGCGATTGGGTCGGAGAAGGCCTTGTCCAGATTCTTGGCGGTATCGGTAGTTGCCTTTTTCGCCGCATCTTTGGTTGGCACAAGGTGGTACTGCACAAAGGTATTTTCACCAATGACACCCGGATCACTCATTACAAACAGGCCAGTGCTTGAGTTTAACGCAGACTGGAACGGGCTCCCTGCACTGCCGTCTCTCAGGACACCGTCAATCAGGATGCCATCTTGTGCAGGGGTCGAGCGAACAAAATCCATGAACAGAGTGGCTTGGCTGTTTACATCAACAAAAGCTGCGCCCCCATAGCCAGCGCCGGAGTTCAATTTCAACTGTCCGCCGATAGTAAGGAAGGCCTCGTCGCCGACCTGTAGGTAAGCGTGGCCGGAACCACTGTCACTTCCGTTGATCGTCATGTCACGGGCTACCAGAAAATCCACCGTGTCGTTAGCTATGATCTTGCTACTGCCATAGCCAGCTGCATTGATGTTGAGATCGCCGGTGATAATGCCTATTCTGTCGCCCTCAATATAGCTATTGGCATTGATATTGACGCTGCCATTCTTGGCGAAGGTGAGGAAAGTGGCCACGTCGGTCGCAGAGTTGCCCACCTCGGTGAGATCCTTGACGTAGTTGATGGCAACGTCTTTGCCATATATATAACTATTGTTATCCAGGGTGAGATTCTGGGCAAAAATCCCCAAGAAGCTCGCACCATAATAATCCCGTATGTGTGAACTGTTATCCATACTGATATTGGGTGCCGCCACGACAAATTCGCTGCTAGCGCCGCCGTAGAAGTCTATCGTGAAGTCATCTAGTACCAGATTGCCAGCACTGTGTACTAATGCGTCTTGAGCGGTGATTTCTATGCCTCCATAAGCTGCTACTCCGGCAGAAAGGTCGAGGTCGACGAAATTGTTCACTTTGATTTCAGCTGAGTCCAATACGCCTGTATCAATCACAAACGCATCTTCAGTACTTGAGGATAGGCCTACATCAAGGAATGGGGTATCAACACGGAGTGCATTTGAATCCGTTCCAACATTACCATTACTATCGGCATTCAGCACTACGCTGTTGGTACCCGTGAGCAGGTGGTCGCCTGTGCCCAGAATATTTCCATTATGGTTAAATACGTCAATTTGATACGCCGTAATATGCGCACCATTGAACACGACATTGCCACTATTGGTTTCGATATTCACATCACCATGCACGTTCACCACGCTGGACGCAGCAAAGAACACGCCGGGTAACAGGGTAGTGCCGCCGTATCCGCGATTCTGACCTGCGTGCATGTTCACGGTGAGGTGGTTTGCCGCAGTGTCGTCTATGGTTCCCAGAATATCGATTCTGTTATCGGCATCTAAATTAAGGTTGTTACTGCCACTTGCGTTCTTAAGGATGTGCGCATCCGCTGCAAGGGTGATGTTGCCAAGGCCGAGGGTTCCTGAGCCGCCACCATAACAACATCCCGCCGAGAAAGTACCCGAACCGGTATCAATCGTCACATCCACACCACCAATATTCAATGCATCATTGATATGGCTTGCTTCGGTTGCATGGATGGTGAAGTTATAAGGATCCAGCAACCACTTGCCACCATGTCCAGAGCTGCTCAATGCGTTGCCACGAACAGAGATGCCGGCGATGTCCAGAAAGGCGGCCGAAGTTTCAATAAAGCCACCGTTACGGCCAGAGGCATTGATGCTACCTTTATAAGAGCCACTACCATCGGCAAAGCCACGGAAATGGCCACCATCCAGAGTTTTGGTACCCTTGACTTCGATGACAGAAGTCGCGGTGGTTTCCAGTTTATCTGCGGAGCGGAACTGTATCTTGCCATTTTTGCCAACTACTGCAGTGTTGGCGGAAACCTTGCCGCTATTCAACACAGAGAAGATGTTGCCGCCGTTGTTCACTACCATTTGCGACAGACTCACGTCTTGGCTTTGGGCGCTGACTTTGACGCGCATGGATGGGTCGGAGGAATCTACCAGTTCAACCGAATGTCCGGCGGCCAGAATCGCCTCGCCGGAAGGTGTGGAAATTACGCCGCTGTTTTCTACTTGCGGAGCAATTAGATAGACAAAGCCACCGTTGGGGGTGGCAATTTGCCCAGCATTGGTGACTTTCCCTGCAGAAAGGGTGTCAGCATTGAAGCGCATCTTGCCATTCTTGAAATCAGCATCCATCATGTTCAGGCTGGAGGCCACAAAGCCTGCGGTATTAATTTTTGCACCTGCACCAATCATCACCCCAGCAGGGTTAATGAGGAAAACTTTACCATTAGAGGAGAGGGTACCTAGAATCTGTGACATACCACCATTGGCACTGACGCGATTTAACACGGCACCCGCATTGGCGATATTGAAGCGTACCGTTTCACCGTTCAGGATGTTGAAGCTCGGCCATTTCAGGATGGCGTTGTTGCTGGTGTTGACGGTGAGGGTGTTGCCGTTGACGGATTGTGACACTGTACCGCTAGTAGCCACGGCGGTGGCACCTTGCGCTAGGGCGTAGCCCGGCACGACTGAAAAGCAGGAGGCCACCGCAATGTGCAAGACCTTCTGGCGTAAGTTGGTGCCTGAATGTGTCTTGGTTTTAGTGTTGGCTTGAGTATTCATGTTGAAGCTCCTTAACAAATTTTGCTTGTCACACTTGTATTCCGATTACGGCTAAAGATACCGTGAATTGAGTAGTTAAACTGTGATTTATTACCGCGACTTAGGTGATTTATTACCACGTATAACCGATACTGCCATGGACGTATTTGTCGCCACTCGCTTGAGTGCCACCAGCGTCCTTGTCCCCTGAAAGGACGTTAGCCAAATCTACGCGGCCAACAACGTGTTTGCCATAGCTTAAACGTAAGCCAGCACCTAAACTACCAATAGAGAATTTGGTGCCATCGTTGACACCTGTGGTGTCATCATTATTGGAGAGGTATGCGCGGTCTATAAAAAGCACGCCGCGCAGAGAGAGGTTTTCACTAATTTTCTTGCCCACATCTGGGGTGATGGCTTCCAGAGTCGCGCGATAGCCTTTGTCGGCTGAGGCTGCACTTTCGTGAAAGCCACGCACCGTATCAGCGCCACCAGCACGGAATTGCTCAATTGATACCAGATGGTCGTCGGTGTGTTGCAGGTTGAACACTGCGTGGAGTTGCCAATCCATAGGTAGTTGACGCAGGTAATCCAAGTTCAAATTGAATTTGGTGAAGTCGCTATCCGCCAAGAATGGAACAAAAGCATCGTTGTGGCCGTTTTTGTCAAAACCAGCCCAGTTTACTACTCCAGAAGCGCTGAGCGATAACTGTTGCCCTTCGGGCGACCAAGTTGAGGTGTAAGTCAAGCCTAGTGGAGTGGTGCTAACACCAGTAGTCAGCGGTCCCAATGCTGAAGAGCTTGGAGGACGCGTGTCGCGATTGTCAAAGGTGAAAGTGATTTTCTGCTCATAGTCTTTCAACTTGGGCAATGGATGGTTGTAATGCAAACCTAACACCAAGCCATTGCCGCTAATCGCGCCCAGGAAAGCCACATTGGTCGGGCTGGAGGAAGTGGTGTTAGAGTACGATCCGATCAAGTCTATGCTGTCGCCAGCAGCAGCGCCCGTGTAACCCAAGGTGTAGAGCGGAATGGTGTAGGCCAAGGCAAAAATTTGCACGTCATGGTCAGCATCGAAAAAATGTTGCGGATAGTGCGGCGTGGTGATGTATTGCGCAGTGAGGCGCTGGTCAGTGCCGAACATATTGAAGTTCTGGTAACCAAAGCTTACACGCCCGTGACCGCTTTCACGAGTGCCGGTGTTGTCTAGGGTGATAAAGGCCTTCCATGCTTTTTCGTCTATCACCTTGACCAAGGCTTCAACGGTGTTTTCTTGGGTTTCGCTATCGGTAAATAGAACTGCAGTTTGCTTGGTCGGGTTTTCGTTGGCTATTTTAAGAGTACTACCGATTTTCTTGATGTTGGGACTTTCGCCTTCTTTGAGTGAAGGCACAGCGCTCAGAGCGTTTTCTGTGCTGTAAACCGTATTGCCTTCTACTTTGATGCTGCTGATTTTTTGCTCAATGACCTTGAGCGATATAACCCCTTGTTCCAGTTCCTGCTCTGGTAAGTTAACGCGTACCGCATTGTAGCCAAGGTCGATGTATGCATCTTGCACTGCTTCCAGCGCTTGCTGCACATCACCAAAGTCCTTTTGCTTGCCGGTGTGGGGTTGCACCAATGCTTGTAGTTCTTCAGTAGAGATCAGGGTGTTGCCTTCTATCTTGAACTCTGAAATATCGAATTTTGGTGCTGGGGGTACTTGTATTTCAGGAACGGCTTCTGCTGCCGGTTCTGCAGCCAGTATCGGGCTTGCAGAGAGAGCCAAAAGGATGGAAGAGCTTGCAATCAGTAGGGGGCGTAGTCGCAGCAAGTGCATAAGGGCTCCAGAAAATATTCAGGCATAACAATTATGCTGGATTATCCTAGGTTGAAAGGGGCGAAGTCAAGTGTTTTTATATTGGAGGTAAAGAGCAACTGTCATTATTAATCAATTGGTTAAACAATTTACCTAGAATTCTGCATGAGATGTGTGTTATTTTTACAACAGTCTTGGAAAATTATTCGAAATTTGTCGCTGGTATGATAGCGAATCGGACCGGATTAAACTTCGTCAAACTTGAGTTAATTTCAAAGATCGGGGAAAGAAGTGAGCCGTATCGTTTTCGCTTGGGAGATGGGGGCCAATTACGGCTATATTTCGCAGTTCATGCCGTTCGCGCGTGAGTTGAAATCGCGTGGCCATGAGGTGGTGTTGGTGGTCCGTGAACTGCACCATGCGCCGCGCATGATGACCGACGGCGAAATCTCGTTTATGCAGGCACCCATTTGGTTGCCTACAGTACAGGGATTGCCGGAGCCACCTTTGAATTACGCCGAAATTCTGTTGCGTTTTGGCTATCACGATGCACAAAGCTTGGCTGGGGTGGTGAGCGCATGGCGCAGTTTGATGACATTATTTAAAACTGACGTGGTGGTGGCCAGTCATGCGCCTACTGCATTGTTGGCTGCTCGTTGCTTGGACCTGTCTGCTGCAAGTTTAGGTACAGGATTCAGCATTCCACCCAGAGTGTCACCCACTCCCAATATGCGTTATTGGGTGAATGTGCCAGCGGAACGCTTGAATAGCGGCGATGCTGTAGTGCTAAATACGATGAATACGGTTTTGCAGGCTAGTGGCAAGCCGGCAATGGCTAGCGTTAGCGAATTGTTCAATGTGCAGGAACAGTTCTTATGTACTCTGCCGGAGTTGGATCACTATCCTAACCGCGCCCAGACGCGCTATTGGGGTGCAGTGTACGACACACAAATGGGGCAGGAGGTTGTTTGGAAAGATGGTGATGCGAAGCGTGTACTGGTTTATCTGGAGCCGTCGCACCGCGACTTCCCTGCCTTGCTGGAGGCTATCAAACAAAGCGGCGCACAAGCACTGATTTGCGCGCCGGGGATTTCTGCCAATTTGCTTAAAGCTAGCGAAACGGAAGCGGTACGCATTTATAACCAGCCCATCAAGTTTCTGGGTTTGATAGAAACCTGTGATTTAGCCATATGCCACGCCGGACACGGCACCACTGCCGGCATGTTGATGGCGGGAGTACCCTTATTGATGTTTCCCAACCATTTGGAGCAGTTTTTGTTAGCCAAGAGCGTGCATGATATGGGTGCTGGCTTACTGGTAAATTTGGAAGCCCCCGCGCCGGAATTGTTGCCCGTATTGCAGCGCATATTACAAACACCTGAGTTCAAGGCAAGGGCACGGCATTTCGCTGATAGTCACAAAGACTTCACTCAAGACGCTTTGATTGCTAGTGTCACTGCACGTATAGAGGAGCTCGCGGCCAAGTGAGTGAGTTGTTCGCCCCCGTTGCCCCTCATGCGCCATTAGCAGAGCGCTTGCGGCCTGCTACGCTGGATGGAGTGGTGGGGCAAAGTCACTTGTTGGGCGAAGGAAAGCCGCTGCGGCTGGCATTTGCGTCGGGTAAGTTGCCCTCGATGATTCTATGGGGACCGCCCGGGGTGGGTAAAACCACATTGGCAAGGCTGGTGGCGGGTGCGGTGGATGCCGAGTTCATCCCCTTGTCCGCCGTACTTTCCGGCGTAAAAGACATTCGTGAAGCGGTGGAGCGAGCCCAACATAGTCTGCAGCAATCAGGCCGTCGCACCATCATGTTCGTGGACGAGGTGCATAGATTCAACAAAAGCCAGCAGGACGCTTTTTTGCCTTTTGTGGAAAGCGGGCTACTGACTTTCATCGGAGCCACTACCGAGAACCCTTCCTTCGAGGTTAATTCTGCGTTACTCAGTCGCGCACAGGTATTTGTGTTGCAACCGCTCTCTGCGGATGAATTAGGCCTGTTATTCGACCGTGCTTTGACTTTGCAAAATGGCTTGCAGGTGGATGCCGAGGTGCGCGAGCAGGTGTTGGATTACGCCGATGGCGATGCGCGGCGTTTATTCAATTTTCTGGAACAACTGTTCAACGCCGCCGAGTCTGCGGGTATCAAGCATATCGATGTGAAATTTCTGGAAAGTACCCTGTCCAGCAAGCTGCGCCGTTTCGATAAGGGCGGCGATGCGTTTTATGACCAGATTTCTGCGTTGCATAAATCCGTGCGCGGTTCCAACCCGGATGCGGCGCTGTATTGGCTCATGCGTATGCTGGATGGCGGCGCTGATCCGCTGTATATGGGGCGGCGCATCGTGCGTATGGCGATAGAAGATATCGGCTTGGCCGATCCTCGTGCGCAGACCATGGCGGTGGAAGCCTGTGAAATCTATGAGCGCTTAGGTTCGCCTGAAGGTGAGTTGGCGCTGTGCAATGCGGTGTTGTACATGGCGGTGGCGGCCAAGAGTAACGCTGCCTACATGGCCTATAACCAGGCTAAGGCCTTTGTGGCGCAAGATCAGTCACGGCCAGTGCCGTTGCACCTACGCAACGCACCGACCAAGCTGATGAAGAATCTGGATTATGGCAAAGAATACCGCTATGCCCATGATGAACCGGAAGCCTATGCCGCAGGTGTGGACTATTTCCCCGACGATATGCCAAAAGTGAAGTTTTATCAGCCCACACCGCGCGGTCTGGAAGGTAAAATAGGCGAAAAGTTGGCGCATTTGCGTGAGCTAGATCAAAATTATCACAGAAAAAAAGCTGGAAAATAATTCAATAACCTCGGAGTTACCAATTGCTCGATATTCAATACCTCAGGAATGATCTGGACGCTGCCGCGCAACGTTTGGCAAGCCGTAACTATGCGTTTGATAAGGCATCATTCGCCGAACTGGAAGCGCAACGTAAAGAGGTGCAGACGCGTACTCAGGATTTGCAAGCCAAGCGCAACAATACTTCCAAGCAGATCGGTATCGCCAAATCCAAGGGTGAGGATACTTCCGCGATCCTGGCTGAAGTAGCGACGCTGGGCGATGAACTGAAAGCTGCGGAAGAACAACTGGCGGTCATCCAGTCGCAGATGCAGGCTTTTCTGCAGAACATCCCCAATTTGCCGCATGAGAGCGTGCCTGTTGGTAAGTCCGAAGCCGACAACATTGAGGTGCGCAAGTGGGGTACGCCACGCAGCTTTGATTTCGAGATCAAGGATCATACCGATGTCGGCGCGCCGCTGGGTCTGGATTTTGATACGGGTGCCAAGCTTTCTGGCGCACGATTTACTTTTATGCGTGGACAGATCGCTAAGCTACATCGTGCGCTTGCGCAGTTCATGTTGGATACGCAAACCGAGGAGCATAGCTATATCGAGTGCTATACGCCCTATATGGTGAATGCCGAAACCTTGCGTGGGACTGGACAGTTACCTAAATTCGAGGAAGATTTATTTTCGCTGGATCACAATGAAAGCAAGCTCTATCTCATTCCTACTTCTGAAGTGACCTTAACCAACATCGTGCGCGATGAAATCGTCCCGCTGGAAAGCCTGCCAATCAAACTCACCGCACACACACCATGCTTCCGTTCAGAGGCGGGGTCCTACGGTAAGGACACCAAGGGCATGATCCGCCAGCACCAGTTCGACAAGGTGGAGATGGTGCAAATCGTGCATCCGGAGAAGAGTTACGCTGCACTGGAAGAAATGGTTGGTCACGCAGAAGCCATCCTGCAAAAGCTGCGTTTACCTTATCGCGTGGTGTCGTTGTGCACTGGTGACATGGGCTTTGGCGCGGCCAAGACCTACGATTTGGAGGTGTGGTTGCCAGCGCAAAATACCTATCGCGAAATCTCTTCCGTCTCCAATTGCGAGGCGTTTCAGGCACGGCGCATGCAGGCACGCTTCCGTAATGAAGCAGGCAAGCCAGAATTACTGCATACACTGAATGGCTCCGGTTTAGCCGTGGGGCGTACTTTGGTGGCCGTCTTAGAGAACTATCAGAATGCTGATGGCAGCGTGACTATTCCTGAAATTTTGCGACCCTACATGAAGGGTCTAGAACAACTAAAGGCAAGCTAGAAGATGGCCGTAAAAATTGCCAAATTGCTGGGTATTAACGGGGTTGATCCCAGCGAAAATCACAGCGCAGTCACTTGGGGACGGCGTTTGGAATGGCCTATTCTGCTTGTGGCGTTGTGGGTTCCTATCCAGTGGTATCTGGATGAAATTAAGGCTATCGATATTGAAACGGTGTATCTGTTTGACTGGATTATTTGGTTGGTGTTTGTATTTGAAACCGCCTTGATGTCTTTGTTGGTCAACAATCGCAGTCGCTACTTAGCCAATAACTGGATGAACTTGATTATTATCGTGGCGGGTGCGCCACTGCATCTGGTCGAATCCCCCATAATCGGTGCCCTGCGTAACTTGCGTTTGGTATTGATGGCCTATTTGCTGGTAAGGCTCTCCAGACGCTTGCGTGAATTCTTATCCAAAGGTCGGGTCGGCACCATACTGTTGACGTCGTTTGTGGTGGTGGTGCTGGCGGGTATTATCGTCACCCGGCTAGACCCTAAAATGGGCACGATATGGGATGGTATGTGGTGGGCGTGGGTCACGGTTTCACATACAGGCTATGGCGATATCGTGCCTACCAATGGTTCGGCACGACTTTTTGGCGCTTTCTTGATTTTTCTGGGCATCGTGTTGGTGTCGTTGATGACGGCGAGTTTGTCAGCCTTTTTAATCGGTAGTGAGGTTGAAAAGATGGAAGAAGAAGAAAAGACCGCGGAAAAACTACTCAAAAAGATTTCTGCGCGGCTGGACAGTATAGAGAAAAAACTTGACGCGCAATCCAAGCCCCCAACTTAGTCTCAAGGGGTTTCGCTTGTTTGAATTCCCAGCCATGCCAGATTGAATTTTGGCAGCCATGTTGGCGATGGTGGCGGAGGTGGTGGCACGCGCTTTTCTTGGTATTTTTCCAGAATTTTCTGATAAGTGCGGATCGAGTCTACAAAAATCACCGCCGCCCCGCCACGCGCAAAACCGAATTTCAGATTGGAATAGTGTTCGACTTTATTGAGTAGCGGTAGCGTTTTTTTCACGTCAGCCCAAGCGTCCGGATTCAGCTTCATTTTCTGCGCCAAAATACGCGCATCTTCCAAATGCGCCAAGCCTACGTTATAGGCTGCAAGCGCCATCCAGGTGCGGTCTGGCTCAGCGATACGTCCAGGAATGACATCTTTTAATAGTGATAAGTAACGCCCGCCGGCCATGATGCTTTGCTTGGGATCGAGACGGTTGGTCACACCCATGCGGTCTGCAGTGTCTTCGGTCAGCATCATCAAACCGCGCACATTGGTGGGCGAGGTATTGAAGGTATCCCAGTGCGATTCTTGATAGCTCAGTGCCGCCAGCAGTCGCCAATCTATATTGGTTGAAGCTTCTGCTTCTTTCATGAGTTTAATATATTGCGGCAAAGTGGTTTCCATACGTTGCAGAAAACCGTTTACATCCATCGAATTTAAGCGTGTGGAATGGCCATAGTAGCGGTCTTGCAAATTACGCCAAGTGCCATCTTTCTGAATACGGTCGAAGAACGCATCAGCTTGTTGGTAGAGCCAGTGATCGCCATCTTTAGGAAATCCCCAAGCTAGATTGCGTGGTGCCCCCACATTGAAAGCGGGTTGCAAATCAGGGTAATAGTTTTGCACCATCGCCACTAAGTGCGAGTCTGCGATGGTGGTATCTAGCGTACCTTCCGCTACTTTTTCCAGCAGTTCGTCACTGCCAGTTTGCGGTGCCTCACGCCATTGTAAACTGGGCATATCTACACTGATGTCGGCCAGTTGTTCCGCAACCCCGCTACCAGAAGGCACTTGTAACGACATGCCGTTAATCTCGCTTAAATTATGTGGTTCATCGGCAATGTTTTTATGTGTCACCAGTTGAGGTTGTACTTGCTGGTAACTAGGCCCGAAACGCACCAGATGGCTGCGGAGACGGGTGATTTCCAAACCAGCCGCTGCAATATGGGCGCGACCTTTTAGTAGGGTGGGAATGACTTCTCCCACACTATTCACCACTAGAAATTTCACCTTAAAAGGAGTGTCAGAATTTTTGCTCAATTCTGCGGCAAAAAGCTTGGCTAAATCGTACTCAATCCCGGCAAAGTCGCTATTACCATTGACGTAATAAGTGGTCGGGCTGTTATAAGTGACGACCACGATTTGGTGGCTCTGTCTGGCTGGAGGTAAAGGTTTGGAAGGCCGACTGCAAGCGGCTAACAGCGTGGTCAACAGTACAATAATCAGCAGGCGCGACATGGTCCCAGTTTCCCTAACTTCTCTCGCCTTGTCCAGTCATAAGATAGGGTGCGGGTCGTAGCCTCATGCTAAAATGCGCGACCGATTTGTAGCAAGCGGGAGAGGTGGCAGAGTGGTTGAATGTACCTGACTCGAAATCAGGCATACACGCAAGTGTATCGAGGGTTCGAATCCCTCCCTCTCCGCCATTGCATCATGACTACTCGTTACAGCATTTGACAGCACAAGCAAGGTCAAAGATACTCCCAATCTCTAGCTTTTCTCCACATTGGGTGTCGGTATATGAAAGATGACCCGGGTAAAGAAGCAGTACGTCACCTGCAAGCGCTGATTTCACGCGAGACCAGCGCGCCGCTCAACCGCGATGCCGAGTTGGTGATGGAATCCATTATCCAAAAAGCGCTAGGAGCTGATAGTGGAACAAGCGTAATAGATTCAGAACATTCCTTCGTGCAACACGAAGTGAGCATTATGCTTGCAGACTTGAGGGGCTTTACATCTACTGCCGCCACGCTGCCACCTGCTACGGTAATCACCATGTTGAACCGTTACCTGGGGAAAATGAATGAAATTGTCGCCCGACATCATGGGATCATTGACAAATTCATGGGGGATTCCATCATGGTATTGTTCGGCGTGCCAGTCGAACGGCCAGATGATGTGCAACGTACACTGACCTGTGCGGTGGAGATGCAACTCGCGATGGTTGAACTCAACAAGTGGAGCCAAGATGAGGGCTTGCCGGAGTTGTTCATGGGCATAGGCATCAACACTGGCAGCGTTATGGCAGGCAAGTTTGGTTCCCACTTTTATTCTGAATACACGGTCATCGGCGACGAGGTCAATCTGGCCTCACGCATCGAAGCTTTTAGCCTGCGCGGACAGGTTCTGATCAGCGAAAACACGCTGGATCACTGTCGCGACTTTGCCACAGTCAGCTCGCCGATGGAGGTGTTCGTCAAAGGCAAAACGCATTCCATCATGTTGCGAGAACTTTACGCGATTCCGTCGCTGGGGCTAGAGGTGCCGCGCCAGGAAGCCCGTCGTAGCCAACGTGTTGAAGTCAAACTCCCCTGCCTATTCCATCGCATTCAGAATAAAATTGTGATGCCCGGATCAATCAATGCAACCGTTCGTGACATCGGCTTTTTGGGCGTACAGATAGAAACCGGTCACCCGCTGAAAGAGCTTGACGACATGAAGCTTGAATTCGACCTGCCACTGGTTGACTCTAAAGCAGTTGACATCTATGCCAAAGTTGTTAAAACCAAGCAAGACGGAGATCGCTATTTTTCGGGGATTGAGTTCACCTCAGTCAATCCTGCGACCAATATGAAAATTCAGCTTTTCGTGCAATTGTTGGCATTTGCCGCGACAGCTTAACCCTTCCCTCCATAGATCTGTTTTTGAATAAATAGGGTCAGAACGATTGTTTTGCTACTTATTCTACTTGGTGATGCTTGGCAGATTCACAGCAATAACAAGTATCTCGTATTTTGTACATCCTTGTTTCGCACAAATACCGGAAAACCACAGCTCGCCGTCGCCAACCATTGCCCCACGCCAACTACGAAATAACTCGGCAGGCTGTTGCGCCATGAGTGCGGCCTTGATTTTAGACGTAAATATCTTGTTGTAAGCCCGCGCAAACTGGGCTTTTGTCACGTTACGATGTCCGCCGTTGTTGTAATTTACTCGCAGGGGAAAGCTGACATAGTGCGCAACATCGGCGGGCTTTCCTGTTTTGACGGCGGATTGTAATGCCTTCAAGAACACAGTAAGTTCTTTGGAATTCAGGCCATCTGGTCCAACATCATCTGCGGTTACGGCCGATTCCTCAGTTTTTGCGTCAATAACCTGTACCTCGGTAACCAATAGCTCTAATTTGGAAAACTCACAATCGGGGTTACCCTGACACACGTCGGCAAGTATTTCTACTGGGTCATAGCGGAGCGTTAAACGCTTGTTGATAAGGTTCTGTTGCTCGCAGATTTCAAAACCTGCCATCTCACGAAATTCTACGTTTTGGTCATCTTTGAGTGTGAGATAGCAAGCCACATCCCCGGCTTGCATCTCAATCAACGTCCCGATAGTTTTCTTGATTTCGGAACCTATCTTGATGGTATCCGCAGCCAGCAGAGGAACCGTCGTCAGCATGAGCAGTATGGTTGCTATGAAGGACTGGGCTTTCATAGTCTCCACCATTCGATAAGCTTAGTGCTGTGATTCCAATAGAAGTGAAATGAATCACATTCCTCATTCACCAGCGCAAAGGCGTGACAAGTTTTTGATCTGACAAAACCCGGAATTTCGCCAATGTCTTCCGTGGGGTCAAAGTCTTGTGCTTCTGGCTCGATTCGGACGGGCAGCGCACAAACCGCATCTTGACGATCACGATTTACATCGAAGGTAAAAGACTCTGGTTTTCGTTTTGAATTTCCCAGAACCACGCCGACTGAGACCGATTTTTCGGTTTGTGCTGAAAAAACGTAATCTTTTTTACCGTCACAATCGATGTCGATTTCGATGGCTTTTTTAGGCCATGCAACTGTAGGGGTCGCCTTTGTAAGACGGTTGAATGCTTTGGTTTCGTCAGCATGTAGCGATGTACATGTCCCGGTAACGAGAAGTATGAAGACAATGAAATAGCTTTTCACTGGGTTGCGTCTACGCTTGAAAATTCCGAACCTGGTTTGATCTAGCGCCACAAACTCAATGGCGGGTCCGTCACCACGGAACGTAAAATGTCGGTGCGCGAGATAAAACCAACCAGCTCATGGCCATCATTGACGATCGGAACCCCATCCACACCGTGTTCCATCATGACCGTGGCGATTCTGCGTATATCGGTTACTGGCTCGGCAGCCACCACGGGCGTAATCATCACATCGCGCACCTTTTTATGCATGGAATCTATTACTTTTCCATCCTTGATATCAATGGTGGTGAGTAAGTCTCTTTCACTGACGATTCCCACAAGTTTCTGTTCTGTGTTCAGAACGGGAGCCTCATGGATGCGGTGGGTGCGGAATATTTGCCATGCCGCTGCCACATCATCGTCATCCTGTAGCGTGATGACCTTGCGGCTCATGATCTGATATGCATGGTATAGCGGACCACGTTCGACATCGGGCTGTACCAGCGCTTTATAGGCCTTGATGGCATCTTCATGCGGTTTGTAGTTATGGGCTAGCTCAACATCAAACTCGGTACTTTTGGGCATCACCTTACGGACGGCTGAAGTGCGTGAAAGCGCTTCAACACGGTTCAGACTTTCCATCTTGCCTACATACGTTTGACCGGGAATTCCATAGAGCATAAACATGGGCTTGATCTCCAGAATAGTTGAGAGAACTTACGTTTATCGTAGCAGACATTTCGTTATTAATAGTGGATACATAAGTGTCATGTTTTTCACTGAAAATTCTGCTAATGTATTCACCTCATAGCGAGTTAACTATGGAGGGGATCATGGATAACAAATACGCGTTAGGAAGCAGCAAAGTGGCGCATGAACATCATGATGCCAAGCTCAAGGAAACCGCTCAGGTGCTGCATTGCCGTTTCTGCGGTAGCACCAATTTGATCTATTCTCCAACCATGGAGGATCATCACTGTCAGGATTGCGGTCAGGATCAGGAAGATTTGCCACAAGGCTACTCTACTGGCCGTAGCTCTGATTATTAGGATTCAAGCTGACTGGCTAAGTACTCTTCGTAATTTCCGCTGTAATCTATTACCTTATCTTCACGAATTTCTAGTACGCGCGTCGCAAGCGAGGCGACAAATTCGCGGTCATGGCTGACGAATATCAGCGTGCCTTTGTATTTTTCCAATGCGGTATTTAGCGATTCTATGGACTCCATATCCATGTGGTTGGTGGGTTCATCCATCAACAGCACGTTGGTTTTTGCCAGCATCAACTTACCGAACAACATGCGGCCTTTCTCGCCGCCCGATAGTACGCGCACGGGCTTTTTGATGTCATCTCCAGAGAATAGCAAACGCCCCAACATGCTGCGTAGCACTTGGTCGTCGTCTGTAGCGCGTGTCCACTGCTGCATCCATTCGGCTAAAGTATTGTCTGCCTCAAAATCTGCCGCATGGTCTTGGGCGAAATAACCAATAGTGGCTTTTTCTGCCCATTTGACCGTTCCGTGATCAGGAGCTAAATCATCGGCCAAGCAGCGCAACAGTGTGGTTTTGCCGATACCGTTTTCGCCAATGATGGCGATGCGCTCTCCGGCTTCGATGCGTAAATCCAAGTTGGAAAATAATTTGCGATCGTAGCCTTTGGTGAGCTTGGTCACTTCGACTGCCTGCCTATGTAGCTTTTCACGCTCGTCATACTCAAAGCGAATGAAGGGATACTGACGGCTGGAAGGCTTGATGTCTTCTACCTTGATTTTTTCTATCTGCTTGGCACGCGAAGTGGCCTGTCTTGCTTTTGAGGCGTTAGCAGAGAAGCGGCGCACGAACTCCTGCAAATCGGAAATCTGCTGCTTTGCCTTGGCGTTATCTCGTGATTGCTGGCTACGGGCTAGGGTGGAGGCTTCCATGTAATCGTCGTAATTGCCCGGATACACCGTGAGCTTGCCATAGTCCATGTCCGCCATGTGCGTGCAGACCTGATTCAAAAAGTGGCGGTCGTGGGAAATAATCACCATCGTACAGTCACGGTTGTTGAGTATGTCCTCCAGCCAGCGGATGGTGTTGATGTCGAGGTTGTTGGTCGGTTCGTCCAGCAGCAAAATATCAGGGTTGGCAAACAGCGCTTGCACCAGGAGCACGCGCAGTTTCCAGCCTGGAGCGATCGCGCTCATCGGGCCATTGTGTTGTTCGATGGGGATGCCCACACCATGCAACAATTCGCCAGCACGGGCTTCAGCCGTATAACCATCGTATTCAGCGAAGTGAGTTTCCAGTTCCGCTGCCTTCATATAGTCATCTTCGGTGGCTTCCAGATTGGCGTAGATCGCATCACGCTCCTGCATGGCTTTCCACATCTGTTCATGCCCCATCATCACCACATCCAGCACACGCATTTCTTCATAGGCGAACTGATCCTGTTTCAACCATGCCATGCGCTCGTTGTTATCCATGGAGACATTGCCGGAAGAGGGCTCTTGTACCCCGGCAAGAATCTTCATGAAGGTGGTCTTGCCGCAACCGTTCGCACCGATCAGGCCGTAGCGGTTGCCGTCACCAAACTTGACAGAGACGTTTTCAAATAGGGGTTTTGCACCAAACTGA
>JAIOOY010000077.1 GCA_021414145.1 Methylophilales bacterium | reverse complement strand
CTTTCAGCGCGCATTATCGCGGCAGCAGACGTATTCGATGCGCTCACTTCTAAACGTCCTTACAAAGATGCTTGGCCGGTGGAAAAGGCCTTGGAGGCTATGCAAGCAGATGCTGGCAAGCATTTTGATCCGGAAGTGATCGCTGCCATGTTCCGGGCGTTACCGAGGATGATGGAAATCTACGATAGGTTGAAACACGTTTAACAATATAAGGTGGATTTGATGAAGCTCAACATTACGCAAAAAATACTTGCTGGCTATCTGGCAGGATTTATTCTGTTGTTAGCATTTGCTGCGCTGACTCTTCTTAACGGTGGAAGAATCGGAGCAACGACACTAACGCTGGCGGATGAGCAGCTTCCAGGATTAATTGCCGTGACCGGCTTGAAAAGTAATTTGCAAAGCCAGAAAGCGCATATGTACGAGCTTTATGCAACGACCGATCGTGCAGCTTTCGATAAACGTCGCCGTGAGGATTTGGCAGATATGCAGGCCAAACTAGATGCTGCTAGAAAGTTGCCGGAGTTTCTTGCTAGTGAGGCCAGTCTGAAGCAAATGATAGAGCAGCAACAGGCGCTGGTGGTTAGATTCTCGGCGGCAATGGCGCAATCGGAAGTGGATTGGGATAATGCCAGAACTATTTTGGCGCAGTTTGGAACTGCGGCTGACAATATCGGCAGTTCGCTAGACAAACTTGTCGGAGCGGGTACCGATAAAACACTAGAACAAGCAAAAGCTTCTGGCGTGTTGGTGGATCAGCTCATGCATGTGAGCATCGTGCTGACAGTGTTGATTTTGTTGGGCGTGGTCATGATGGCTTATTTTGCGGTTCGCAGTGTTGCTAATCCGCTCAAGAGTATCAGTGCTACCCTTGTGGAGATCGCCTCTTCGCGCGATTTGACTCGGAGGCTAAAGCACCAAAGTACAGATGAAATCGGTGACATCAGTAATGCGGTCAACAACCTTCTGTCCGAATTTCAGCAGCTTGCTAAAACCTTGGATCGTACTGCCATTGCGCTCGGACAGACTTCCGGTGCGTTGTCGGATGTAGCTGACTCAACTCGGATGGCGGTTCTTAATCAGAACGGACAGATTCAGGCGATAGATGCTGGTGCGAATGAAATTGCAGCGAAAGTGGCGGTGATTGCGGATAAGGCTGGATTGGCCGCTGTACAAGCCGGAAATTCGGCTCAGGCTTCACAGCAGGGGCGAGAGGTGGTGTTGAGTAACCGCAATTCGATTTCAGAGCTGGCAGGGCAAGTGGAAGCAAGTGCTGTTGTGATTAACCAGCTCGAAGAGGATTCTCGAGAGGTTGGCAATGTGCTCAATATTATTCGTGATATTGCAGACCAAACCAACTTATTGGCTCTTAATGCTGCTATTGAAGCGGCACGGGCAGGTGAGGCAGGGCGAGGTTTTGCGGTAGTGGCAGATGAAGTAAGGAAATTATCGCAAAGTACGAGCAACGCCACTACTGAAATTGATAAGATTATGGCTAAATTGAGAATGGTTGCGCATAGCGCCACAGAGTCAATGAAGCAAGCACATCTTCATGCTAATGCCAGCGTAATGGTTGCCCATCAGGCAGAAGACAGTCTACAAGCGATTCAAGAGGCGGCAGCTCATATTTTTGATGTGAATACTGAAATTGATCATGTCACGCGTGATCACCAAGCAGAAGTGCAGTCAATTCGTAATTTGGTGAGCGAAATGGAGCAAGGCTCCATGGCTACTGGCGGGCATGTGAGTAAGCTGAAAAGCATGACCGTAGAACTTGCCACTCTGGCCTCGGATTTGCGAAATCAGATTGCCCAAATTCGATTCTGAACTATATCGTCTGACTTGATGTGGTGATGTTTCTGGCATTTTGATGCTGATAATTCGCAATATTGTAAGTTTTGTTTTATTTTCACTTTATTTCGTAACTTTCCCCGTGATAGACTTAACCATTAAGCGCTAATTGGCGCGCGCGTTTGCGCGTTTTGGGAAAGAAAATTGATATGAATGTCCAGAAATTTTACGGATCGAATTCTCGTGACGCGATGCAACAAGTGCGCGATGCGCTGGGCGGCGATGCGCTGATTCTATCCAACCGTAAAGTGGCCGATGGCGTTGAGATTACTGCTGTTGCCGGTGACGAGATGGACGCGCTGACCTATCCTAAACCAGCCGTCAGCCCAACTGCTGGCAAGGTCACCGCTGCTTCAGCATTTGGTTCTGAAGCGATTGCGGCGATCTTGAATCACAAAGATGCTGCTTCGACTCCACCACCGTCTCTGAAGAAAACCATAGCCGCTGCTACTGAGGCGCTGGAAAAAGAACCCCGCAAGAAGTCACGCTCCACCATTGCGCAAGAAGCCCCGCCGCCAAGAATGCCACGATGGGAAGTGCAACCAGATCCGCAAGAAGATATAGAACAAGTGCCAGAGTTGAGTTCCACTATGGCGGGCATGGCTTTTGAGCTCAAGCATTTGCGTAGTCTGTTGGAAGGTCAGCTTTCAGGTTTTGCCTGGGGTGAGTTAGCGCGGCGCGACCCGATTAAAGCCGAGTTGTTGCGTGTGCTTTTTGGTGCGGGGTTTAGCCCAGCCTTATCGCGCAAGTTGGTGGATGCTTTGCCCGACGGTATGGATTTTGAAAAAGGCGTGATGTGGCTGAAAAAGGCTATAGCACATAATCTGCGTGTAGATGAATCGGGAGCCGATGTCATCGAGCGTGGCGGTATCGTGGCCTTGGTGGGCCCAACCGGCGTAGGTAAGACTACCACCGTGGCCAAGCTGGCGGCACACGCGGTGTTGCGTTTCGGGGCCTCCAATATTGCTCTGCTGTCCACGGATAGTTACCGAATCGGAGCGCACGAACAGCTGCGTATTTATGGCCGTATTCTGAATGTGCCAGTGTTTGCTGTGAAGGAGGATGCTGAGCTTGATTCTACACTGGCCGAATTACAGCGCAGCCATTTGGTATTGATAGACACCGTGGGCATGAGTCAGCGTGATCGCAACATTCCCGAACAAATCAAATTCCTCTGTGGAGATAATCG
The DNA here is from genome assembly GCA_021414145.1 of Methylophilales bacterium. GTDB lineage: Bacteria > Pseudomonadota > Gammaproteobacteria > Burkholderiales > Methylophilaceae > CAILHX01. Next base: position 35,422 of record JAIOOY010000077.1, on the reverse strand, counting down.
TCAGGTCAAACGTCAGTTGATACTGCCCGCCACCGCGCAGGGAGTGACTTTGGATGATATCGTGCGTGCCCATCAGGGCGTGGGCTTGGACGGCTGTATTTTGACAAAGGTGGACGAATCGGTGTCATTGGCACCGGCGATTGATTGTCTCATCCGTCATGGACTGAAACTACACTACGTGACTAATGGCCAGCGCGTGCCAGAAGATATTCGTACCGCTAATTCTACATATTTGGTAGATCGCGCCTTCAAAGGCCAGTCCACAGGCGCTATGCAAATCAGTCAAGACGAAATGGTGATGCAGGGTGATTGGGCGGGAACGGGAGACTTGTTTGGCTAAGACATCAGCCAACACAGATCAAGCCACTGGCCTGCGTCAATTGTTTGCAGCGGAGGCGGTACGTGTTGTTGCGCTAGTCGGGAGTCAAAGCCAAAGTGTGGCGACGGCGCTGGCAATGTCTCTGGTAGATCAAGACAGGAAAGTGTTGCTGGTGGATGAGGCCTTGTGTGCGACAACGTCACATCCTTTGCTGGAACAACCCTTGGGTTGGGATGTGGGAGACGTGTTGCGTGGCAAAAAAGCCTTGGATGAGGTGATAGTATCTGTGGCCGGAGTGGCCTTGATGCCAGCTGATACCGAACACTTGGGGCGAAATCTCGAGGCAGCGCGCATACAGCTTTTGGACACTTTTCATGCTTTAGTGGTAGGGTTTGATTGTGTCATTATTCACGCCGCTTCAGACTTACAGCGTCATGGCTTAGGTTTTGCGCTGGCGGCGACTGAGGTAATAGTACTGTGCGATGAGAGCGATCATGGCATTACCGAGGCTTATAGGCACATGAAAACGCTTAACCGTATGGATGATGATAGGCATTTTATGATGATGTTCCGTGGGGGCAACGAAGCAAAAGCGAAGTTTTTGTTTCACAAGCTCACCGCGGTCTGCGACAGATATTTGGAATTAAAACCGGATTTTGCTTGCGTATTACCTACCAATCGTCTCAAAGCGGCACGCACATTGGAAATGTTCGCAGTAGACATGATGCACTGGCCGTTGCAAAATGATAGTAATCGTTTTGATGCTTTTATGTGTCGTCTGTTAAGTGCTACGGGCAGCAACCTGACGGCAGTTTGAGCTAATGACGGCAACTATTCGCTTGGTCATAGAGCGTTCGGTAGACGAATACTCTTTGCTGGTAAAGCGAATTGCCTACCAGTTGGCGGCTAGGTTGCCAGCCAGTGTGCAGGTTGATGATTTGGTGCAAGCGGGAATGATGGGGCTGCTTGACGCGCTTAATCATTTTGACGAAACTCAGGGGGCGCAGTTTGAAACCTACGCTTCGCAGCGTATACGTGGGGCGATGCTGGATGAGCTGCGAGAGATTGACTGGGTGCCGCGTTCAGTGCGTAAAAATGCGCGTGATATTGAGCGTGCCATTTCTTTGTTGCAGCAGCAGTTGGGATTGGCGCCTACAGAATTTGAAATAGCCCAGCAGTTGGGGCTTGCCTTACAAGAGTATCAAGCCATGCTGGCAGATGCGCGCGGGCATCAACTGGTGTACTATGAGGACTTCCAGCATGAAGGTGATGAGCCAATAGAGCTCAATATTACCGATGGTCGTCCTGGAATTTTGCAGATTTTGCAGGATGAGGGAATGCAGCAAGCTTTGGCGGAAGCTATCGAGTTGTTGCCGGAACGTGAAAGGATGGTGATGGCCATGTACTATCAAGAGGATCTTAATCTCAAGGAGGCTGGGGCGGTGCTGGGCGTTTCTGAATCTCGCGTGTGCCAGATACATTCTCAGGCTATCATGCGATTACGTGCTGTGCTTAAAGACTGGATTGGACAATAAATATGAATAATTCTCGCTTAGATACAACTACACTTATTGGCGTTTTTATGGCATTTGGCGCCATCCTTGGTGGACAGGCTTTAGAGGGCGGGCATGCTGGCACCTTGATGCAGCTTGCTGCTTTCATCATCGTATTTGGTGGAACAATAGGCGCGTGCCTTATTCAGTACCCAACACCCATTTTCTTTTTAGGGGTTCGTTTGCTGAAATGGGTGTTCATGACCCCAAGCGTCGCGCTGGAGAGTGTTATTGAGCAAGTAGTGGGTTGGGGTAATACCGCAAGGCGCGGAGGTTTGTTGTCGCTGGAACCGTTGATTGAAGAAATGAACGATCCTTTCATGCGTAAAGGCTTGCAAATGCTGGTGGACGGTGCGGAGCCAGAAAAACTGCGTGAAATGATGGAGGTAGAGATGGATTCCTATGATGAGCATCATCGTCAAGCCGCACGAGTCTGGGAGTCGGCGGGCGGTTACTCGCCGACTATTGGGATTTTAGGTGCGGTGATGGGTTTGATCCACGTGATGGGGGGCTTGTCTGCAGAGGGCGGTGTTGATATTTCCTCATTAGGTACTGGTATTGCGGTGGCCTTTGTGGCAACTCTATATGGCGTGGGCGCTGCCAACCTGTTTTTCTTGCCTTTTTCCAATAAAATCAAATCAGTGATAGCGCGTGAAATGGTGAAACGCGCTATGGTGGTAGAGGGTTTGGTGTCGGTAGCTAATGGTGACAATCCGCGCCTGATTGAAACTCGTCTGCGTGGCTTTATCGCTTAATTAAACCTGAGTTCACATCATGGCGCGCAAACAAAAACACGAAGAACACGAAAATCATGAGCGGTGGTTGGTATCTTACGCCGACTTCATCACCTTGCTTTTTGCTGTGTTCGTGGTGCTGTTTGCAATGTCGAAATTGGATATTACTAAAGCTACAGCGCTTGCAGAGTCACTGCAAGCAGCATTTGACTATGAGCCCAGTCCAAAAAACAATCCTAAACCTCACAGTGCTTCTATGGGGTTGACTACAGTAACCATAGCCCCACAAAAGCCGCAGGTTGCGCAAGCTGAAGAAATAAAGAAACAGCAGCAGCGTGAAAATTTGCAGGCGGTGGCCAAGAGTGTTCAAGAGGCATTGGAATCCTTGGAAAAAGAAGGCAAGGTACAAGTAACAGAGACCATTCATGGTATTTCCATTGAAATCAATGCCAGTGTGTTGTTTGATACTGCCAAGGCGGATTTACACAAGGAATCAGTCGAGGCGTTGAGCGCGGTGGCCAAAGTGGTCGCAGCCGATAACCATCAGATACAGATTGAAGGTCATACCGATAACCAGCCGATACGTTCTTCGGTGTTTCCTTCCAATTGGGAGTTGTCCTCGGCGCGCGCTAGTAGTGTGATTCGCTTGTTTGAAACCAATGGCGTGGCGGGGGAGCGCATGGTGGCGGTGGGCTATGCCGACAAGCGTTCCGTAGAGAGCAATGATACCCCTGAAGGCCGTGCGCGAAATCGTCGTGTGACAATCATGATACTGGCGGAAACTGGTGCAAATCGAACTGGTGTGCAAGGAAGTGGCCACCTTGCCCCTGATATTAGGCCTGCTGCAGAGGCAATATCTTCAGCGATTCCAGCAACATCAACTAAGCACTAGCCTAGAGATAGGGCATAAAAAAACCGGCAGATAGGCCGGTTTTTTTATGCCTGCTCACATCTCAGGCCTTGCCTATTATGCCGCGGGCGTTACTGCTTTGGGGAGTACCTTCACGCTGACCAGAGGGGCCATACAACTCTGCCTGATTCACCGCAGCCAGCAAGGCGGACATGGTTTGTTGTGTGTACTGCAAACGCGTGTTGATGAGTTTACCGTTAAGAGTATTGGTTGCTTGAATGTCGTTGCCTAGAACTAGTAAAGATTTCCATAGTCTATTTGCTGCAGCGTCAGTGCTTTCGGCCCATTGCGCGACACCTTCTCGGTCAGGTTTGAAGCCTAGAGATTGGATACGCTTCAGGCGCTCTGCCGCCAAGCTATCCAACTTGGCAATATGTAGTGACTTTTTTTCGGTAATTTCCGTAAGGCTAGAGGTGTCCCCTACAATCAGAGACTCTTGTTCGGCGAGTAATAGCTTTTTGAATGCTTCAAATTCAAGAATCTCAACCGCCAAGTTTTCAGCAATTTGTGCGGTTACAACAGCAGAGTCTGCCAAATTAAGCGCCTTGAGACTGAGCCAAGTCTTGAGCAGAAGCCAGTAGTTTTCTAGCGATCATGTTGGGATTGATACGGAAGGTGCCTTCCGCAATTGCTTGTCGTATGGCGGCTACTTTAGCGGCATTAAATCCGGAAGATTCGTGCGCGCTGGCCTCTACTGCTTGGATGCGTGCCGATGCTTCAGACAGGCTGACAGTGCTGCTGCTATTCTTTTGTGGCACCTCTTTCTCGGCGCGAGGAGTCGAACCGCTAGTTGCGGTTGGTACGGCACCTACTAAAGAACTGTCGATTTTCATGATGTACTCCGTTGCTTCAAGCTGTTCCACACAGGCTTGTTAGCGGCAATAGTAGCCAAAACTTTAATTAATTTTAGTTAATTTTTTTCTGGAAACAACTTGCCCGGATTAAGTATATTCCTAGAATCGAAAGTTGTCTTTATTTTTTTCATTAATTTTATGGTAGGGGCATCAATTTCACGATCAACATAAGGGCGCTTGGCGCTTCCAACACCGTGTTCTCCAGAGAGTGTGCCGTCTAGGCCCAGTACCAAGCTAAATACTTCATCCAAACATTGCTCGGCACGCGCCATTTCTTCTGGGTTATCTGGGTTTACCAACAAATTGACATGGATATTGCCGTTGCCTGCATGCCCAAAATTGACGTTGGCTATTTGGTATCTTGCTGAAAGTGCTTCCAAGCCTTGCAGTAATTCCGGCAAGCGCGATACCGGCACGGCAATATCCTCATTGATTTTTTTAGGGGCAATATCACGTAACAATGGCGATAACGCTTTGCGCGCGGCCCATAAAGCTTGGGTGTCGTGTGCCGGGCTCGCATCTATCAAACCCTCTATTTGGCAAGCTTTGATAATGGCGGCAACTGCTGGGGGCAGTTCAGTTTCGGCGCCATCTACCTCTATCATCAAAAACGCCCGTGCCGCTTCAGGCAACATGCCGGCATGGCGATTACGGATCAGATTGAGAGCTCCGTTGTCCAGAAACTCCAGTGCACTTGGCACGAAAGGCTGGGCCATAATTGCTGCAATCGCATGAGCGCAACTAGTCGTATCTTTAAATTGCGCGGTAATCCCAGCCGTGGCGTGAGGAAGGGGTGTGAGTTTTAGTGTTGCTTCGGTGACAATGGCCAGTGTGCCTTCTGAGCCGATGATCAAGCGTGTTAAGTCGTAGCCTACTACCCCTTTAGTCGTGTTACAGCCCGTTTTGATTGCTTCACCGTTGCCGGTGATGGCTTTCAAGCCTAGTACATGGTCGCGCGTCACACCATATTTCACCGCATGAGGTCCCGCAGCGCAGGTGGCGATGTTGCCGCCTATGGTGCAATACGGCGCGCTGGAAGGATCTGGTGGCCAGAAGAATCCATGTTCTTTGATGGCATTCTGTAAGTCTTGATTCAGCACGCCCGGCTCTACAACAGCCATACGGTTTGCTGGATCAATTTTGATGATTTTATTCATGCGTTCCAATGAAAGCGCGACACCGCCTTGTTCTGGGGTACTTCCACCCGCAGTACCTGTGCCACGACCACGCGGAGTAAGTGGAACTTGGTATTCATTGCACAATGCGACAATAGCTTGAACCTCATCTTGATTAAGTGGGAACACTACCGCTGCTGGCGGATGAAAGCGCTTGGAGTTGTCATAGGCATAAGCGTAACAATCCACCGGATCGGTGAACAGACGTTCTGGGGGAAAGCGCGCGGCTAATGCCGCAAGCAAAGGTTGTAGAAGCACAGCTATCTTTTTCGGATGAATAAGTCGGTAATTGTACCTTCTGCCATCTCCGCAGCAAATGCCACCGTTTCCGAGAGGGTGGGATGTGAATGAATAGTGAGCGCAATATCTTCCGCATCAGCGCCCATTTCAATCGCTAGTACGGCTTCTGCAAGGAGTTCTCCCGCATTGGTGCCAGTGATACCTACACCAATCACACGCTTGGTCTCCTTATCGAAAATAAGCTTGGTCAGACCTTCGGTACGTGCTATGGAGAGCGCACGTCCACTGGCAGCCCATGGGAATGAAGCTTTCTCAATCTCTATACCTTTTTCCTTGGCTTCAGTCTCGGATATTCCGGCCCACGCGACTTCCGGGTCAGTATAGGCAACGGAAGGGATGGTTAGCGCCTGGAACTCAACCTTGTGGCCGGCAATGACTTCCGCCGCTACTTTGCCTTCATGAGTGGCCTTGTGTGCCAGCATCGGTTGACCGACGATATCGCCGATGGCAAAGATGTGAGGTACGTTAGTACGCATCTGTTTATCTACGGCAATAAAGCCACGATCGTCAACAGCGACACCTGCATTTTCGGCGCCGATATTCTTGCCATTGGGGCGACGCCCGATGGAGACCAGTACACGGTCATAGACCTGGGGTTCCTTGGGGGCATTAGCACCATCAAAAGCTACATGGATTCCGTCTTTCTTGGCTTCCATCGAAGATACCTTGGTGCTCAGCATGATGCTTTCGAAACGTTTTTCCATGCGTTTCTGCAGGGGGCGTATCAAGTCACGGTCGCATCCGGAAATCAATCCATCCATGAATTCCACGATACTCACTTTGGAGCCAAGAGCGTCATAGACGGTGCCCATTTCCAAGCCGATAATGCCGCCTCCGATGACCAGCATGCGTTTCGGTATGTCTGCCAAGGCTAATGCGCCGGTAGAGTCCATGATGCGCTCATCATCTGGTGCTCCGGGGAATGTGGTGGCTTGTGAACCGGCGGCAATAATGACATGTTCGAACCCGATCGTGGTCACCTTCCCGTCTGCTGTTGTCACGGTGATTTGATGGGGGCTGATGAATGTCCCTACACCTTGCACCACGGTGACATTACGCTGTTTGGCGAGTTGTACCAAGCCGCCAGTGAGCTTGGCGACCACGTCGTTTTCTTTCCAGTCGCGCAGTTTTGAGAGTGCAATCACCGGACGCCCAAAATTGATACCATGCGCCGCCATTTCTTCGGACTCGGTAATCACCTTAGCCGCATGTAGCAAGGCTTTAGAAGGGATGCATCCTACATTCAGGCACACGCCCCCCAGTGCTGGATAACGTTCTACTAACACCACTTTTTTGCCTAGATCTGCGGCGCGGAAGGCAGCGGTATACCCTCCAGGGCCTGCGCCCAATACCAGCACTTCCGTAGAAATATCATTTCTGCCGGTTTCGCTTAGACCTACAGGGGCAACTTTCGCTGGAGCGAATTGCTCTACCACTGTTGCAGATGTTGGAGCGGGTGCTGCATGGGATGCCTTCTCCGCAACATCCAGAAGCAGGATGAGGGAGCCCTTGGCGACCTTGTCACCGACCTTGACTTTGACTTCCTTGACGGTGCCTGCATGGGAGGCAGGAATGTCCATGGAAGCCTTATCGGACTCCAGCGTAATCAACGAGTCATCAATGGCAATGCTGTCGCCTGGCTTGATGTGGACTTCGATGATATCTACAGAATCAAAATTGCCGATGTCCGGCACTGAAATTTCAACAATATTGCTCATGTTAGTTCCTGTTACAGCAATAAACGACGCACGTCAGACAACATCATGCGCAAGTGGCTGGTGAAGCGTGCGCCATCAGCACCATCAACCACGCGGTGGTCGTATGACAGGGACAATGGCAGTATCAGGCGCGGCTCAAAACTCTTGGTTTTCGGATCAAACACCGGTTGCATGGAAGAGCGCGAGACGCCAAGGATAGCCACTTCCGGGCAGTTGATGATAGGCGTGAACATGGTGCCGCCTATGCCGCCCAAACTGGAAATGGTAAAGCACCCGCCCTGCATTTCCTCGATCTTGAGTTTGCGTTCGCGAGCTTTCGATGACAGCTCAGCTAGGTCGCGGGCAATATCCATCACGTCCTTCTGGTTGACGTCCCTGACCACTGGCACGACGAGGCCATCCGGTGTGTCGCAAGCGAAGCCCACATGGTAATACTGCTTCAAGATCAGGCTATCGCCATCTGATGACAGCGATGCATTGAAGTTGGGGTAGGTACGCAAGGCATTGATGACTGCCTTCATCAGGAAAGCCAGCAGCGTAAGTTTGACGCCACGTTTTTCCGCATCGGCCACCATGGACTTGCGGAAGTCTTCCAAATCGGTAATGTCGGCCTCATCAAACTGTGTGACGTGAGGTGCTGTGACCCAGTTGCGATGCAAATTGGCTCCGGAAAGTTTTTTGATACGCGACAACGGCTTGGTTTCAGTTGCACCAAATTGGCTGAAGTCTATGACTGGCATAGGCAGGCTGGATAAGCTGGCGATGCCGGTTCCCATGTTCTCGGTACGCGGCTTGGCCAGCTCACCTTTGACGAAGGCCTGCACATCGTTTTGCAGGATACGGCTTTTTGGCCCGCTACCTTTGACCAACGCCAGATTCACCCCAAGCTCACGGGCAAATTTGCGCACCGATGGGCTGGCATGAGAGAGCTTGCCGACACTTGTGGTTGTACTTGCCGCCACTGGGTTGGGAGTGGCTTGCGGTTGTATCACCTTGGGTGGTTCAGCCACGGGCCGGCTTGGCTCCGGGATGGCGACAGGCTTTTCATCCACTTTCACGCTGGAAACCACAGGTGCCACGCTAGGCTGTGGAGCGGGTTTCTCGGCAGGGGATGAAGCCTCAGTTGCGGTGTCCAGCTTGAGGATCAATGTTCCTTGAGCTGCCTTGTCGCCGACCTTGATGCTGACTTCAGTCACGATGCCCCCAAAAGGGGCAGGGATATCCATGGAAGCCTTGTCGGATTCCAGCGTGATAAGAGAGTCATCCTTGGCGACATTGTCGCCTGGTTTCACCAGCACTTCAATGACGTCCACGCTGTCAAAGTTGCCAATATCGGGGACGATAACTTCTTTTATTGCCATTTTTTCGTCTCCTGAATTAAACGCTCATCGGGTTGGGTCGGCTGATGTTGATGCTGTATTTCTTGATGGCTTCTGCCGCTTTGCTTGAGGGCAACTTGCCATCATCCGCCAGCGCCTTGAGTGCGGCCAATACAACATGATAACGATCAACTTCAAAGAAGTTACGCAGAGCCTCGCGTGAATCAGAGCGACCAAACCCATCGGTACCTAGCACAACGTAGCGCTGTGGGATGAAGTTGCGGATCTGGTCGGCGAACGACTTCATGTAGTCGGTCGAGGCAATAACCGGACCTTCAGTCTTGCTCAACGCTTTGCCTACATAGGTTTCCTTTTGTTTCTTGTCCGGGTTGAGCAGGTTCCAACGCTCTATATCCAGACCTTCGCGGCGCAGTTCAGTAAAGCTGGTTACGCTCCAGATGTCGGCAGATACCCCCCAATCCTTATCCAGCAGTTCGGCGGCTGCGATGACTTCGCGCAGGATCACACCGCTACCCATCAATTGCACCTTATGGCCTTTGACCTTGGACTTGCTGAAGGGGTAAATTCCTTTGAGGATGCCTTCTTCCGCCCCCTTGGGCATTTCCGGGTGGCTGTAGTTTTCATTCATCAGGGTGATGTAGTAGTACACATCCTCCTGGTTCTGCACCATGCGACGCAGACCTTCCTGGATGATCACGGCCAACTCGTAAGCAAAGGTCGGGTCGTAGGAGACGCAATTGGGAATGGTGGCCGACATCAAGTGGCTATGACCATCTTCATGCTGCAAGCCTTCGCCATTCAGTGTGGTACGGCCTGCGGTAGCGCCAAGCAGAAATCCGCGGGCGCGGCTGTCGCCTGCTGCCCAAGCCAAGTCTCCAATGCGTTGGAAACCGAACATCGAGTAGAAAATATAGAACGGAATCATCTGCACACCGGTGACACTGTATGAAGTCGCTGCGGCTATCCAGCTGGAGAATGATCCGGCTTCATTGATGCCTTCCTCCAGAATCTGACCATCCTTGGATTCCTTGTAGAACATCACCTGATCGGCGTCTTGTGGCTCGTATAGCTGACCCACAGACGAATAGATACCGAGCTGACGGAACATGCCTTCCATACCGAAGGTACGCGCTTCATCAGGCACGATAGGCACCACGTACTTGCCAATCTGTTTATCGCGAACCAGTGTGGAGAGGATGCGCACGAATGCCATGGTGGTGGAGATTTCACGATCCCCCGTCGCAACCAGCATATTGTCGAAGGCAGATAGTTCGGGTACCACCAGTTCGTTGCCTTTGCGGCGACGCTTGGGCATGTAGCCACCCAAGCTGGCGCGGCGTTCGTTCATGTACTGCATTTCCGGGGAATCCGGTGCGGGTTTGTAGAATGACAGGTTTTCCACTTGCGCATCGGTGATCGGCAGATCAAAACGGTCACGGAATTTCTTCAGCGACTCGATATCCATGCTTTTTTGCTGGTGAGTGGTGTTCTGGCCTTCACCGGCTTCACCCATACCATAACCCTTGACCGTCTTGGCCAAGACTACGGTTGGTTGCCCCTTGTGATTTACGGCGGCATGGTAAGCGGCATAGACCTTATGCGGATCGTGACCGCCCCGGTTCAGGCGCCAGATATCCGCATCGGACATGGCAGCAACCATTTCTTTCAATTCAGGGTACTTGCCAAAGAAGTGTTCGCGCGTATAAGCGCCGCCCTTGGCCTTGAAGTTCTGGTATTCACCGTCTACGCATTCTTCCATACGTTTTTGCAAGATACCATCCTTGTCCATGGCCAAAAGAGGATCCCAGTAGGAACCCCAGATAACTTTCAGCACGTTCCAGCCGGAGCCACGGAAGTCGGCCTCCAGTTCCTGGATGATCTTGCCGTTGCCGCGTACCGGGCCGTCAAGGCGCTGCAAGTTACAATTGATGACAAAAATCAGGTTGTCCAATTTTTCACGCGAAGCGAGAGAGATCGCCCCTAATGACTCAGGCTCGTCCATTTCACCATCGCCACAGAAAACCCATACCTTGCGGTCTGATGTATCGGCGATGCCGCGGTCATGGATGTATTTTAGGAATCGCGCTTGATAAATGCCCGCAAGAGGCCCCAACCCCATAGATACGGTGGGGAATTGCCAGAAATCTGGCATCAGCCATGGGTGTGGATAGCTTGAGAGCCCTTTGCCACCGGTTTCCTGGCGAAAGTTGGCCATTTGATCTTCGGTGATCCGGCCTTCCAAAAAGGCACGGGCATATACCCCCGGTGAGGAATGACCTTGGAAGTACACACAGTCACCGCCGAAATTCTCGTTGGCTGCACGGAAAAAATGGTTGAAGCCCACGTCATACAAGGTTGCTGCAGACTGGAAACTGGCAATATGGCCACCAACACCAGGGGATTTCTCATTGCCGCGCAAAACCGTCATGATCGCATTCCAGCGGATCAGGGCGCGGATGCGGCGTTCCATGTCGGGGTTGCCGGGTAACTTGGCTTGCAAGTGTGTCGGAATGCTATTCAGGTAAGCCGTAGTGGCGTTGAAAGGCAGGTAAGCGCCAGAACGACGGGACTTGTCGATCAGGGTTTCGAGCAGAAAGTGTGCGCGTTCAGCGCCTTCTTGTTCCAGTACTGCGGCGATGGCATCCAGCCATTCCTGGGTTTCTTGTGGGTCGGTGTCAGGCAAATCTGCCATGTAATGCTCTCCTGAGAATGAGGGGCTTGCTATAATCAAAACGAATCATTTTGGACGGGCGAGATTTTATAACAATTTTTAATACTCATTATTAAAAATTGCAGAATTGCGCAAACGTCATCATCGCCATTTTGGCTATTTTGGTCAAGGTGAAACTGCTTTCAGAAAGTCTAGTATGAGCATAAAAATTATTCAAAATCAAAAGGATATTACCGAGTCGCAAGCCTCGAAGCAAAGCTACATATTATTCATACTGCCTAGCCTAGCATCCAATCCGCGCCCCAAATCAGTGCCACTGCATGCCGAATTTGAGGCACGCCTTAAACGTCGTAAGCTTAAATATGACGAAATCACTAAATCACCCTTGGTGGCGGATTTACCAGGTGGCGGCTTAGCTTCTTGGATGGTGCTGGATGAGAGCCTTTCCACCTTTGAACGTCACACAGTTTTGCGTAAAGCGCTAAAACCGTTGCTGGAAGAAAATCCAGAAAATCTAACGATTTCTTTATGTCTCAAGCAAGAACAACGCCAACAAGCCCTAGAAGCCGCACTCTTTGTGACGTTGGTGAACAATGCCGATTTACCTAGCCGCAAGAAAAAACATACATATAAACCACTCAAAACTATTCATGTATTTGGACTGGATACCGCACACGATTTCGCTGACATTCGTGCATTGGTGGCAGGCAACACGCTCACACGCAGTTTAACTATGCTGCCGCCGAATGTTCTTACTCCCGGGATTTATCGTGAAAAGATCAAAACTCTGGCTAAAGACCAAGGCTGGCAGCACGAAGAATTCGATATGAAAAAGCTGCGTAAGTTGGGTGCAGGCGCGTTTGTGGCAGTAGCACAAGGCTCTGAGCCAGAAGATGCCGCTATTGTCCACCTCAGTTACAGCCCAAAGATTGCCAAGAAAAACATAGCGTTGATAGGTAAGGGGATATGTTTTGATACTGGAGGCCACAACCTCAAACCTGCCCGCTACATGAATGGCATGCATGAAGATATGAATGGTTCTGCAGTTGCATTGGGACTCATGTTAGCGCTCACTGGGGCAAAAATTCCGGTAAAAATAGACTGCTGGCTGGCCATCGCGCAAAACCATATAGGCCCTAAAGCCTATAAGCAGAATGACGTGGTGACCGCGCTCAACGGCACAACGATTGAGATTGTCCACACCGATGCCGAAGGACGTATGGTGTTGGCCGATACGCTCACCATGGCTTCGCGCTTGAAGCCTGATTTGATGATGGAATTTGCCACGCTTACCGGAAGCATGACGGTGGCACTAGGCGACAGATACAGTGGTGTTCTCGGTAACAGTCCTGAATTGTTGTGCAAGGCTATGGGCGCGGGAGCGGCCTCCGGCGAGCGTGTCAACGCTTTTCCCTTTGATGCCGATTATGATGAAGATTTGGATAGTAAAATCGCCGACATCAAGCAATGCACATTGGACTCAGAGGCTGACCACGTGCTGGCTGCGCGGTTTTTACACAAGTTTATTGAGCATGACATCCCTTGGCTACACGTGGATCTATCTTCCAGCAACCGCAAGGGCGGTCTTGGGGCAGTTGCAAGCGACGTTACTGGATTTGGCGTTGCTTTTGGCTTGCATCTGATTAAAGAGATTGTTTCCGGGTAACTTATGCAACTGACATTCTGTGGTGCTGCGGGAGAGGTCACAGGGTCCTGTTTTTTAGTGGATACAGGAAACGTGCGTTTTCTGGTGGATTGCGGGATGTTCCAAGGTGGGCGTGATGCTGACCTGAAGAACCAGAGCTTCCCAGCCTTCGACCCTACCACTATTGACTTTGTGTTGCTTACCCACGCGCACATTGATCATTCTGGCCTACTCCCTAGGCTTAGCATGAAGGGATTCAAGGGGAGTGTTTATACGACCCAAGCCACTATCGAGTTGCTGGATGTAATGCTACGCGATAGTGCGCATATCCAGGTCAAGGAAGCAGAATGGGCGGAGCAGCACCCTCATCGTCACGCTCATACGCTCATGCAGCCGCTCTATCAATTGGCTGATGTGGATGATGTGTTGCAACTGGTGCAAGCCGTGACTTACAACACTGATGTACATCCTCATCCCGAAGTTAAATGTCGCTTCGTCGATGCGGGACACATTTTGGGTTCGGCAGTGATAGAAGTCTGGGCGGGCGGCAAGAAGATTGTCTTCTCGGGCGATCTGGGACAACCACAGCGCCTGATCCTGCGTGACCCAACACCGGTGCAAGATGCCGATGTGTTGTTGGTTGAGTCCACCTATGGCAACCGCCTGCACAAGAATCTGGACGACACTTTGGATGAGTTTGTCACTGCCATAGAGAAGACCTTGCACCGTGGGGGCAACATCATCATGCCAGCTTTCACAGTGGGTCGTGCGCAAGAGATACTTTACCTTCTATTCAAACTGACGCGACAACGCCGCTTGCACAACCTCAAGGTGTATGTGGATTCACCTATGGCTTTAGCCGCGACCGAGATCACCCTGCGTCATATCGAGCTGTTCAATCAGGAAGCCAAAGATATGCTGGCCTGGGCACAGGAAAGGCGGAAAGATATGCCAGACATCCGCTTCGTGCAGGATGCCAATGAATCCATCGCACTCAACGATATCAAGCACGGAGCCATCATCATCTCTGCCAGCGGTATGTGTGATGCAGGGCGTATAAAGCACCATCTACGCCATAACCTTAGCCGATCAGAATGTAGCGTCATTATCACCGGGTTTCAGGCTATGGGTACTCTGGGGCGCAGACTGGTAGATGGCGTAACCCGCGCCACCATCTTTGGTCGAGAAATCCCTGTTCGCGCAAGCATCTACACTATAGGCGGGCTCTCGGCGCATGCCGATCAGGCTGGATTGCTGCATTGGTTAGGCCAGTTCAAGCAAGCTCCAAAACATACTTACATCGTTCATGGCGAATCATCCACCGCACAGCAATTCAGCGAGGTGGTGCAAGAGCAGTTGAGATGGAATGCTACTGTTGCTGTGGCCAATGAAACGGTTTCTATTTAGCGATGTCTGCATAACATGAGCGAAACTAACGATTTTTATCGCAATATCCCGGTGATGTTGTCCTTTGCGGAAGCCACGGAAAGTCGCACCCATGTTGATGTGCCGCAAGACTGGTGGATCGTCATTGCCGATTTGATTGGGTCTACCAAGGCCATAGAAGCAGGGGCATACAAAAAGGTGAATACGGTCGGCGTGGCCTGTATAGCCGCTGTGGTCAACGTGAATCGCAGTCTAGAGTTGCCTTTTGTATTTGGCGGAGACGGCGCGACCTTTGCTGTTCCAGATGTGTTGGTGGAGCAAGTCATTATCGCCCTCCGCGGCGCACAGCAGTTATCACGCGAAAGTTTTGAACTCGGATTGCGCGTAGGCCTAGTGAGGGTAAGTGACTTAGTCACGCAAGGTTTTTGGGTCAAAGTCGGTAAAGTGCGTCTATCGCCCCACGTGACTCAGCCTGTATTTTCTGGGCGTGGATGGGAAGAGGCCGAAAAGCGTGTTAAAACGCCCAATGCCGTAGGGGTGCGGATGGTTGATGAGCACGAAGGCTTGGCGGAAGCCAGTTTTGAAGGGTTTGAATGCCGCTGGCAAGGTGTGCCTAGCTTTCACGATCACAAACTGGCTTTGTTGGTGAGCGCGGTGTCGCCGGATGTTGAAACCAATTTGGCAACCTATCAGCGTGTACTCGCCGATATTCAAGAGATTTATGGTGAGGTTACGGAATACCACCCGCTTAAAGCCCAAGTCATGCGACTTACATTTAATCCACGTTTGCTGATGCACGAATGGCGAGTGCGCGCCAGCCAGTTTGCCTTGTGGCAGCGCTTGGCATATTTGGCCAAAATGGTGCTGCAAAATGTCGCCGGAGTGTATCTATTCGCTCGCAACAAAGACACGAAATCTACTCAATGGAGCGGTTATCGGGACGAACTGGTCGAGAATTCCGATTTCCGCAAATTCGACGGCATGTTACGCATGGTGATGGATGGTAGCGAGGCGCAAGCGACCACTTTACAAGCAGTGTTGGATAAGGAGCATCAGGACGGAAAGCTTGTGTATGGCATGAACAAATCGCGAGAAGCCTTGGTCACCTGCATTGTGCAGTCCTACAGTGGCAACCATATGCATTTTGTGGATGGTAGCGACGGTGGCTATGCCTTGGCGGCGCGCGGGTTGAAGGCGCAGTTGGCAAATATGAAAACAATATAGGGATTAACAATGGATCAAGATACCAGTTTAGCTTGGCTTGCTAGCTTCCCCGATTTGGTGAAACTTGATGAACCCGCCAAAGCCAAGCTCAAGCAATATGCCCGCATCGTAGAAGCGCCAGTTGGTACCATAGGTTATCGCGAGACAGAACCCTGCAACGCATATGTGATGCGCTTGGCTGGGCGTTCACGAGTGTACAAAATTTCCGAATCCGGGCGAGAAATTGTGCTGTATCGTGTCGGCGCGGGCGGCACTTGTGTGCTGACAACCACATGCTTATTAGGTCGCAGCCATTATCCCGCCTCTACCGTAGTAGAAGAGCCTATTCGCGATGTGATTGTTCCCTCAGCAACCTTTCATCAGTTGATGGCGGAGTCAGAAGTGTTTCGCCGCTTTGTGTTGAGTAACTACGGTGACTTGATTAGCGACTTGATCGTGTTAGTGGATGAAGTGGCATTTCATAGCATTGCCTCGCGTTTGGCAGGTTTACTGATAGAGGGGCAGGGCAGCGTGACAGCGACTCACCAAAGATTGGCGGATGAGCTCGGCAGTGCGCGTGAAGTGGTCAGTCGCCAACTGAAAGAATTTGAGCGTCAGGGGTGGGTGAAGTTAGGGCGCGCCAGCATTGAGGTGCTGGATCGTGCCGCATTGCTAGCACAAGCGAGTGTTTAACTATTTACACCCCTCGCACTTCCCCTTAATTGTATCCCAGCCCTTCACCGACTCTAGCCCCTTCACGTCTTTCATGATTGTGCCGTCAAACACGGCTTCACCCAAGTCAGCACCGGTCAAGTCAGCACCGGTCAGGTCAGCTTTGCTGAAATCGGCGCGGAACAGGTTGGTGTTGCGCAGGTTGGCACCGGTCAAATCACAGAACTGAAGTTTTGAGCGGTTGATGTCGGCACCTTCAAAATTGGTGCCGACAAATTTTCCACCTGCGCTTTCAAAGCGCATCGCGCCCATAGGCTGGTTGCCAATGTCGAGTCCGAAACGACCTTTGCGGATGTCAGCACCACTCATGTCCACGGTACCTAATGTGCCTATCATGCGCGCATTGACCAGAATCGTATTCTTAAACTGATTTTTTTCAAAAATGGGTTGGAAGATGATGGCATCGGTGAGGTTGGCCTCGTTAAAAATGGTGCCTTCGATCCGAGCTAGATTCAGATAAGCCTGACGCATATCGGCACCGGTGAAGTCCGAGCCGCGCAGGTCGGAGCCAAACAGATTGGTATCCACAAACTTGGCATAACGTAAATCCATGTGGCTCAAGTCTTGATAGCTTAAATCCTTGCCGGAGAAGTCCACGATGTTGTTAGCGGAAGCCTCTTTCAGCATAGTGCGCGCTTGTTCTGTACTTATTTTCTCTTTCATCGCTTCTGTATCCACAGGAGCCATTTTCTTTTGAAAGTCCTGCATCTTCATCATGTTTTCGTTTTTGTTAGCGAGAAACATGGATTTGGATTCTTCGCTGGAAAAGCACAGTTTTTTGCCATCAACCACTTCATTTACAGAGCAGTCTGTAGGCACTTCTGCTCCCATCGCCATGCCGAAAGCGCAGTTTTTATCGGCCTCTGCCGCCATATTATGAGTGCTGAACAGTACGAGTAATACGAAAAAAGGTAAGGTAATACGCATCTTCATCTCCTGTGTAAGTCGCGCTTTGTAATTTTCACCTCTGGTGGGTGCTGGAACGTATTTCAACGAATCATAACTGTTTCGTCTGTAACCTTGGTCACAAAGTTCAATCAAACCTTACATCAATGAGCAAATGTAAGTATTTGTAAATGCGTCAACGACCATGACGAGGCCCCCGTTGATGCGGTAACTGCCAATATTGGCGGCTAATTTAATTAAGGAGATAACCGTGAAAGTTTCAAAACTGAGCACCGCGCTGCTAATGACCGGTGCAATTGCACTACCTGCGATGTCGGTCTCGGCTGACGAAGTTTATTACGAAACCGCGCAGGTGATTTCGGTTAACCCGCGCACAGAAACCATCAACGTACCACATCAAGAATGTCGCACTGAATATGAACAAAGTGGATCTTCATACAACTCCGGCGAGCGTAACATAGGTGGCTCTATCATCGGTGGTATCGCCGGCGGATTACTGGGTGGCACTGTGGGCAAAGGTAAAGGGCGTATAGTCACTTCCGCCATAGGTGCAGCTACCGGAGCCATTGTTGGCGACAGACTGGGCAATAGTAATAATGGTTACAACAGCTACAGTACTCGCCCGATAGAGCGCTGCCATAGCGAGGATAGCTGGCAAACGGTGACACGTGGATACTTGGTCACCTACCGCTACAATGGACGCGACTACACCACCGTAATGCCCAACGATCCGGGCGAGACCATTCGCATGCGGGTGACGGTAGCGCCGGAGATTGGCGTTGGCAGAACCAGCTATTTAGAGCCAAGTTACCGTGATTACGGTCGTGACTGGGACAATCGTCGTGGTAGAGGTGGCTGGGGTAATTAAGGGTGTGTAGTTAAGGGGTTGCTCAGCATCTTATAAAAAAGTCGAGGCCTTAACTGAAGCCACTAATGTTTTTCAGAGCATTAAGTGGCTTTAGTTATTGGTTTTTTGTATCCAATCCAACAATGGGCCCCATTGTTGCAAATCGGTTTTTACCAGAGACGGACGCATATCAAACAAGCTCATTCCTTGTTCCACCGCAGTAACATAAGTTTGGGCGTTGCGAAGACAAGCTGGCATTGGGAGCCCGGTTTCTTGCAAAAACTCCAGTAAGCTGGCGGATGAGCGGGTCTGGTTGCTCATGCGCATTCCCACCACTGCAACAGCCGTTTTTTGTTTGCGCACAGCTTTTTCTTCTTCCAGCACGTCTAGAAAATCGCGCGTAGCGCGCATATCCAATATGGAAGGTTGTATCGGCACGATTACCCAATCCGCTTGTTTGATAGCGTCGGTCAGTCTTTCGTTGCGCAGTCCAGCAGGAGAGTCGGTGATGAGCCAGTCAGGTTTTTCGGTCAATTCTTGGCGGCGCGCATCTAGTGCTTTGATCTTGGGTAAGTTTTTAGCGCGACGTTTCAACCAGTCTATAGAAGATTGTTGGCGGTCGAGGTCAGCCAACGTCACATTTTTACCTTGTCTAGCAAAGTAGCCAGCGAGATTTGTGGCTAACGTGGTTTTGCCGCTGCCGCCTTTGGGGTTGATGACTAAGATGTGTTTCATCGTTTATAGCAGCTCAGGGTTAATGACGGTTTTCAGTATGGTTTCCGCAACATTACCGTGTTTTCGATTTTGAAACCACCACACAGCCCCTTTTTTTACGCTGTGATAAGAAGATGCGCTTCCCAGTAAGATAGCAGCTACTTCTCCTAATGTTGGTTGATGTCCTACGATTAACACACTGCCACCAAAACGAGGCCATTCAGCGGCATCTAATATGGAGTGTGCTGAGGCTCCCGGAGCCAATGCTTCAAGCGTGATAAACTGATCGCTCAGGGCTAAGGCGGTTTGCTGCGTTCTGAGCGCCGGGCTGGCCAGAATGCGCGTGTCAGCAGCCAAGTGTTTTGTCAGCCAAGCCGCCATGTGCTTGGCTTGCTTATGGCCTTTTGCGGTGAGTGCGCGTTGCATGTCGGGGATGCCGTCTTCGGCTTCGGCGTGACGCCAGAGGATAAGTTCCATCATAATTTCGAAAGTAAATGTTGAGGGGTATCTTGCCATGAAAGTGAACTGTTTTGCAGCTTGATATTTTATTACGCCATGCTTCAGTCTCGGCACCACGTTTACCCGCATTAGAGCGTTTACTTGCAGTGGCTAAAAGAGCCACTTTTAGCGGTGGTGCTGATGTGTGGGCTTGTCGCACGTTTGGTGTGAAACAGCAGCAGGATTTCCCCATTGCACCGTTTGCAGCCAAGCAGGATGGCTTAGACACTGCCGATGCTTACTGGCTTTGTGCGACTCCGGTCAATTTGCAAGTCACACGCGACAGGATTGCACTGGCAGAAGATACACTCAATCTGAGCATGGATGAAGCACAAGCTTTGAAGTCAAGCTTGACGAGACACTTTACTGAGTTGGATTTTTTTGTGCCACATCCGCAGCGCTGGTATCTGCGCTTAAAAGAGCCGCCTGCAATCACTACAACCCTGCTTGAACAGGCTTTTAGGCGTGATGTAAGCGGCTTGATGCCGCTAGGGAGTGATGCCAAGATTTGGCGAAGAGCCATCAATGAATTACAGATGTTAATGCATGCACACCCGGTGAACGAGGCGCGAGAACATGCCGGGAAATTAACGGCAAATAGCTTATGGTTGTGGGGTGGAGGGGTGATGGCCACAGCGATTTCTCCTTATGCCACGGTGCTGAGCGAAGATGTATTTGTTTCCAGTTTGGCGGGTCGGGGAGCAAAACCTTTGCCAACATCATGGAAGGAACTCAGCGCTGAATCAACACTGGTGGTGCTGGATGCTCAATCTGGCTGGGAGGCTTTGGAGGAGCGCTGGTTTGCAAACGTGTTGCATGCGTTGCAAACTGGGCAGACTCATGGAGTCAGGGTGTGTCTAGCTGAAGAGGACAAGGTGCATGTTTTCAGCATCAAACGTCGCGATTTATGGAAGCTTTGGCGCAGAACTAAGCCGTTAGCTGACTATTTGAATACTCCCCTTAGCTAAGGCATACTTCCACTACTTTTTGTAATAATGGACAATTTATGAATACCCTCATCTGCGGTTCCCTTGCCTACGACACCATCATGGCATTCCCCGACCACTTTAAGAACCACATTCTGCCGGACAAGCTGCATATTCTTAATGTGGCTTTTCTAGTGCCGGATATGCGTCGCGAGTTCGGGGGGACTGCAGGTAATATTGCCTATAATCTCAATCTGCTGGATGGCAAGCCACTCATTATGGCGACCGTGGGTGACGATTTTGGTAGCTATGCTGACTGGCTGAGCCGCAATGGTTTGTTGAGCAATCACATTTTCCACGTGCCGGGTAGCTTTACCGCGCAGGCTTTTATTACTACCGATAGAGATAACAATCAGATTACTGCTTTTCACCCAGGGGCGATGAACTTTGCGCATAAAAACAGTGTGCTAAGTGGCAAAGACGTATCTCTGGGCATCATTGCGCCGGACGGTCGTGATGGTATGTTCCAACACGCAAAAGAATTCCAAGAGGCGGGTATCCCGTTTATGTTTGACCCAGGCCAAGGTTTACCCATGTTTAATGGTGAAGAATTATTGCAATTTGTAGATCAAGCAGACTATCTGGCGTTGAATGACTACGAAGCGCAACTGATGCAGGAAAAAACCGGTCTTAATTTGGAACAATTGGCAACAAAGGTAAAAGCTTTGATAGTGACTTTGGGGTCACAAGGTTCGCATATTTATGTGGATGGCAAACGTATTGAAGTGCCCGTAGTCAAAGCCGAAGCTATTGTTGACCCTACCGGTTGCGGTGATGCTTATCGCGCCGGGTTGCTCTATGGGATGTCTAAAGGTTGGGATTGGTTGCAATGTGGGCGCTTGGCTGGTGTGATGGGTTCTATCAAGATTGCCAGTCGCGGCGGGCAGAATCACAAGCCGAGCCGTGAACAGATCAAGGCACTGTATCAATCTGCATTTGGCGAAACTATTTCGCTGTAAATTTTTTAGGAGAAGTGGCATGCAGTTGAAACAAATATGGGTAGCTCTGGCCGTGGCTTTGGCACTAGTGGGTTGCGCTAGTAGCAATTCCGGTAGCGTGTATAAGCGCGACGAAACACGTCAGGCACAAGTGGTCAAAACTGGCATAGTAGAAAGCGTGCGCCAGGTGCAGATTGAAGGTACAGAAGGCACTGTTGGTGCCGTGGCTGGTGGTGTAGTGGGGGGTGTTGCCGGTAACGCAGTGGGTGGAGGTAAGGGTAGAAATCTGGCTACTGTGATTGGTGCAGTAGCTGGAGTATTGGCGGGCAAAATGGCGGAAGAAGAATTGACTAAAAAAGATGGCTTGGAGATCACAGTGCAACTGGATAACGGTAGCCTGGTCGCCATTGTGCAAGAGGCCGATGAGCAGTTCCATGCCGGAGATCGTGTGCGTTTGTTGGAAACTGGTGGTACCACAAGAGTTACGCACTAATTGCAAGTCGCTTTGAATTCTAAGCCAGTCCAAGTCTGGCGTTTGCTACGTCTGCTCGTTCACTTGCTATGGGGTATGCTGCTGGCGACAGTGTGGCTACCTTTTCTGCGGGGTAAGCGGCGTGATAAGTTGGTGAGGCGCTGGTCAAAAACCATCCTCAATATCCTCAATGTGAAGTTGCAAGTGTCTGGATCAGTTCCACTGACAAGCACGCCACCCTCGATGTTCATGTCTAACCACATCTCTTGGCTGGATGTATGGCTGGTGAACTCCCTGCTTTCGCCGCGTTTTGTGGCCAAGTCTGAAGTTCGCAGTTGGCCGCTCATCGGCTGGTTGTCGGAAAAAGGCGGAGTCATTTTTATCGAGCGAGCCAAACGCAAAGATACTTTGCGAGTTTCTGGCGCGGCATTACAGGCTTTGGCAGATGGCGATTCGCTGTGCGTATTTCCCGAAGGCACGACTACCGATGGCAGTTTTATGGTGCCGTTTCGCAGTAGTCTATTGCAGGCAGCGGTGGATGCAGAGGTGCTAATACGACCAATGGCACTCCGTTATCCCTTGCCAGATGGTGGCGTAAATGTGGACATCGCATACTGGAGTGATATTACTTTGTGGGAATCCATGTTGGCGATGGTGAAGCAGCCAGAGATTACGGCAGAATTGATATTTTTGTTGCCAATCCCTACACAAGGCAAAGATAGACGGGTATTGGCGCGCCGTGCTGAAAGCGCTATTGCAGAGCTATTGCGTCTTCCGGTGCGCGCGGCACTGCAAACACCTGGCGGTCAGCTAAGCGCAGGGCCGTAAGCGTATTTCCCCACAGGCAGCCCGTATCTAGAGCTGACAGATTGTCTCGCAACACTAAGCCCAAGGCCGACCAATGGCCGAATATGATGTGGTTGTCTTGGCTTCTGCGATTTTCCACTTCAAACCAAGGCATGTAGCCCGTCGGTATGTCTTGTACTTCTCCCTTGAACTTGAACTCCATCTGACCGATAGAGGTGCATATTCTCAGTCGAGTCAACGCATTGGTGATGACGCGTAACCTGTCCATTCCTTCTAAGTCATCATGCCAAGTGTTCGGAAGATTGCCGTACATGTTAGCTAGAAACTCGCGATAATTGGGGGCACGCAGAGCTGTTTCCACCTCTCTCGCCAGTGCTAGGGTTTGCGCAGTATCCCACTGTGGCAACACCCCGGCGTGAACCATCAAGTAATGGTCTTCAGCGTGAGCCAATTTCTGGTTTCTCAGCCCATCAAATAACTCATTGTGATCGGGTGCCGCCAGCAGTTCATCTAGGGTATCAAAACGATGTTTTGCGACAAACCCTTCATGCACCGCGATTGCATGCAGATCGTGGTTGCCGAGTACGGTGACAATGGAATCTTGGTGTGCCTTCACCCAGCGCAACATCTTGAGCGAATCCGGGCCACGATTGATGAGGTCGCCTACCAGCCACAGCTTGTCCTGTTGAGGGTTAAAGGATATGTGGTCTATCAGGTTAAGAAAGGTGGTGAAACAACCCTGCACGTCACCAATGGCGTAGGTGTTCATGCAGGAATCCTGAAATTCTTTACTTTGCTTTGGCTGCGGGGGCTTTGAAATTCGCGCCAGCTTTGTTGGCCATATAGGCCACCGCATCAGCTACTTCGGCATCACTCAAAGCGGCATTTCCACCACGTGCCGGCATAGAGCGGATACCAGCAATGGCGTGTTTAACCAAAGTCTCATAACCTTGCGCGATACGTGGTGCCCAAGCTGCAGCATCCCCTATTTTTGGTGAGCCCAGTGCGCCAGTGCCGTGGCAAGCGCTACAGCCTTGAGTGACAACTTGTTCGCCACTGAGGGCGGCTCCAGTTGCGGCAGGCACCGCGGCGATGACCACCTCGGCAACGGGTTTAATTCGAGCCATGACAGAGGCATCATCGTTGGCAGCGGGTTTGGTTTCTATCGGCCCTGCCACGAAGGTGAGGTGATAGAGCGCCGCGACAATGACGATGATGACGAATGCTACGGGGAGCTTCTCTGCAAGGCTTAGGCCGCTGTGTGGTTGGTCTTGGTCGCTCATGATGGTGTCCTGAATTGAGAAATTGGGCTTATTTTACCTTGGTATGTAGCTTGAGCATAGCCGTTTCAAAGTCCCCTGCTAGCAGCAGCGGTAACAATCCGGCAGTATTTTCTATGGCGGAGTCTATTAAAACAAATTCTTCGCGTGAGGGCTTGTGTAGGACGTAATTGATCACATCTTTGGCATCACCAGGGTGACTTATACCCAGTCGCAAACGCCAGAAATCGTTGCTGCCTAAGTGTGCGGCAATGTCTTTCAAGCCATTGTGGCCGCCGTGCCCACCACCTTTTTTCAGCTTGGCGACTCCTGTTTCTAAATCCAATTCGTCATGGACGACGAGGATGCTTTCTGGTGCGATGCGATAAAACCGCGCCAATGTGCCCACAGATTGTCCACTGGCGTTCATAAAGGTACTGGGAGTGAGCAGCCAAACTTCTGGTGATTTTAGTCGAGCCACGCGACCAAAGAATTTGCTTTCTTGGGAAAGTTGTACATTGTTGGCACGTGCGATGGATTCTACCCACCAAAAGCCAGCGTTGTGGCGGGTGGCCTCGTACTCAGCGCCCGGATTACCCAGACCGACAATTAGTTGTATTCCCATGCCCATATCTTAAACAAAAACGCGCGCTCTGGTTGCCCAGAACGCGCGTATTGTAACTAGTCTGCTGGCGGATTACTCAGCAGCTGCGGCTGGTGCCTCAGCTGCTGGAGCGGCTACTTCTTCCTCTATCAATGCGCCGCGTGGTTTGGCGATGGAGGCCACAGCGGCATCGTCGCCGTGGACCAGCTTCACAAACTCAACGCCCTTGGGTAGCTTAATTTGCGCCAAATGCACAGAATGCCCTACGTCAATCTCACCCATGTCTACCTCGACGAATTCTGGCAGATCTTTAGGTAAGCAGCTCACTTCGGCTTCGGTCATGATGTGCATGACGATGCCACCATTCAATTTGACCCCTGGTGAAGTTTCTACATTAGTGAAGTGGAACGGTACTTTCACATGGATTTTTTCGGTTTGGCTCACGCGTTGAAAGTCAATGTGAGCGATTTCAGTACGCACCGGGTGCATTTGATAATCGCGCAGCAGTACTTGTTCTGCCTTGCCATCCAGATTCAGCGAGAGAATAGAAGCGTGAAAAGCTTCGTGGCGGAATTGTAGAAACAATTCTTTGTGGCTCAGTTCAATAGTCACGGCATCTTTGCCGGCACCATAGACGATACCTGGTACGTTGCCAGCACGACGTAGGCGGCGGCTCGCTCCGGTGCCCTTTAGTTCGCGCGTTTTGGCGTTAATTTCTATTTGCATGGTAAAGCCCTCTTGAAGTTAATAATCCCGTCCGCGACCAGACGGTTGCTGCATTTGCCAATAGCTTTTACGCCATCAGGCAAAATTCTTTTACTCGATAAATAACGAGCTGACCGAATCCTCGTGGCTAATGCGGCGTATGGTTTCCGCCATCAATTTACCCACGGAAAGCTGGCGTATCTTTTTGCAACCAGTAGCTTCCATATTTAGCGGAATGGTGTTTGTTACCACCAATTCATCCAGCGCGGAGTCATTCACGCGCTCAATCGCTTTGCCGGACAACACCGGATGTGTACAGTAGGCCACTACCTTTGCGGCCCCCTGTTCTTTCAGTGCTAACGCCGCTTCGCACAGGGTGTTGGCGGTGTCCACCATGTCATCCATGATGATACAAGTACGGCCTTCAACTTCACCGATGATGTTCATAACCTTGGCTTCGTTGGGCTTGGGGCGACGCTTGTCTATAATCGCCAAGTCGGAACTCAGTTGCTTGGCCAGCGCTCTGGCCCGAACCACGCCGCCAACATCGGGTGACACCACGACTACATCAGGGTAGTTGCGGTTAGTAACATCATCCAGCAACACCGATGACGCATAAATGTTGTCCACCGGAATATCAAAAAAGCCTTGAATCTGGTCGGAGTGCAAATCCATCGTCAATAATCTGTCCACACCTACCGAGGTCAGCATATTAGCCACCACTTTGGCGGTAATCGCCACGCGCGCTGAACGCGGACGGCGGTCTTGCCGCGCATAGCCGAGATAAGGAATCGCGGCGGTGATACGCCCAGCCGAGGAGCGGCGCAGTGCATCTACCATCACCAGCACTTCCATCAATGTGTCGTTGTTGGGAGCGCAGGTAGATTGCAGCACGAAAACGTCTTTACCGCGCACGTTTTCCAATATTTCTATCATCACCTCGCCGTCGCTAAAACGGCCTACGGTGGCCTTACCTAAAGGGATGCCTAGGTGTGCTACCACCTCGGCTGCCAGCGTGGGGTTGGCGTTGCCAGTGAACACCATGATTTCGCCTTTAGCCACGCGCCGCTTCCTTTCTAAAAAGGTGAAAAAACAAAAGCGTGTAGCTATTTGACTCTACACGCTTTTTTATTATTTGGCTGGGGAGGAAGGATTCGAACCTTCGAATGCTGGGATCAAAACCCAGTGCCTTAACCAGCTTGGCGACTCCCCAATTTAACTTTTACTACATTCAGTCGGCAAAACTATATAACGGATGCTTCGCCAATCCACTGGCTACAAACCCGCTAAACCCTGCGGGCTTGGCTGTCAGTATTTGCTGCGCGGTTTGCAGGGAGTCAACAGCTACAAACACGCTTGCGCCCGATCCTGACATTCTGGCATCACCAAACTGGCGCAACCAGTCTAGGCAATTGGCAACTTCAGGATAAAGGTGGCACACCAAAGGCTGCAAATCGTTACAGCCATAGCCTTCACAAAAGGCCGACATTTTGGCGGGTAACGTGTCTCTTGTCAAATCCTGATGCGCGAAGACGGCGGCGGTGGAAACCTTGACCTGTGGCGTGAGTACCACGTAGTGCGCCGGTTTCAGCGCGATTGCCTGTAGTTGTTCACCGATTCCTTCTGCCCAAGCATTTTCGCCGAAGACAAATACTGGAACATCTGCGCCCAATTTTAAGCCTAATGCCAACAGCTCAGTGCGCTTTAGATTTACGTTCCACAAGCGATTCAGCGCCAGCAACACTGTGGCTGCGTTGGAGCTGCCTCCACCCAAACCACCACCCATAGGAATGCGCTTTTCTACGTGGATGTCAGCGCCCAAAGCGCAACAAGTGGTGGCTTGCAACAGCTTGGCAGCGCGTATGGTGAGGTCATGTTCTTCGGGTACACCGACTATATTTTGGGTGCGCCTTATCTTGCCATCTTGACGTACGTCGATATGAACGGTATCGCCGAAGTCCAGCAAGCGAAACACGCTTTGCAACTCATGGTAGCCGTCTGCGCGGCGGCCAGTGATGTGCAGGAATAGGTTGATTTTGGCGGGAGAAGCAAAAGCAGTCATGCTATTCGGTGCTTTCCTTAGTTCCGGTTTGCCATTGTTCGATGACCAGTTTCAAATCTAATTTCTCACTTTTCAGCACTACTTTTTCCGGCAGCATAAATCCATCCGCAGTCATGTACTGAGGATATTCAATATCCCAGCCTTGTTCGCTAAGGTGCGTAAGTTTACCGTCTTGATCCCAAGCCATGGTGGCCGTTTCGATATTGTTGGGGCGGCCCAACATCCAGTTAGGAAGGCCTTGCATCGGAAGACTCCAACCTAGTAATTGCTGTGTCAGCGTTTCTGCATCGTCGGCGTGAAAGCTGTTTTGTTTGCCGGTGGTGAGCGTTACACCATCAGCGCCTTGGCTTAGCGCGCCAAGCTGCGTGCCCAAAGGCGAGAAAAATTGAATGTCGTCGCCGTTCACGTGGTGCTGCCAATGGATGGAACCAGAAAAACCTTTTTTCTCAGTGAGGATAGCGATACGTCCTTGCATGGCAAAAACTTGAATGTTACTGATTTGTGCGAGATGCTCGTGATAACGCGTGATAGGAGCCACAGGCTTGGCTATCACTGGTTGTTCAGGCATGATGCTACATCCAGCCATAATCAAGGCTGACAGCACACAACATAAACGCATCACGGATGGAATTTTTTCGCGGTATTGACGAGAACTTCGTTGTCGGGATAGTCGCGCAATGCTGCGTCCCAAGTGCTGATAGCTTCCTCATGTTTGCCTTGCTGCCATAACACTTCACCCAGATGCGCAGCGATTTCTGGATCCGGCTGGTTGTCATAAGCACGTCTGATGAAATCCAGCGCCTGATCTAACCGGCCCATTCGGTAATGCACCCAGCCCATGCTATCCAAGATGAAGTGATCATCGGGGGTAAGCGCCAGTGCTTTTTCAATAAGTTTTTGCGCCTCGTCCAAGCGCTCGTTGCGTTCGGCTAAGGTGTAACCCAAGGCATTATAGGCTTGAGCAAAATCGGGTTTCATTAACATCAGTTTACGCAGCTCATGTTCCATGATGTCAAAGCGCTTTACGCGCTCAGATACCATCGCGTAGTCGTACACAATGTCCGGGCTATTGGGGTAATTGGCGACGGCGTTTTGCAGCAAGTTGAATGCTTCTTCATGGCGATTGGCTTGTGATAACAACGATGCCTCTGTCTGAATGGCTAACACTTGTTGCTCAGGGCTAAGGTTAGGGATGTTGTGTAGACGATTCCGCGCATCTTCTAGAAGACCCATTTTAGCCTCGCCCACAGCCATTTTGAGCTGACCTTCAAGGTAGAAGCGACTGTCTGGGTTGATGGATTCATACCATTTTTTGGATTCCTCAACCTGTTGCATCTGTTCGCTAATTTGCGCCAAATAAAAGCGAATCTGATCGATATCCTTGTAATTCAACTCCAAAGCCTGTTTGAAGTGGTTCTCAGCGCTGCTCAAATCCTCCGCCTGCACGCTCAACAACCCAATCGCGACGTGGATATCCGGACTCTCTGGCTTGGCTTCCAGTAGTTGCTCAAACTGCTGACGTGCTGCGTCCATTTGTTTTTCGTTCACCAGCAATTTGGCGTAGGCTAGTTTGACCTCAAGGCTGGCGGGGTAAGTGACGAGGTAGGTCTCATAAAAATGGAGCGCTTCTATGGGGCGTGATTGCAGAATCTGCCCGTGTAACAAGGCACCGATCTCCCATCCGGGTTTGGCCTTGTCGGCGGCCTTGAGCTCACTCAAGGCCAGTTGCTCGTTGCCCGCACTCCAAGCAGCGTGGGCCACAGCAAAGTGAGCCTCCGCCAGATTCGGGTAGGGCTTGGCTAATTCCTGTATAAATTGCAAGGTCTGCGCTTTATCTTGATTGCGAGACAAGGTCCCGGCAATGTACATAAATCCAGCGGCGCGATTAGTTTCTTCTGCCAGCATTTTTTGTAACTGCGGACGCAGGTCAGCCAGTTTTCCCGAGGCTAGTAGTAATTGCGTTACGATTTGCTTCGGCTCTGCTGCGCTCGGATCTAGCTCTGCCCACAGGGTGGCCGCTTGCAGCGCCATCGGGCCTTGCTTAATATACAGCGCGGCACGGGTGGCCCGTTCGGCTAGACGCGCATCGCCAGTGGATTTCGCCAAGTCGTAGAGTATCGCGCTGGCGGAACTCACATCGCCACGCTGACCGGCGATTTCACCGACTAGGAACTTAAAAATGAATTCGGCACTCAGTGTTGCATCGGGAGTGGCCTTTTTGTCGCTGGCAGCAAAGGCTGAAAAGCTGGTAGAAGATAACAAAACGGCCAAAATCAGCGGGATAGAAAGAGTTTTTTTCATCGGGATTTCCTAAGAGTGTGCAGCTTCGACCGTGGCGCAAGCAGAATGTTCAGGAACCTCTAATGAAGTCCAACGTGACCGCGACAAAGGCTTTGCGGGATGAGACGCAAGGAAGGCGACGAAATGAATGGTTATTCCATTCATGAGGAGCCTGACGCAGCAGATCGCCCGCAAAACCTTGTCCCGAAGGGTTGCTATGAAGAATGAGCGCTCGCGGCGTTGCACGTCTTGGCTTCGTACGTCCAGTACGACCTGCGACGTGCGCCTAGCGGTCATCTCATTCTTCATAGCAACGCGGTTCATGGTGGACTTCATTAGAGGTTACCTATAGTATATGCGCCCTGCGTAACTTGCTACAAGACCAGCAGTTTTTAGCGCCTCTTAACTTGAGATTTAGTCTGTATTGATTATGACAACTGTAACTATCGAAGCCAGCGAGCTTACTCGCACCTATGGCAACAACACTGTGGTGCGCGACGTAAGTTTTAGCCTGAACAAAGGCGAAGTACTGGGCTTCTTGGGCCCCAACGGCGCGGGTAAATCCACCACCATGAAGATGCTCACCGGCAACTTGGCACCGACTGCCGGCAGCGTCAACATCTGCGGAATAGACATCATTGAAAATCCAAAAGCGGCCAAGGCGCTTATTGGCTATTTGCCGGAGCAGCCACCACTTTACAAAGAGCTCACCGTAGATGAAATGCTGGCACTGGCGGGCAGATTGCACGGTGTCACGCGCAAGCACCTCAAAAAAGCCGTAGATATTGCCAAGCAGCGTACCGGCCTCACCGAAATGAGCGGACGCCTGATTGATAACCTCTCCAAAGGCTACCAGCAGCGCGTGGGTATTGCTCAAGCCATCATTCACAACCCTATGGTGGTGATTCTGGATGAACCAACAGTGGGTTTGGATCCCAGTCAGATTCGTGATATCCGAGCGCTAATCAAAGAACTGGGCGGCGAACACAGCGTGATTCTGTCCACGCATATTCTGCCTGAAGTGGAAATGGTATGTGACCACGTGCAGATTATCCACAAGGGTCAGCTGGTATTTAACGGTGGCATAGACGTACTCAAGCAACAACGCCAAGGGAACAAATTATTGCTGGGTTTGAGTAACGCTCCAAGCTTGGATGAGATCGAGAAAATCAGCGGGGTGGTGAGCGTGACTGCTGTGCAAGATGGATTGCTGCGAGTGCAATACGCAGTGGGCGAAAACCCAGCCGAGCGCATCGTGGAAACTGCCGTCAAGAAAAAATGGGGCTTGCACCAGATCACGCCAGACCAAACCAGTCTAGAAGAAGTATTCGTGCAACTGACCTATCAAGAAGCTACACAGTAAGGAAGAAACCATGATATTCGCCGTTGCCGGAAAAGAATTGCGCAGTATGTTCTCCTCACCCATGGGCTGGGTGATTTTGGCGCTGTTACAGCTTGTTTTTGCCCATTTCGGATTTTTTGAAGGCGTGGATAAATACTACAAGATCATGTCTGGCATGGTGCGCCCAGAAGAGCGCCTTGGGGCGACCGAGTTCATCGGTAACAACGTGTTCAGCATGGCTTCTTTTGTTATGTTATTCGCTGTGCCGCTATTGTCTATGCGCCTGATTAGCGAAGAACGCAAGAATCAAACCCTGACCTTCTTGTTCAGTGCGCCGCTGTCACTCACTGAAATTGTGCTGGGCAAGTTTATAGGTTTGGTCACTTTCCTTACCATCAGCATTGTTTTGACGGGTGCCATGGTGAGCAGTTTGAATCTTTGGGTGACCGTGGATTTCGGATACATCGCAGCCAATATGTTGGGTCTCTGGTTGTTGGTAGCCAGTTTCTCGGCTTTGGGTATTTTTGTGTCCGGTTCAACCCAACAACCTATCGTCGCCGCAATTATCACTTTCGTAGTGTTGTTCGGTCTGTTGACTATGGATTTTTACTTGGCGGGCGACCCTACCAGCGTGTTCAACAAAATCTCGCTGATGCGTCATTTTGAGCCATTCTCCCACGGCATTATTGATACCCGTGATCTGGCCTATTTCTTTTTGTTTGTGCTGACATTCCTTACTTTGACCGTGCGCCGTTTGGATGCTGATCGGTTACGCGGATAATTATTAAAACCATGAAAATTAACAGTAAATTACGTCTTCAAATGTTCATGCAGAACAGCATGTTTGTAGTGTTGTTTTTGGCGTTGGTCGGCTTGCTTGGCTACTTGAGTTACGAATTCCATGTGGCCAAAGACATTACCCAGAGCGCACGCAACACATTGAGTGAAGGCAGTACCAACGTACTCAAGCAGATGAAAGGTCAAGTCAATTTGACTGTATTTGCTGGTGCCGATGAGGCGCGCCGTAAAGCTATTGTGGATTTCGTGTCGCGTTACCAACGTGCCAAGCCGGACTTGCATATCACTTTCGTCAACCCTGCCGCCAATCCTAAGCAGGCGCAGGATATGGGCATTCGTGCCGACGGTGAGTTTGTCATAGAGTACAACAAAAAGAGCAAACATCTGTTGCCGCCCATCAATGAACAGGACATGGCCAACGTGCTGGTAGATTTGTCCCGCTCGGAAGCTCGTAACGTCATGTTTTTGGAAGGTCACGGCGAGCGTAGCTTGATAGGTTTGAAAGAGTATGACTTGGGCGACTTTGGTAAGGAGCTGGAAAGTCGAGGCTTCAAACTTTCCAACCCTAATTTGGTACTGGAGCCAAGCGTACCTAAGCAAGGTGCCATGCTGGTGATTGCGGGACCACAGATTGATGTTTCCGAGGGTGAAGTCGCCAAGATCAAGACTTACATCGCACGCGGCGGCAATCTGTTGTGGCTGTTGGAGCAAGAACCACTTCGCGGCTTACAGCCTATCGCTGACCAATTAGGCTTGCAGCTCTCCCCGGGTATAGTGGTTGATCCAGCGGCAGCGCAGGCTGGAGGAGACTACAAGCTGGGCTTCTCCGCGCACTATGCCGAGCATCCTATTACGCTACGTTTTAACTTGCGCACCGTTTTTCCTATGGCGCGCGAGATCAATTCCACCGCGGGTGACGTAGGCTTCAACATCACGCCATTGATAGACGTGGCGGCTACTGGCTGGCTGGAAACCGGCAAGCTGGACGGCAAGATTGAGTTCAATGATAAGCAGGACAAAGGCGGCCCAATCAACATCGCTGTGGCGATGGAGCGTAAGTTCCCAGATACGCAAGAGGCTCCAGGCAAGACCCAGCGCGTAGTGGTGGTGGGTGGTGGTGGCTTTCTCTCCAATCGTGCCTTGAGCAGCGGAGGCAACTTTGATCTGGGCGTGAACATGATCAACTGGCTAGCTGGTGACGACAAGCTCATTACCATCCAGCCCAGACCGCTCAAGGACACCAACCTGAAGATTCCTGACAACAGTCCGTTCACCAACTGGCTGGTGATACGTGGCTTCCCCGCGATTATTCTTCCATTGGCTTTGTTGTTTGCGGGGCTGAGTATTTGGTTAAAGCGTCGCAAGAGATAATTTATGAAGTCACGCTGGATATTGAATTTGTTGTTGTTGCTTATCGTTGCTGGCTTGGGCGTTTATGTCTATCAGCGTCCGGCAGAAGTGATGAAGCAAGAACAAAACTATAACGTCGCGAATTTTGATGTTGGAAGCGTCACCCACCTGCGTATCGAAGTTCCTGCCAAAAAGGCTCTCGTGTTCGAGAAGGTCAATGGCCGCTGGATGATGGTAGAGCCTTACCAAGGCCGCGCTGATGAATTGTCCGTTGGCCGGGTGTTATCTGTCGCGCTGGCGACCAGTGCTGAAAAACAGCCACTCACCGATGCTGCACAGTTCGGGCTGGATAACCCGAAAATGATAGTGAAGGCAGACGACAAGGCTTTCTCCTTCGGTATGTTCAACCCGGTTGGCGGTCTGCAGTTTGTTGCGCATGAAAATCAAGTCTTTACCCTGGATTCCAAATATGGCGAAAGCGCTACGGTGCAGCCCTTGGAGTTCATGGATAAGCACCCTTTGGCTAAAGACGAGGTGATTGCAGGCTTTGATTTTGGTGCGCTGGAACAGTGGGAAGGTACAAGTCTTAACGTAGACAGAAGCGACGATGGCAAGTGGAAAGTCAGCGCCGCCAGCAAATATATGCCCAATCCCAATCAGGCTGAAATGAACGACTGGTTCGTCAACTGGGCAGAATTGCGTGCCGACTCGGTAGAGCCATACATGCCTAGCCGTCAGCCCAACCCTTTCGTGCTGGTCAAGCTCAAGGGTGGCAAAGTGATTAAATTGGTCAAAATGCAAGAATCGCCAGAGTTGCTGCTGGTGCGTGAAGACGAGCAAAAGCAATATCACTTCCAGCAAGACGTGGGTTTTACTATTCTCAATCCTCCGGTAGGTTTCAAAACGGAGTAGGTGGTTGGTAAAAAGCCATGCCTGAACTGCCCGAAGTCGAGACCACGCGGCGCGGGCTGT
The DNA here is from genome assembly GCA_021414145.1 of Methylophilales bacterium. Taxonomy (GTDB): domain Bacteria; phylum Pseudomonadota; class Gammaproteobacteria; order Burkholderiales; family Methylophilaceae; genus CAILHX01. The sequence goes on along the minus strand of JAIOOY010000077.1, from coordinate 1,342 downwards.
TGCCCTTAATTGATCAACGTGTCAGTTCGGTGACCGTCCGCAATCATTCCCTGCGTTGGCCGATTCCAATAGACCTTCCCGATTTGCTTACCGGGCAGCGTTTTATAGAACTTACCCGTCGTGCCAAATACATTCTGGTGCGCTGCGAACGCGGCACACTGATGCTGCATCTGGGTATGTCCGGCCGCTTGTCCTTGCTCCCCGAATACGAAACTCCCGCCAAACACGACCATCTGGACGTGGTATTTCAAAACGGCAGCGTGATGCGTTTACGTGACCCAAGGCGCTTTGGTGCCGTGTTGTGGCTGGAAGGTGATGTGATGCAGCACAAGCTGCTGCAAAGTCTAGGCGTAGAGCCGCTAGAGCAGGGTTTTGATGGCGATTTTCTGTTTGCCCAAACCCGCAGCCGCAGCGCTGCCATCAAAATTGTCATCATGGATAGTCATTTGGTCGTGGGGGTGGGCAATATCTACGCCAGTGAATCCTTATTTCGCGCTGGCATCAACCCTAAAACCCCAGCCAACAAAGTAAGCCGTGTGCGCTATCAAAGGTTGGCAGAGGAAATCAAAGCCACCCTCGCCGCCGCGATAGAGGCGGGGGGCAGCAGCCTGCGGGATTTTTTTGGTGCAGATGGCAACCCGGGATATTTCCAGCAGGAGTATTTTGTCTATGGTCGCACTGGCGAGCCTTGCAAGACCTGCGGCACCGCCATCAAGAGCATCAAACAGGGGCAGCGCTCGACCTTCTTCTGCCCGCAGTGCCAGCGTTAAGCCTGTTTTGTCTTAAGCGTATCCGTCAAATGCGGCGCTAACACCTTCAACATCTGGCCGAAAATCCTAGGGTTGCCGCCGACGATGTTGCCGGTCTCAAACCAGCTTTCATTGCCTTCAAAATCTCCCACTAGTCCGCCAGCTTCGGTAATCAGCAACGCACCAGCGGCGACATCCCACTTGGAAAGGCCGATCTCCCAGAAACCATCGTAGTAGCCAGCCGCAACATAAGCCAAGTCCAGCGCGGCAGCGCCGGGGCGGCGAATGCCGGAAGTGCTCAACGCCATGCCTTTGAACATGGCGAGATAGGTATCCATGTGAGAGAAATCGCGGAACGGGAAGCCCGTGCCGATGATGCATTCCTGTAAGCGACTACGCTTGCTGACACGGATACGCTTGTCGTTCAAATACGCGCCACGGCCTTTGGTGGCGGTGAAAAGGTCATTGCGTGCTGGGTCGTACACCACGGCCTGATCCATCACGCCACGATGCATCAACCCGATAGAGACCGCGTATTGCGGAAGCCCATGCAGGAAGTTGGTAGTGCCATCCAGCGGGTCGATCACCCACAG
>JAIOOY010000072.1 GCA_021414145.1 Methylophilales bacterium | reverse complement strand
ATAGATCATCACCTCATAGCCGGTATAACGCGAGGCCTTGAACGCGTCGCCGTAGCTGAAATGCATATCCACTTTTTGGAGACTCATGGTGGGGCCTGGCACTTTGGCCTGGAATAGCAACTCTATGCCTTGATAAGGCTGTATGTGGAATACCAGCCGGTTAGGTGCCAGCTTCTTGACCGCAGTACCTTTAAATATGGCTTCCGGTGCTTTTTTGAATTCAACCACGATTTCGGTTCCGCGCTTCCACAGCGCTTTACCAGATCGCAAATATATAGGCACGCCCTCCCAACGCCAGTTGTCTATGTACAGCTTGCCTGCGGCAAAGGTTTCAGTCTTGGATTGTGGGTCAACGTCATGCGCCTCACGATAGCCGGGCTTAATCATCGCGCCGTCGTCGTTGAAGGATGGCCCATATTGGCCGCGCACAAAATTGTCGGCAACTTCTTCTGGCTTATAAACCCGCACCGAACTCAGCAATTTGGACTTTTCGTTACGCACCGCATCCGGTTCGAACGAAGCGGGCGGCTCCATACACAAATAGGCCAGCATCTGGAACATGTGGTTTTGCATCATATCGCGCAACACACCTGACTTGTCGTAATAACCTCCACGCCCACCCACATCCACTTCTTCGCACACGTTGAACTGGATGTTGTCTATGAAATTCTTGTTCCACAGCGGCTCGAACATGCCGTTGGAAAAACGGAACGCCAGTAAGTTTTGTACCGTCTCCTTGCCCAGATAGTGATCCACACGGTAAATCTGGCTTTCATCCCAGTATTTAGTAACCGCCGCATTGAGTAGTTGTGCAGATTCCGTGTCTGTGCCAAAAGGTTTTTCGCAAATAATGCGCCGCCAGCCCTTTCCCTCCTTGAAGCCAGCCTTGAAAAGATTCTCACAAATCAAGCCAAAAAAACTGGGAGCGGTAGCAAAATAGATGAGGATATTGCCTTCGGCGCCCATTTCTTTGTCCAGTACGTCCACTTTCTGACGCAACGTTTTGAAATCCTCGACACTATCAAACGAGGCTGCCTGATAAAAGAAACGATTGACCAGCTTGTCCCAGACCGCGTCGTCAAACTGGTTACGGGTGTGAAATTCCTTGATGTCTTTGCTCATGCTGGCACGGAACTCTTTCGTATCAACCTGAGTAATCGCACTACCCAGCACTGCAAAATTGTCTGACAACAAGCCATCACAAGCGAGGTTATACATGGCAGGAACGAGCAAGCGTTTGGTGAGATCGCCTGACGCGCCGAAAATAAGCATGATGCAAGGCTGGCTGGGGGCAGCGCCGCCTTGAGACTCTACCGCGGCGGAGCTGAACATATGAGTGCTGTCGGTCATGGCTTTACCTCTCTAATTTCATAATTTATTATTTTCAAACAAGGCTCTAACGGCCTCCAAATCTTGCTGAGTATCCACACCTGATGCGGGCACATTCGTCGTCACCGCCACGCTAATTTTGACCCCATGCCACAAAGCACGCAACTGTTCCAAGCATTCAAATCGCTCGATTCTGGCCGGGATCAAATGGGTATATTCACGCAAAAATTGCGTACGATAAGCATACAGTCCTATATGCCTATAGGCCGGCAAGCCGACGGGGAGGAAAACTTCTTCTTCGGCAAACGCATCACGCGCATAAGGGATAGGCGCACGGCTAAAATACAACGCATAGCGCTGATGATCCAATATCACCTTAACCACATTAGGATTCATCATATCGGCAAAATCATGAATGGCGTGGCAAGCTGTGGCTATGGCAGCATGCGTATGGTCTTGCAAATCTTGTGCTACTAAGCTAATTAACTCCGGTGCAATTAGAGGCTCGTCACCTTGCACGTTGACTACGATAGTACCGTCTTCCCAACCTTTTTCAGCAGCCACCTCTGCAATACGATCAGTACCGGAGACGTGGTCAACGCGGGTCATCACTGCCTCAAAACCATGCTGGACGACCACATCAAACACCGCGTCATGGTCGGTAGCCACACATACCTGATCCGCCCCGCTTTTTATCGCCTGCTCAGCTACACGTACCACCATGGGTTTGCCGCCAATATCCAACAAGGGCTTACCTGGCAACCGGACAGAAGCGTAACGCGCGGGGATGACGACTTTAAAAGTCATTCGGGAATCCTATACTTCCTCGGTCGCCGGAAGCTTACGCGCCTCGTCTTCCAGCATCACAGGAATATCGTCCTTGATGGCATAGGCCAAGCGGCAAGGTTTGCAAATAAGCTCCTGCTGCTGCTTTTTATATACCAAAGGACTTTTGCAAATCGGGCAGACCAGAATTTCAAGCAGTTTTGCGTCCATTTTCCAACTTTCTCAATCGTTCCAGAATAATTTCACCAAAAACGTTATCCAACCTAGCATCTACACGTAAGAACCAGCTCTCAGCTGGCGCAAATGCGCGACATTTCACAGCGTCTTTCTCGGTCATGAGTATCGCCGCGCTATCGTTGAATTGCAAATCTTGCGGAGTAAAGGCGTGATGGTCAGAAAACGCATGTTCCACTACACTCAAGCCCAAACTGCGCAGATAGCTGAAAAAACGTGAAGGATGCCCAATTCCCGCCACTGCGTGACAGTTTTGATCAGAAAAATCAGCAGCATCAGCAGAAATTTCCCCATCTCGCACATTGCGAAACATTCGTCCTTGCAGCGACATGGCGTATTCATTCTCTGCCGCTTTCCCGCCGTTCACTACCACCGCATCCACACATTGCAATCTTTGTTGCGGCTCTCGCAATGGCCCGGCAGGCAGCACAAAGCCATTACCAAAGCGTCGCATACCATCCACCACCGCCACCTCTACGTCGCGACCTAGTCGATAATGCTGTAAGCCGTCATCACTCAATATCACATTGCAATCAGGTCGTGCCACAAGTAATGCTCGTGCCACTGCCACGCGGTCTTCACCCACCCACACCGGACATTTAAGGCGTTGCGCCAGCAGCACTGCCTCATCTCCCACCAAGGCGGGATCTGTGGCAGGAGATACCGACTGTGGCTGCTTGGCGCGACTGGCATAACCGCGACTGATAATGCCAGGACGATAACCCTGCTCAGCGAGGAATTCCGCCAACCAGAGAATCAGGGGGGTTTTTCCCGTACCACCCACGCTGATATTGCCAACCACGATGACGGGTACTGGCAAACTGATGGTCTTGAACAGCCCCAGACCATAAGCGACCCGGCGCAAGGCGCTGAGCAAAAGAAATAAAAAAGAAAAGGGGAGCAGAAAAATGTGCCCGATGCTCAGGCGATACCACTGGCTTTGTAACCACTCGTTCACTGCTGGAACTGCCTACGATAAAGCGAAGTGTAAATTCCTTCTTGGGCCAATAACTCGTTGTGTGAACCTTGCTCTACGATACTCCCCTGCTCCATCACCAAAATACGGTCGGCATTTTCTATGGTGGAAAGCCGGTGCGCGATAATGAGCGTAGTGCGGTTCTGCATCAGCCTATCCAGCGCGGCTTGCACGTGTTTTTCCGATTCAGTATCTAGTGCCGACGTGGCTTCGTCCAGCAGCAAAATAGGCGCGTCCTTTAGGATTGCTCTAGCAATAGCCAGCCGCTGGCGCTGTCCACCGGACAGTCGCACACCGCGGTCACCAATCTCGCTATATAAGCCATTAGGTAATTGCTGAATGAATTCCCAAGCATAGGCAGCCTCGGCGGCTTTTATCACCTCTTCATCGCTCACACCACGTAAAGCACCATAGGCGATGTTGTTGCGTATGTTGTCGTTGAATAGCACCACTTCTTGGCTCACCAGTGCAAACTGGGCGCGTAAATCGGCCAACGCAAAATCGCGGATATTGATACCGTCGAGCAAAATTTCGCCTTGTTGCAAGGCATAAAAGCGTGGCAATAGGTTTACCAGCGAAGACTTGCCGCCTCCGGATTTCCCAACTAGTGCCACTTTCTCGCCAGCACGTATGTCAATGTTGATATCGTATAGTGCATCCCGCTGGGCATTGTCGTAGCGCAAAGTCACCTGCTTAAAGCTGATTTGTCCTTGACTACGCGTGATAGGGCGATTACCCACATCTGCCTCTGGTACACGGTCTATCAGCTCAAATACGCTGTGTGCACCCGCCATCCCCATTTGTATATCTTCGTTCAAACCTGTGATGCTTTTGATGGGTGCAATAAGCATCATCACCGCGCTGATAAACGCAGCAAATTCGCCAGCGCTAAACTTGCCCACCGTGTAATAGACCACTGCCGACAAAGTCACGGCAGCAATCAGCTCCACCACCATGCTGTTGCTACCAGACATCCGACTCAACCTTATCATGGTGCGACGATTGAGCGCGACGACCTTGGCGAACCGTTCGTTTTCATACGCTGCGCCACCAAAGATTTTTACCACGCGCTGCCCACTGATAGCTTCTTCTATGGCTTGGGTCATACCGCCCATCGTGGTTTGTCCCTCCTTGCCTGCAGCTCGCACCAGCGGTGTTCTTTTACGCATGTAAATGGCCATCACGGGCAACATAAACAAGAATACCGAAGTTAAGCGCCAGTCCAGATAGAGCATATAGCCCACCATGCCGACGATAGTCAACGAGTCACGAATGATGGAAACAAACACACGGGTGGAAGCATTCGCCACCTGCTCGGTGTCGTAAGTCAGCTTGGCGGTGAGAACTCCCACCGAGTTAGCATCAAAGAAGCTCACCGGCATAGACATCAAATGCTCAAAAGCATCCAATCGCAAAGCTTCCACTACACGTCTAGCCAGCCAGCGCATAGAGAAATTGGCGGTGAAGTTGGCAAACGCGCGTATCGTCAATAGCCCGAACATCATCCACGGCAACATAGACAATTTACTAGGGTCTTTATGCACAAAACCCTGATCGGTGACCATCTTGATAACGGCCAAAAATCCTGTATTGGTAGCGGAATAGATGGTCAGCGCGCTGACAGACAGCAGAAACACGGGCCAGTGTTTGAGCGCACGACGCAACAACCTCGCGTAGATGGTTTTGGTGTCTTGAGCGGTAGCGGGCATGGAAGTTTCGCTCAGATGTGGCCTTTAAGGCCGATCGTTATGAACTGGGATTTTGCGTGGCAAAGGTGATGCGCGACAAACCAGCTTGGCGTGCCGCCTCCATCACGTTGATGACCGACTGATGCGTGGTTTTAGCATCCGCAGCGATGACTATGGTGGGATCTTTACCCTGTGTTGCTGCCTTACGCAAGGCCAAGGTCAGCTCAGCCACGGTGGTTTTGGGAACATCTACCTTGTTGATCTGGGTATGACCACCAGCGTCTATGGCCACATTGATCACCACTGGTTTGTTCTGCTCTGGGTTCGCTACCGCAGTGGGGAGACTGATTTTCAATTCGCTCAAACGCGAGAAAGTCGCACTCACCACCAGAAAGATGATGATAACCAGCAGCACGTCTATCAACGGTACTAGGTTTATTTCCAGCTCTTCGCTCTGTTTGCCGCGACGGAAATCCATTATTTGCGCTCACCGTGAAGGATTTCAACTAACTTGATGGCTTCCTGCTCCATCTCCACAATCAGGCCGTTGATGCGACCACGGAAATGGCGATAGAAAATCATACTAGGCACTGCCACCACGATACCCATCGCCGTGTTGTACAAAGCCACAGAAATACCGCGTGCAAACTGTGCCACATCGTGGCCAGTGGCGGTAAACGCACCGAACAACTCCACCATACCAATCACCGTACCCAACAAGCCTAGCAATGGACTAATGGTCGCGATCGTTCCCAAGGTATTCAGATAGCGCTCTAAATCATGAGAGACCGCGCGACCGGTTTCCTCGATTGCTTCTTTCATTACCTCGCGCGAGGCTTTTTCGTTGCGCAAAGCGCTGGCGAAAATCTGACCTAAAGGCGAATGCTGTTCCAGGCGCGTACAAACATCCTTACTTACTCCACCTTTTTTCAGCCATTCCTGCACTTCTGGCAATAAAGTCTTGGGGGCGACCATGCTGGCACGTAATGAAAATAAACGCTCACCGATAATCGCCAACGTCACGACAGAGGCTATCAACAGCGGCCAAATCGGCCAACCAGCCGCCTGAATAATGTTCCACATGGGGTGTTGTTCCTTGGTTAAAAAACTGGCGTTACTTTAACTTGCATCGGTGCTTTCGGCAAGGCTGGCAGTGTATCATTGCGTTTCAATGACTTCACCCGTTGCCCGTCAAGACCAGCAGCCAGTTTACGTGCTGCACACCTACCCCTATCTAGAAACCAGCTTGGTGGTGGAATTATTCACACGCAATTTTGGGCGTGTTGCCGCCATTGCCAAAGGTGCCAGACGGCCGCGCTCAGCAATGCGCGGCATGTTGCAGTCGTTTCAGCCTTTGCTGGCGAGTTGGTCGGGCAAATCCGAATTGCGAACACTGCATGGTGCGGAATGGCGAGGCGGTTTGCACATGTTGCACGGGCAAGCATTGATGTGTGGCTTTTATTTGAATGAGCTGATGCTCCGCTTACTGCCGCGTGAAGACGCGCACGAAGCCTTGTTTGAATATTACCAAGACGCACTGGCCGCGTTAGCAAAAGACGAAGCGCAAACTATCGTGCTGCGCCGCTTTGAGGTGCGTTTACTGCAAGAGTTAGGCTACGCCATGCCACTTACCCACACTGCCGAAAGCGATTCCGAAATCACGCCGCAAGCACAATACACTTATGTGCCTGAACGCGGCGCGATGCTTGGCCTGAATCAAGCAGGTGTACAATTGACCGGTAAAACTTTGCTGGATATGGCGCAAGATGACTATACCGATGCGCAAACCCAACAACAAAGCAAACAATTGATGCGCGCCCTGATTAGCCATCATATGGGCGATAAGCCATTGCATACCAGACAACTTTTAATAGACTTACAACAGTTATGATCAAACTAGGCGTCAACATCGACCATGTGGCAACAATTCGCCAAGCCCGTGGCACGCGCTACCCCAGCGTGGTACAAGCGGCACTACGTGCGGAACAATCCGGTGCTGACTCTATCACCCTACATTTGCGTGAAGACCGCCGCCACATTCAGGATCTAGACGTACACGCCTTAAAAGCCACACTGCAAACGCGCATGAATCTGGAAATGGCAGTGACCGAAGAGATGGTAAATTTCGCGCTGCAAGTCAAACCGGAAGACGTGTGCCTAGTACCGGAACGCCGGGAAGAACTCACTACCGAAGGCGGGCTGGATGTCATTCGTTACTTCGATAAAGTTAAATCGGCGACTGAACGTTTGAGTAACGCTGGCATTCGTGTCTCCTTGTTTATTGACCCGGATGAAGCGCAACTGGATGCCGCGAAAAAAATCGGTGCCCCCGTGGTTGAATTGCACACTGGTGCTTTTGCCGATGCACACAACGAAATCGAGCAGCAAAAAGAACTCGTGCGCATCCAACAGGCAACCGCACACGGTGTAAAGCTAGGTCTGGCAGTCAATGCAGGCCATGGCTTGCACTACCACAACGTACAGCACATCGCGCGTATTCGTGGCATTGAGGAACTCAACATCGGCCATGCTATTGTGGCGCACGCTATATTTGTCGGCTGGGATAACGCGGTACGGGAAATGAAATCGCTCATGGTCGCCGCAGCACGCAATACCGGGTACTAACCCGCCATTATGATCTCCGGCGTCGGCACCGATATCGTTGAAGTCTCAAGGATTGAGCAAGCGCTTGAACGCCACGGCGACGCCTTCGCCCGCCGTATCCTGACAGATGCGGAATATACTGAGTTTCAGCAGTCCCACACTCAGGCACGTTTTCTTGCCAAACGCTTCGCCGCCAAGGAAGCCTTTGCCAAGGCACTGGGTACCGGTGTTCGCGCGCCGGCGACTATGCAGAATATCGGCGTCTCGCATGATGAACTAGGCAAACCCCTATTCGTGCTCGCGCCGGTGTTGCAAGCCCTAGTCGCTGAAAAGAACATCAGCCGACAACATGTTTCTATCAGTGATGAAAAAGCATTGGCGGTAGCCTTTGTAGTACTGGAAACTGCTTAATTCAGGGTATTATCTGCTCGCAACTTTGCTACCATCAAATCCACAAACGTTCTGACTTTCGCCGAGGCATAGCGCCCTTCGCGATGAATTACATGGATCGGCATAGTCGCTGGCTCGAACTCACTCAGGATGATCTTCAACTGTCCGGCACCTACGTAATTGGCAATCTGGTAAGACAACAATCTTGAAATGCCAAACCCCTGACTCACCGCATCAATCGCAGCATCATTGGTAGTGACTGCTAGTCTGGGTTTGATGCGGGTGCTGCTTGCCGCAGAACCTTGCCCGAACTTCCACTCTATGGAAGGACTCACCGCACTGGCCGCAACAATATCGTATTGCACCAGTTCCGCAGGGGATTTGGGTGTGCCACGTTTTTCGAGATATCCCGGTGAGGCACACAACACACGCCTCACCGCTCCCACACGAATCGCCTTCATGCTGGAATCGGGCAATTCCCCGATGCGTATGCCAACGTCCAGACCTTCTTCCATCAGGTTGACCACGCGATCGAGAAACACCGCGGACACTTCCATCTGCGGATAGCGCTGCAGATAATCCGCAATGCTAGGCAATACATACATCTTGCCGAATAGCACAGGTGCCGTGACCGCAAGATGTCCTCGAGGTTCTGCATTCACCCCCGCCGCAGCTTCGTTGGCTTCTTCCACTTCGCCTATGATGCGCCGCGCATCCTCAAGATAGCGCTGCCCGGCATCGGTGGCGCGCACATAGCGCGTAGTGCGATTCAAT
>JAIOOY010000071.1 GCA_021414145.1 Methylophilales bacterium | reverse complement strand
ACCGATCAGGCCGTAGCGGTTGCCGTCACCAAACTTGACAGAGACGTTTTCAAATAGGGGTTTTGCACCAAACTGAATGGTGAGGTTACTAGTGATGAGCATTGGGTCTTCTTATGAGAATTGATTGTTGATAACGACTTCATTGATAGAGAGCTGACCACCTCTTGGCCAAGGTTCCTTGATCCCTTTGCCGATGACGACGAACATGGAAATGATGTGATCCTGTGGCAGGTGAATGAGCTGACCTACTGCGTCAAAATCAAATCCATCCATCGGGCATGAGTCATATCCCATCTCCTTTGCAGCCAACATCAAAGTCATGGCCGCCATGCCGCACGAGCGCATGGCTTCGTCGCGCTGTACTGCTTCATAACCTTTGTAATACTGGCCGATGGCGGGTACCAGATAATCATGAACTGGTTTAGGCGCGTTCGCCCAGTAGCGGGAAGGATTCTTTTCCCAGGATTTCAAATCAGCAGTCAGAATCACAAGCAGGGAAGCGTCGGTGACTTGTGCTTGATCCCAGCTGGCAGCGCGGATTTTTTTGCGTAGTTCCGGGTCGCGAACAGTGACAAAGCGCCAATTCTGGATATTGAAAGCAGTGGGTGAGAGCATCGCCAACGACATGAGTTTCTCAACCTCAGCATCACTGATGCGATGATCCGGGTCGTAAGCTTTGACAGCGCGGCGCGCCTGAATAGTGTCAGTAACGGTCATGATTTTTCCTTTGGATTGGATATTTTACTGATAGCGGATGCTGATGATTTCCAGCGTTGCATTACCTGCTGGGCGCTTCCATACTATGGTTTCGCCTACCTTGTGGCCAATGAGCGCTTTGGCCAGAGGTGATGTCCAACCCACTTTATGCTGGGCTATGTCGGCTTCATCTTCGCCAACAATGGCGAATTCCAGTTTCTGACCGTCTTCCTCTTCCATACTGACAATCGCCCCAAACCTGATTTCATCCTGAGGATGAGTGCTGGTATCAACGACGATGGCACTTTCCAGTCGTGCAGAGTAATAGCGCAAATCACGCTCGACTTCGGCTTTTCTTTGTGTGGCAAAAGCATCGTCTTGTTGTGCGGCCAAGTTGTTTCGCAATGCTTCAAGGCGTTGCGCTTCTTCCTGCAAATGTTTGAATCCATTCGTGGTCACGTAATTTGGTTGCGCACTGATGGGGCGCTCCACAAGTTCATCACCCGCTTCGGCAAACTTGTCTTCATTGAGGAATGCACGGCTCATCTTATTCCCACTCTATGGTCGCTGGCGGCTTGCCGGAGATGTCATATACCACCCGGTTGATACCGCGAACTTCATTGATGATACGGTTTGAGACGCGCCCTAATAATGCGTAAGGCA
>JAIOOY010000070.1 GCA_021414145.1 Methylophilales bacterium | reverse complement strand
CAAGCGTCAATTGCGTGGTGCCGTTAATGTTGTGGCGAGTGATGTGAAATCCATCCGCGCCATGTTGCCGTTCGCATAAGGGAGAGAAGACATGCCTAGAGTAAAACGTGGTGTCATCGCCCGCGCACGACACAAAAAAGTTTTAGACGCCGCCAAGGGTTACCGCGGTCGCCGTAAAAATGTTTATCGCGTAGCTAAAGAAGCGGTGATGAAAGCCGGGCAATATGCCTACCGTGACCGTCGTCAAAGGAAGCGTCAGTTCCGTACCCTGTGGATCGCTCGTATCAACGCCGGTGCGCGTGAATGTGGTTTGACCTACAGCCGCTTAATGCATGGTTTGAAAAAAGCCGCAGTGGAAGTGGATCGTAAAGTGTTGTCAGATATGGCGATATTTGATAAGCCAGCTTTTGCTAAGTTTGCAGAAATGGCCAAAGCCAACCTGACCGCAGCATAAGTAACATGTGGTTAAAAAGGGAGGCTCACTAGCCTCCCTTTTTTTGTTCCAAAGCGTCTAAAATACTGAATCAATGAGCCAATTCGATACTCTCATCAAAGAAGCCCAAGCTGCATTCGCAGCGGTGGACTCTATTGCCGACTTGGAGCAAGCAAAATCACGCTTCTTAGGTAAGTCAGGCGTGTTGACCGAGCAGCTTAAAGGTTTAGGCAAGCTATCCGCAGAAGAGCGTCCCGCAGCGGGAGCAGCCATCAATGTTGCCAAACAAGCGGTGGAAGAAGCTCTGAACGCAAGGCGTGAAGCTATCCTCAACGCCGCTCAAGCACAAAAATTAAGCTCTGAAACTATTGATGTGACCCTGCCCGGACGCGGCAAGACGCAAGGCGGTTTGCATCCTGTTACGCTCACCTTGCAGCGTATTGAAGAATTGTTCCATTCCATCGGTTTTGAAGTGGCGGAGGGCCCGGAAATCGAGACCGATTTCCATAACTTCACGGCACTCAATATCCCTGAAGACCATCCAGCGCGTGCGATGCACGACACGTTCTACGTGGACGACAGCCATGTGTTGCGGACGCATACCTCGCCAGTGCAGATACGTTACATGCAGAATAAAAAACCGCCGCTACGCATCATCTCGCCCGGTCGCGTCTATCGTGTGGATTCTGATGCGACGCATTCGCCCATGTTCCACCAGGTGGAGGGCTTGTGGGTGGATGAGCAAGTTAGTTTTGCCAATTTGAAGGGTGTGGTGCAGGATTTCCTGCAACGATTCTTCGAGCGCGACGATTTAACCGTGCGTTTCCGCCCGTCCTTCTTTCCTTTCACCGAACCGTCTGCCGAAATGGACATGAGTTGGGGCGAGAAATGGCTGGAAATCGGCGGCTGCGGTATGGTGCATCCCAACGTACTGAAAAATGTGGGCATAGACAGTGAACAGTATCTCGGATTCGCTTTTGGCCTAGGCGTAGAGCGTTTGGCTATGTTGCGCTATGGCGTGAATGATTTGCGTCTTTTCTTCGAAAATGATTTGCGATTCCTTAAACAATTCTCATGAGAAATCGCAAATCATTTCAGTGGAGACTCATGCGGCAAAGCCGCGTGATGTCGGAGCTAAAATGACCTCCGTTTCCTCAAGCAATTTTCCTGATAAGACATGAAATTTTCTGAAAACTGGTTACGCGAGTTTGTAAATCCTGCGCTGGATAGTGCGGCGCTCGATCACGTCCTCACTATGGCGGGTCTGGAAGTCGAGGCTTTGCAGCCGGTCGCTCCTGATTTCAGTCATGTCGTGGTTGGTCATATCCTCAGCGCAGAAAAGCACCCCGACGCAGATCGTCTGCAAGTGTTGCGAGTGGATGTCGGCCAATCCGAACCGCTACAAATCGTATGTGGCGCCAGCAATGCCCGTGTTGGACTTAAGGCCCCATGTGCTTTGGTGGGTGCCCAACTGCCGGGCTTTGATATCAAGCAAGCCAAGGTGCGCGGAGTGGAATCGTTCGGCATGATGTGTTCCGCCAAGGAAATCGGTTTGGCGGAAGAAGCTACCGGATTGCTGGAACTGCCTGCAGATTCAGTGATTGGACAGAATATCCGTGATTATTTCGATCTGAACGACCAAGTATTTGAACTCAAACTCACACCGAATCGTAGCGATTGTTTGAGCGTATTAGGCGTTGCGCGTGATGTGGCGGCACTGACCAATACACCGCTTGATATGCCAAAAATCAACACCTCTGCAGTCACTAGCAACCAGAAAAAAAATGTTCAAGTAGATGCTAAATCCGCTTGTGCACGTTACTGTGGCCGCGTCGTCAACGGTGTCAACGCACAAGCGGCAACACCCGCTTGGATGCTGCGCCGCCTTGAGCGTAGCGGTTTGCGTAGTATCTCCGCTGTCGTGGACATCACTAACTACGTGTTGCTCGAATTGGGGCAACCGCTACACGCTTTTGATCTGAATAAACTGGCGGGCGATGTGCAAGTGCGGCTTGCCAGAGAGGGCGAAAAAATCACTCTGCTCAACGAACAAGAAGCCACGTTACAAGCAGATATGCTGGTCATCGCCGACAGTAGCGGTGCTATCGCGCTAGCGGGCATTATGGGTGGCAGTAGCGCCGCCGTCTCTGACGCTACTACCAACATTTTCTTGGAAAGCGCATTCTTCGCCCCTTCAGCGATTACAGGTCGTGCGCGCCGTCTGGGCTTGTCTACCGACTCATCGTATCGCTTTGAACGTGGTGTGGACTTCGCTGCGACTCGGACATGTCTGGAGCGTGCGACCCAATTGGTACTGGAAATCTGTGGAGGCAACGCAGGCGAGATTACCGAGATAAGTGCCCAATTGCCTATCCGACATCCTGTTAAATTGCGTGTAAATAGAGCAAAGGCGGTGTTGGGAATTGATTTCACGCAAACTGCAATTGCAGACTTGTTGACCCGTTTGCAGTTTGAATACACTAGTATAAAAGATGAGTTTTCCGTCACCCCGCCCAGTCATCGTTTTGATATCACTATTGAAGAAGACCTAATCGAGGAAATCATCCGTCTGCACGGCTATGAAGCGCTTCAAGCTTTTGCACCAGCCTCTAGCATGCGCATGCTACCAGCCCCTGAAAGTATCCGCAGTTTAGGCGACTTGCGCCAAACGCTAGTTGCGGCGGATTATTTTGAAGCGATTACCTATAGCTTTGTTGACGCTGCATGGGAGCAAAATCTA
>JAIOOY010000069.1 GCA_021414145.1 Methylophilales bacterium | reverse complement strand
CTTTATGGGTGGCTACCATGGCCGCACCTTGGGTGCATCGGCCATTACCTCCAGCTATCGTTATCGCCGTCGCTTCGGCAATTTTGCCGACCGCGCAGAGTTTATTCCTTACCCATATTGTTATCGTTGTCCTTATGACATGAAGGTGGAAACGTGCGATACCTATTGCCACAAGCAGTTCGAGAAGCTGTTTGAAACTGAATATCAATCGGTGTTGGATGTGAAAACCGGGCAATGCGAGTTTGGTGCGTTCTACATCGAGCCTATGCAAGGTACCGGGGGCTATATCATCCCGCCAGCGGGCTACATGAAGAAGCTGCAAGAAAGCTTAAAGAAACGAAACGTGCTGCTAGTGGCGGACGAAATTCAGATGGGCGTGTATCGCACCGGCAAGCTGTGGTCCTGGGAAAACTTCGATATCATTCCTGACATCTTCGTGTTCGGCAAAGCCATTACCAACGGTCTCAACCCGCTGTCTGGTATCTGGGCGCGTGAAGAGCTGATTTCTCCTGAGAAATTCCCACCAGGTTCTACTCACTCCACATTTGCTTCCAACCCGCTGGGTACGGCGGTAGCGCTGGAAGTGCTGAAAATGACGCAGGAAGGCGATTTCGAGAAACATGTGCGTGATCGTGGCGCGTATTTCCTGAATGCGATTCAAGGGCTGAAGTCGCGCTGGAAAGTAGTCGGTGACGTGAGTGGCCTAGGGTTGGCGCTGCGTATCGAACTGTGCGAGAAAGATGGCTACACCGCCAGCCGCGAACTGGCTGACCGCATGTTCAATGAAGGCCTGATGGGTGACTTACTGGTGGGCGACAAGAAATACGGCTTGGTGCTGGATATTGGTGGCTACCAAAAGAACGTGATCACACTGGCGCCCTCGTTGATGATTTCTGAAGAAGAAATCGACCTCGGCATCCATCTGTTTGAAATGTTGCTGCGCCGCTGCGGAGCTGAGTAACATCATTCTGGATTTGCAGCGATACTTTGTCGAACCCGCTTGCCGTACTTGTTGTACTGTCCGCGCGTGTTCTTCGTGTCTCGCCGCAAATCGAGCATGATGTGGAATTGAAAAAATAATGGATTCAACAATAGAAAACTGTCTGGGCAATACCGGCTATTACGAAGAGCGCGGCGCGGATGCCGTGTTGCTGGTGCATGGCCTAACGGGCACGCCAGCAGAGATGCGGCATATCGCTAAAAGGCTGATGAAACAAGGCTATAGCGTGATGTGTCCGGCATTGGCAGGGCATTGTGGCACCGTGAGTGATCTCAAGAAGTCGCGCTGGCAGGATTGGTACGCCAGCATGGACAGAGCGTTTGAGGCTCTGAAAACCAAGCACGAGCGTGTGTATGTGTCCGGACTTTCCATGGGTGCCTTGATCGGCCTGTTGCTGGCGGCAGAGAAGGGCAAGCGCGTTGATGGCTTGGGGCTGCTTTCTACCACCTTCTTTTACGATGGTTGGAATATGCCACGGCTGCGTCGCAAACTGTTCCTACCCATCGCTTTGAACTCCCCGTTACGGTATTTCCTGTCATGGAAAGAAAATCCCCCTTACGGCATCAAGTGCGAACGTACTCGTGCCTTGGTGCACGCCATTCTGGAAAACCGCGATGCGCTGGCCTCGGAAAAAGTAGGGATTTTCCACACCCCCGGGGTGACCGTGCATCAGTGCGCAAAACTCATCAAGGCTGCCAAAAAAGTGCTGCCTAAGGTACACTCTCCAGCACTGATTGTGCATGCCACAGAGGACGATATGGCCAGCGTGAAAAACGCCCATTACGTGGCGCAACGCATCTCTTCAGAGCGCGTTGAGACCTTCTTTGTGGATGATACTTACCACGTGCTGACGCTGGATAAGCGCAAGGATGACGTGGCAAAACGATTGGCCGAATTTTTTAAGAAATGCGCTGCACACTCAATGGTCGCAGCCTAGGAGATAGTAATTGAGCACACTGGACACGTACGAAACCCTCAAGGAAATCATGCTGGACAA
>JAIOOY010000068.1 GCA_021414145.1 Methylophilales bacterium | reverse complement strand
TCTTTCCTTCTTCAAGAATGGGAATGGCATCACTTGCGGATAGGCGCTTATTACGTACCTTGGATACAGTTTTGACCAAATCCACGTTGTACACATCCGAAACCATCTTTAGTGTTTTTAGCGCAATAACGCGATCTTGGTACATGGAATGAATGTAAACATTGGCCTCTCTAAACTGCATGATTCCGTAGGAACCTACTGCAATCATCAATCCCAGCAATATTACGGTCATCAGTCGTAACTGGTCTTTGATGGAAACGTTAGTCAGATTTAGCATGGCGTTATTCCTTGGTGTTAGGCTTATTAATTTAATACTTCATTTGGGGGCAGTATAACCAATTTGTTGTTTATGTTTCAATTAAATACCGCATTCTGTTGGTCGTTTTGAAGCAAGAAAAATTACATATATTTGCCATGCTTTATACTTGGCGCATGAAACAACAGGACTTTCCGCCGGCTATTTTTTTGATGGGACCAACCGCTTCGGGAAAAACCGGTCTGGCCGTGGCACTGGCGCAACAATTGCCGGTAGAGATTATCAGCGTGGATTCCGCGTTGGTGTATCGCGATATGGACATAGGCACGGCCAAGCCGGATGCTGCAACGCTGGCACAAGCACCACACCACCTACTTGACTTGATTTCGCCGACTGAAGTCTATTCTGCTGCGCGGTTTCGGCAAGATGCGCTTCTTCATATGGAGGAAATTTCCGCGCGCGGTAAGATTCCGTTACTAGTAGGCGGCACCATGCTTTATTTTAATGCCTTGCAGTATGGTTTGAACGCATTGCCTCAGGCGGATCCGGCGGTTCGTAGCAGCATTCTGGAACAAGCTGAAAAGTTTGGCTGGCCAGCCATGCATGAGGAACTACGAAAGATTGATCCTGCTACGGCAGCACGCCTCAAGCCTAACGATGCGCAACGCATCGAACGTGCGCTGGAGATTTGGCATGTTACGGGCCACCCCATGTCCACGCTGTTGCAAGCCGTCAAAACCGACGTTTTACCTTACCGGCTACTCAAGTTTTCACTGTTGCCTTCAAATCGTGCCGTGCTGCATCAGCGCATCGCAGAGCGTTTTGATGCCATGTTGCAGGCTGGTTTGGTGGAGGAGGTGAGGGCGCTACAACTTAATTACCCCACACTTAAGCCAGAATCGCCTGCCATGCGCTGTGTAGGTTATCGCCAAGCATGGCGCTATCTGGATGGAGAGATCGACCTTGTCACGCTGAGAGAGCAGGGCATTGCCGCCACTCGGCAGCTTGCTAAACGGCAGATGACTTGGCTGCGTGGCATGGATGACACGGTTGAGCTGGATTGTTTGGACAGTACCATATTAGACAGTATGAATAATATAGTTAGACAGTTCATTATTTCTAAATAAATCGTTGTTGTATTGATACAACAATAAGATAGAAGATTCTATTTAAGTCAATATAGGCACTTGACTTATACTGTATAAAAGTTCAATGTGTAAACTGTACAAATCAACTGGACAGTTCAAATCATGCTCACCAGCTTGGATATTATTCAGGCCACCGGCGTTTCGCGCGCCACCCTGAACAACTATATCGCACTAGGATTGCTACCGCGCCCGGTGGTGGGCAGTCCAGGTACCGATGCTAATACTCGTGCTCGACAGATTGGGCATTTCCCCGATGATGCTGTACGCCGTATCGAACGTATCAAGGCGCTCAAAAAATCTGGAACACCTATGAACGAAATCGCACTTCAACTTCAACAAGAAGGATATGCCATGACCATCGCCACAGAAACTCCTGTAGATATCACTGAGTCAAGCAATGAAAAGCCACGCAGCACCTCCGTTGAAACCGGTGCGTTGCGTCTGACCATAGATCAGGTACCGTATCCAGCGTATATGGTCAATTACAATATGGAGATTGCATGGTACAACGAGGAGGCGCGTAGCTTGCTGCTAGGAAATTTCGATAAACTACCTTCGGATATCCAGCAACGTGGAGCGGTAGACTATCTGTCGCGTGGTGCTTATGGCGGAAACAGCGAGAACCGTGAGGCTTTTGTACAGTTGCATCAGGCGCTAGGAAGGGAACGTATCTCTACAGTGCTGGGCAATGCGGCGCTGGGCATGACAGGAACGTTGGCGGGTATCACTGAATCCAATAAAAATGGCCCTTTGGCAGAATTTCCTATTGCCTTAAAAGATAAGGCAGGTGAGACAGAACATTATCGTGTCTACGCCTCCTATTTCCGCGAAGGTATACTGGTGGTCTACGCACACGAACAGGCTGGGCATGGTGGTTTGCTGGGCTTGCTGGAACGTCGTGACGAAGTGATACGTAATCTACTAAAAAAACGATTGCCTGTCCTGACTGACGTGGCAGTGATGGTGGCTGACTTACAAAACTCGGTACGCATTTGCTCTGAACTGCCACCGGAGGAATACTTCGAGCTCATCAACCAGATTTGGGCCACCATGGATCCTATTTTCCGTAAATATTACGGCACTCATGGTAAGCATGTGGGCGACGGCATGGTGTATTACTTCTTCCCTCAACCCGATTGTCATTACATTCTTAACGCACTGCACTGCGCCAGTGAGATGCGTAAAGCCATGCGAAAAATCAGCAAAGAATGGCAACTACGCAAGAACTGGCTGAACGAGCTTTATCTCAATACCGGCTTAAATGAAGGGCAGGAGTGGCTGGGTGTCTTTCATATTGAAACCAAGGTGGAATTCACTGTATTGGGTGACACTATCAACCATGCAGCGCGCTTGTCTGATTTTGCTCGTTTCGGTGCGATATGGGCGAGCAAGAACCTGCTGGGGAAATTAACTATGGACGAACGCAAATGTGTGACTTTCGGTGTAAAACGGCAAGATACGGACGGAAGAGAGTTGTTTGTAAATGCCTCGTATTCAAGGCTTGCTGAACTGGTTGACCTGAATTCACCGCGCTATGAAAAGCTGCGAGATATTGGCGGGATGGCGGTGACTGAAATTGTGGAAATTACTTGATGGGAAAACTGCCGAAAGCTTGCAGTACGCATCCGAAAATAAAGACCGCCATGCCAATGATCTCCATTTTTTTGGCATCTGTCCTCTCTTTGGAGCGTTGATCGCGGACTGAGATTGCTTTATCTAGAGTTCTACCATCCGCATGCTTGTTAGGTTGGCTAGAGATGAGACTGTCCAGTCGTTTTGCCTCGGCTATCTGCTCTCTCACCCCTACAAAAATTAGGCAAGCGCCTATTGCGCTGAGAATTAGGCCAAAAAAAGGCCCCCACATCCTTAGAACTACCAAAATGTCGCTTAATATCTCCATACGAACTTTATAACAACTCGTTGCCTTGCTGTCAAAAAATCTTGTTTATACTTTCTGCAGCATCCAAACACTCCGCCAATGATGCCACTAGCGCAAGCCTTACAAATCCTTCACCAGGATTGATTCCATGAGCCTCTCGTGCCAAATAACTACCAGGCAACACGGTGACATTGGCTTGCTTATAAAGCTCACTTGCAAATGTTGTGTCTGAGCCTCGCACACGCCCCCATAAGTAGAAAGCAGCATCTGGCATCTCTACTTGCATAACTTTTTGCAATAGAGGAGTAATGGCCTGAAACTTTTCCGCATAAAGTCTTCTATTTTCTACTACATGCGTCTCGTCATTCCAGGCGGCCGCACTTGCGGCTTGTACTGCGGGATTCATGGCGCAGCCGTGATAGGTACGGTAGAGCAGAAATTTCTCAAGGATTTTCGCATCTCCGGCGACAAAGCCTGAACGCATTCCCGGCACGTTTGAGCGTTTGGACAGTGAGCTGAACATGACCACGCGTTCAAAACCACGTCCAAGCTGGTGTGCAGCTTGCAAAGACCCCAATGGGGTTTGGTTCTCATTAAAGTAGATTTCCGAGTAGCATTCGTCAGAAGCCACTACAAAGCCGTATTTATCAGCCAGGGCATATACTTCTCGCCAGTCATCAATACCCATGACTTTGCCAGTAGGATTGCCCGGGGAGCATACATAGAGCAGTTGAACGCGCTTCCATACCGACTCCGGCACACTGGAATAATCAATATTGAAATCATTATCCGGCAATGTGTTGAGGTAATAAGGTTCAGCTCCAGCTAGTAGCGCCGCACCCTCATATATCTGATAAAAGGGGTTAGGGCTAAGTACCACAGGATTTGCATGAGAGGTGTCTATCACTGCTTGCGCAAATGAAAATAGCGCTTCACGGCTACCGTTAACTGGAATGATCTGTTTTTCAATATCTAGCGCTGGAATTGCATACCGACGCACCAACCAGTTAGAAATCGCTTGTCGTAGCTCGGTGCTACCCAAAGTCGTGGGATAATTCGATAACCCTCCGAGATGATCCGTCAATGCCTGTTTGATAAATTCTGGCGTGGCATGCTTAGGCTCGCCAATAGACAAGTTGATTGGTTTGAAAGCTGGATTAGGGGTGATACCAGCGAATAGGTCGCGTAGTTTTTGAAATGGATAAGGGTGTAGAGCATTCAGGTTTGGGTTCATGGGAGCATTATAAATTGAGCATTAGCGCATCAAAACAAAAATCTTTGGCTGTGACTGGTTTGCTGTTCGGTGCTGTTGCTTGGGGTAGTGTCTGGTATCCCTACCGCATACTGGCTGAGGCAGGTCTGCCTGGCATTCAATCCAACTTGGCTGTGTACATTGTTGCACTGTTACTAGGTTGCCTGATGTTTGGACGTCAATTATGGCGTGAACGTGCTTTTTCATGGTTGGCTTTAAGCATGGGCTTGGCCGCTGGCTGGTCCAATGTTGGTTACATACTGGCGGTTCTCCAAGGCGAGGTAATGAGGATATTACTTCTGTTTTATTTGTCGCCTTTATGGACGGTTCTGCTATCCCATTTTTTGCTAGATGAACGCAGCGATAAAAAAGAGTTGATGGTAATGGTAATGTCAGTGTGCGGCATGTTAGTCATGCTCTGGCAGGGTTTTGATAATTTACCTATTCCCCAAAGCGGCGCCGAATGGTTAGCTCTTTCGGCTGGATTTACGTTTGCTCTGAGCAATGTATTGGTTCGCCGCGCCACGCACTTATCAGTTCCAACCAAGTCATTTTGGACGTGGGTAGGTGTTTGTGTTATTTGCCTGTCATTTTTGAGCATAGAAGCATCGCCCTGGCCAGCCATGTTGAAGTTGGTGTCTGTGAACTGGGAATTAGTACTGGCTGTTGGGGCCTGTCTATTCTCCCTGACACTGGCGGTGCAGTTTGGAGTCACACATATTGCTGTCAATCGAGCCGCAATCATCTTTATGTTTGAACTGGTAGTTGGTGCGATCACGTCTTATTTTTTAGCAGGCGAAGTGATGTCAGCACGTGAATGGATAGGGGGCACCATGATCATCTGCGCAGCCTTGTTTGAAGCCAACAGAGCATCTCAATGAAAAATGCCGAGCTGGCATGGCATGGCGGCCAACCTTACTCAATAAAGTTTGACGACATCTATTTCTCACGTGAATCCGGCATCGCAGAAACACGTCACGTGTTCTTGCAGCATAACCATTTGACTGAACGCTGGGGGCAGATTACGGCAGAAAGTTTTTTTGTTATTGGTGAAACCGGATTTGGTGCTGGTCTTAATTTTCTCTGCGCGTGGCAATTGTGGCTACAAACGACTCCAGATAAAGCCAGACTGCATTTTGTCAGCACCGAACTGAATCCTTTATCGGCACAAGATTTACAAACTGCCTTGCAGTTGTGGCCGGAACTCAAACCGCAATTTGACGAACTACTACCGCAATACACTATTCTTACGCCGGGCTGGCAACGCATGAGCTTTGCGCAAGGTAGAGTGACACTGACTTTGCTGGTTGGGGATGCACGGGAAACTTTGCCACAACTGAAAGCCTCCGTGGATGCTTGGTTTTTGGATGGATTCGCGCCTGCTAAAAATCCAGAGATGTGGGGAGACTCGCTATTTAAAACCATTGCCAAACTGTCAAATGCGAATGCCACGTTTGCCACCTTTACTAGTGCTGGCGTGGTCAAGCGCGGTTTGCAGGCCGCTGGATTTAAGGTGGAAAAAGGGCTGGGTTTTGGACGCAAGCGCGAGATTTTGTATGGATCACTTAACCAAGCAAAAACGTCTCAGACTTTACGGGAAAAAACCGCCATCGTCATCGGTGGTGGCATTGCAGGGACTGCTAGTGCGCACAGCCTAGCCAGACGAGGATGGCAAGTGACGCTCATCGAACGTCATTCCAAGCTGGCTGCAGAAGCTTCTGGCAATCGCCAAGGCGTCCTATATGCTAGGCTTTCGCCCAAATGGAGCGAGCTTGGTACGCTGACTTTGGCTTGCTATCTCTACACTCTGCGTCGTTTGCAGCAGTTATTACCACAAGGCGCCAATACCTGGCGGCAATGCGGCGTGCTGCAACTGGCGTTCAATGAGTCGGAAGCCGCTCGCCAGCAGGCTTTGCTGCAATTGGGCTTACCTGAAGATCTATTACACGGAATAAGTCGCGAACAAGCCACTAAACTTGTTGGCGTCGATGTGGTTACAGGTGGGCTTTATTTTCCAACAGGAGGCTGGATATTCCCGCCAGCCTTGTGCGAAATTTTATCGAGTGCATCTAATATCACCATAAAGCAGGGCGAAGTCACCGAATTAAAGCGTGTTGCAGACCAATGGCAAGTTTGGGGAGAGGGTAGTTTGCTGACGAGCGCCCCAGTAATTATCGTGGCTGGTGCAGCATCGAGTAATCGTTTTGCACAGACCGCACATTTGCCGCTACGGTCTGTGCGCGGACAGGTGAGTCATTTATCAGCCACAGCGACCAGTCAACATTTAAATACTGTCATCTGTGGCGAAGGTTTCATAACGCCCCAACGTGAAGGCATGCACACCCTAGGTTCAAGTTATCAGGATGGCGATTCTCAAATTGATGTGCGTGTACAAGATCATTTGGAAAATTTAGCCATGCTGCAACAGTTATCACCTGCACTGCATCAAAGCTTAAGCACTGCTTCCGTCAGCGGTCGCGCCGCCTGTCGCTGCAGCGTACCCAGCAATCTGCCTGTGGTTGGCGAAGTGACTGCTCGGTTTCCCGGACTTTATGTGAATACCGGACATAGCTCGCGCGGACTAGTAACAGGTTTGCTAATGGGTGAAGTATTATCGGCTGAAATTGAAAATGAACCTGCGCCGTTGCCACAAAATCTGCTTAAGGCAATTTCTCCACTGCGGTTTGAATCTATAATACGAGATTAGCATACCACTTTATCTAATAATTAACCTTTAGTTAAACTATTAAATAATTGTTTTAAGAGAGATTATTATGAGAAAAATTAGTTGGCCATTGGCTGGATGGCTTGTTTTAGCTTTGGCCATCAACGCAAGCGCCGAGCCACAAACCGCCATCACTGTTTCCACTATTACCACCGAGCTTAGTAATACGCCAAGAACCATGACTTTTTCTGGCCCTGTGGTAGGGCGTGAAGAAATTTCGGTGTATGCCAGTGTGGCGCAAGGAAAAATCCAGCAAGTGATGGTAGATGAGGATCAAAGGGTCAGCGCCGGAACGGTGTTGGCAACGATAGACCCCAAGCTGTTTCAGGTGCAACGCGCACAACAACAAGCGGTACGGCAACGTGCAGTGGCAGCTCTGGCGCAGCAGGAGGCTTCGCTAGAGGAAGCGCAAGCACTACATAGTCAGGCTAAAATAGATCTAAAAAAGGCAAATCCTTTTGTCGAAGCTACGCCTGAGCAAAAAGCTACCAATGAACATGTGGCCGAAGCTCATGCAAAAGCAGCGCAACAGGCGGTCAATATGGCGCAAGCCGATCTCGCCTTGGCCGATGCGCAGTTGGCAGAGGCTGATTTGCGGCTGGCGCAAGCCACTATCACCGCGCCGGTTTCCGGCACCATCACCACACGCAAAGCGCATGTTGGCATGGTTCTGGGACAAAGTCCTGAACCTTTATTCGTGATTTTGCGTGACGATGCGCTAGAAGTTGAGCTTGAAGTCTCCGGTGCTGACGCGGCGCGACTCACGCCAGGTATGACAGCCGAAATTCAGGTGGTGGGCAACAATACACTTTACAAAGGCAAGGTACGGCGCGCGGCTAATCAAGTGCAGCGTCAATCTCAAGTCGCCAAATTGCGTGTGCGTTTTGATAAGTCACCGAACGTTATTCTTGGACAATTTGCGCAAGTGCGGGTCAATTTTAAAGTGCAAAAAGCCATCTATCTGCCAGATGCAGCCATCCGTTTTGATGGTGCAAATGCATCGGTGTTTGTAGTGAACGCAGGAAAAGCCATTAAAACAACAGTGAAGTTAGGTGAGCGTAGCAATGGTCTGGTAGAGATTGTGCAAGGAATAAAAGAGGGAACGCAAGTCGTTACCGGCGCGGTGGCGTTCTTGCATGATGGTGAAGCGGTGCGTGTAGCTCCAGAAAGCAAGTCTAACAAGCTATGAGTTTACGAATTTCATCCTGGGCAATAGAACGCCCGTTAGCACCCATTATTGTTTTTATTGGCCTGCTGCTACTCGGCTTGGCGAGCTATTCTAAGCTGCCTATCAACAATCTTCCCAACGTAGAAATTCCCATAGTCAGCATTACCATCAACATGGCAGGTGCTGCTCCTAGTGAAATCGAACTGCAAATCACCAATCGAGTAGAGGCGGCTGTCGCCAGTGTGGGTAACATCAAGCATAGCTGGTCTACGGTGACGGATGGTGTGTCCAATACGCAGATTGAATTCCAGCTCGGCACCAACCTTAATCAAGCACTGACCTCAGTACGCGACCAAATTGCGGAAATTCGCCCGTTGTTGCCGCAAAACATAGAAGAACCACAGATACAGCGTTTTGACATAGACGCGGTACCTATGCTGACCTACACCGTCAACGCCCCGCAACGCTCATTGGAAGACACTTCCTGGTTCATTGACGACCAGATAGTGCGCGCTTTATTAGCGGTTAAAGGAGTTGCCAAAGTAGAGCGTCAAGGTGGATTGGATAGGGAAATCCGTATCGAGTTAGATCCAGTGCGTTTACAAGCGTATGGCGTGACCGCAGAGGCAATCAATCAACAGCTGCGTCAAACTGCGTTGGATGGTCCCGCAGGTCGCATAGACAATGGCACACAAGAAACCTTGATCCGCACTATCGGGGGTGCTGCTACTGTAGATGCCTTGGCCAATTTATCTATCGCATTGCCTGGAGGCTCAGCGCGCCTGCAAGATTTAGGAGTGGTGCGTGATGCCACGAATGAAGCGCGCCAACTAGCTTGGTTAAATAAAAAACCAGTCGTTACTTTTGCCGTGTACCGCACCAAGTCGGCTAGTGAGGTTAGTCTAGAACGTGGAGTTGAAGCTGCTTTAGCTGGATTGAAACTGACAAATCCGGGCGTGGAATTCACCCAGATTCAGTCTTTGGTACAGTTCACTAAAGAGAGTTACCACTCGGCCTTGCTATCCTTCCTGGAAGGTGCACTGCTAGCGGCTTTGGTGGTATTTTTGTTCTTGCGAAACTGGCGTGCCACTTGGATTACCGCACTGGAAATCCCATTGTCAGTCATCCCCACGTTTTTTGTGATGCAATGGCTGGGTTTCTCACTCAATATGGTGAGTATGCTGGCTTTGTCGTTGGTGTCTGGCATTCTGGTGGACGATGCCATCGTAGAGATCGAAAACATTACGCGCCACATGAAGATGGGCAAAACTCCATATCGCGCCGCGATGGATGCTGCGGATGAGATAGGGCTGGCAGTCGTGGCCACTACTTTAGTGATAGTCGCGGTATTCGTGCCTGTCAGCTTTATGCATAGCGCTGTGGGGCAGTATTTCTTTCAGTTTGGTCTTACCGTGGCTGTCGCCACTTTGTTTTCTCTGGTGGTGGCACGGCTCATCACCCCAGTGCTAGCGGCTTATTTCCTCAAACCGAACAAACAAGCGCTACCTCATTTGCCTAGCTGGATTGCGACATATCGCTCTTTGCTGGAATTCGCATTGCGTCGCCGTAAAGTGATGCTGCTGGCAGCAGCAGGTGTGTTATTGGCGACTTATGCCATGATCAACTTTATCCCCACTGGATTTTTACCCGCAGAAGATAAAGGGCAATCTCTGTTGCAGGTTGAATTACCACCGGGCTCTCGATTAGCTGATACCGACAAAGTCGTAGGGCAACTCACCGATATACTGATGCAGCAACCACAAGTCAAAACTGTTTATGCCTTAGTGGGTGGGGCGGATAGCGATACTAATGTGGAAGGAGACGTACGTCGCGCCCGACTGACCATTCAGCTTATTCCACGCAAACAACGCGATATGGACGTAAGGGAATTTGAGCAGAAAGTTTTAGCGTCTTTAGCCCGAATTCCCAATGCGCGCGTTCATTTCGTCAATGAAAAGGGCATTAAGGAAGTAACGTTGCTGTTGGCTGGCAACGATGGCGCACTACTGCAGAAAACAGTGATGCAACTTGAAAACGAAATGCGACAATTGAAACAGCTGGCCAACGTGTCTTCTACCATTCCGTTGCCCAGTACCGAATTGGTAGTGACCCCACGTAAAGACCAGGCAGCAAAACTAGGGGTCAGTACCGAAGCCATTGCTAACACCATTCGCGTTGCCACGCTGGGGGATTTGAACACCAATCTAGCCATGTTCAATTCTGGGCAGCGGCAGATACCGATTAGGGTGTTGCTCAACGCCAGCGCCAAAGCAGACCCCGCCGTGATTGGACGCTTATTGGTCCCCGCTCAAGGTGAAGCAGGCATGGTGCCACTATCAGCCGTTGCTGACATCACACTAGGCGCAGGGCCTACACGTATAGAACATTACGACAGGCAGCGCCAAATCGCACTGGATGCCAACCTGAATGGGGCATCACTGGGGCAGGCGATGGATGCTATTGCGCAATTGCCTACTATGAAGAGCTTGCCCCACGGTATCAAACGCTTTGATACCGGTGACGCGGAATTGCTCACGGAAATGTTTAATTCCTTCATCACCGCCATGCTGGCTGGTGTACTGATGGTATATGCCGTACTGGTGTTATTGTTTCGTACCACATTACAGCCATTCACTATCATGGCAGCACTCCCACTTTCTATAGGTGGAGCATTGTTAGCATTGCTCGTCACCAACTCTTTATTGTCGCTGCCCGCGGTGATAGGTATCCTCATGCTCATGGGTATCGTCGGTAAGAATGGTATTTTGCTGGTAGATTTTATTGTGGAACATCGCCTTGCAGGTAACACTAGACACACGTCCATCATAGAAGCCTGTCAGCAGCGCGCGCAACCCATCGTGATGACGACGGTCGCCATGATAGCTGGCATGTTGCCTGTGATACTAGGATTAGGTACAGGCGCCGCTTTTCGCGAGCCGATGGCGATTGTCGTTATCGGCGGACTGATTACCTCAACCGCGCTTAGCCTTTTATTTGTACCTGTGATTTATACCTTTGTGGACGACTTTGAGGCTTGGGTAAGGCCAAAATTAAAACGACTTACAACACTTTAGAGTGCTGGCTGAATGCCTTTTGGTGCTTTTTTTCAATAGTTGGATTGTTGTATACTGAAATTGCAGTTTTCCGTTGTTACGAACACGATATGATGAAATGGTGGCCCAAACTATGAAGATATTTCGACTATTTCTTGCAGTTTTGTTGTTATCTGTGACAGTTTTGCATGCAGAGGGTTTACAGACTTCCCCGCCAGATGAGGTCGTGAAGAAAACGGTTGATGATGTCTTATCCGCGCTTACAGCTGATAAAGAACTGACGAAGGATGCAAAAAAAACTGATGATCTAGTCAATACCAAGATACTTCCTCGTTTCGATTTTGAACGCATGGCACGGGTAATCGTAGGTGAAAATCAGTGGAGCCTTGCTTCAGCGCAAGAACAATCAGACTTGGTTAATGAATATCGCACTTTCTTAACCCATATTTTTACCAAATCTCTTGCTCAATACAGCGATGAGAAAGTCACTTTTCTGCCTTTGGACACTGCAACTGAAAATGAAGCCATCGTCAAATGTAAAGTGATCGATCCTACTGACGGTCCTTCAATGGTAGACATCAAAGTCACGAAGAATGCAGCTGGTTGGCAGGTTTACGACATTGAGTGGGGAGGAGTAAGCTTGAGCAGAACCTATAAATCCAACTTCAAAAGTATATTGCAGCAGGGTGGTGTGGCAAATCTCGCAAGCGCTTTACGCAAGAAAAATCAGGACAATAAATTGGCAGGCAATTAACGCTTCATTGCTTCCTTGTTGATGGCGGAGTGGACGGGACTCGAACCCGCGACCCCCGGCGTGACAGGCCGGTATTCTAACCAACTGAACTACCACTCCGCAGTGGCATTAACGATGACGTTAATCAAATTAAAAGGGTTGCTTGAAAAAGCAACCCTTTGCTTTGTGTGGCGTCCCCACGGGGATTCGAACCCCGGTACTCACCGTGAAAGGGTGATGTCCTAGGCCTCTAGACGATGGGGACAGAGGCAAACTACATAACTGGTATTACTTAATTACTAATATTTCTCAGCTTTTTTGGTGGAGGTAAGCGGGATCGAACCGCTGACCTCTTGCATGCCATGCAAGCGCTCTCCCAGCTGAGCTATACCCCCTAAAAAGAGCCGCAACTATACGGAAGGGGACAATGCTTGTCAATTGCTTTTTGGTGTCTTAATTACTGGCTCAAAACCAACAAAATTAAGGCTGACGGCGCGCTTGTACTTGCCGTCTATGATAACGGAAAATGGTACGAGTCAGCCATTCTTGCAGCTCCTCTCCAGCATCTTCCAACTTCACTTCAATCTGTATGCCGTGGTCTTTGTTCTGTAAATCACATACTTGAGCACTGAGCAGCAAAGGCTGTGGCAAGCGCGGGTTCAAGTATAAACTTATCATTACTGACTCGCCCATCGTAGGAGCATGTTCATGCTCCAGCCAGCTCAAGCTATCCGTTCGCAGGGCGAGTGGCTTCTCACTTGGTAACAATCCGCTTGCAGCCGCTAGCTTGGCGAGTAGTAGCATGACAATATCCAACTTGGATTCCATGCGCTCCAAGGCTTTTTGTGTGGCTTCGTCTCCCAATTCACGTTCCGGTGCGATCGCCTCCATTGAAGCCAGCGCGCGGAGTAGAGAAACATTACTCTGGCGCTGCATCTCCACATTGGCTTGGCTGGTGGCTTGGCGTGTAACCCAGCTCAGGGGAAGTACGGCTTCTATGGTAAGTCCATCCGTCATTTGCTTAGCCTCGAGTATTAGATTGCTGGGCAAACTGTGACAAATCAACTTTTGGTGCGGGTTGCCACCCAACCTTGCGGTGCTCGGCGACGACGTTGGTAAAAATTCCGCCACGCACATAGAACTTGGCCGTAAGACGCATAAATCTCGGGTTCGTGGTTTCAACCAAGTCATCCAGGATGCGATTGGTAACGGCTTCATGGAATGCGCCTTGATCTCTATATGACCAGATATACAGTTTCAAACTTTTCAACTCCACACATTTTTGCTCAGGAATGTAATCCAAGATCAAGGTGGCGAAATCCGGTTGGCCAGTTTTGGGGCAGAGACAAGTGAATTCGGGAATTTCCATGTGAATGTGGAAGTCACGACTCGGCTCCGGGTTGTCGAACGTTTCGAGATTTGTATTAGGTTTTGTTGCCATGAGAGACACCGCGCATTTGAACAACTGACATTATAATAGCAAGCAATGCGCCTCACTCATCTAAAACTCGCTGGCTTCAAATCCTTTGTTGACCCCACCACGATTCAATTAAGCGGCCAGCGCGTTGCCATCGTCGGCCCCAATGGCTGCGGTAAATCGAATGTGATGGAGGCGATACGTTGGGTGTTGGGCGAATCCAGTGCACGCGAATTGCGTGGCGACTCCATGCAGGATGTGATTTTTAACGGTTCACTCAATCGCAAAGCCATTTCCCGCGCCAGTGTGGAGCTGCATTTTGACAATAGCTTTGGCGGCGCCGCTGGAGCTTGGTCACAATATTCAGAAATTGTGGTCAAGCGCGTACTGGAGCGCGATGGCAACTCAAGTTACATCATCAACAACCAGCAAGTTCGCAAACGAGACATCACTGATTTGTTCCTAGGAACCGGCGTAGGCAGCCGCGCCTACGCCATCATTGGCCAAAACACTATCTCGCGTATCGTGGATGCCAAACCGGAAGAGCTACGCGTATTTCTGGAGGAGGCTGCCGGCGTTTCGCGCTATAAAGAGCGTCGCCGTGAGACCGAATCGCGCCTTAAAGATACGCGTGAAAACTTGCTGCGGGTGGATGATATACGCCAGGAAATCACCAAACAAATCCTGCTATTGCAATCTCAAGCGGAGATTGCACAGCAATATCATCAACTTAAACAACAATTAGAATCTGCACATCAATTGTTGTGGTTGCTCAAGAAGCAGCAAGCTGCAAACTCATGGGAGAAAGCTAAACGCCAAGTCGAAGTCCTAGTGAATGAATTGGAGGCCGAAATGGCAACGCTGCGTAAGCTAGAGGCAAATCTAGAACGTATCCGTCAGCAGCACATCACTGCGAGTAACGCCACACAAAAAGCGCAAACAGATTTCTACGAGGCCAGTGCGGCGCTAACTCAGATTGAACAACAACTCAAACACGCCAAAGACATTAGTGAACGTGCTCAAATGCGCGAAAAAGAGCTCAGCCTTCAGCGCCTGAACATCGAAACCCAGATACGACAACGGCAATCCGAGTTGCAACAGCATGAGACCCTAAAACAAACCGCGGTAAAGCAGGGAGCTTTGATGCTCGCCGAACTAGAAAAAAGTCGCAAAGAACTCCCTGTACATCAAAGCCAACAACAAGCAGCGCAACAGGCACTTGAATCCACGCAGTTGGAATTGGCAAAAACTGAGCAAGCCTTGCAATTAAGCCTTGCAAATCGCCAACATCAGCAACAGCAACTTGCAGCACTAGATGCTCGCCAACAAAAGCTGGAAGCTACCATTGCAGCAATGGTGAGACCGGATGAGACAGAGCTTACCAATGCGCAACAAGCGCAAGAGCAGGAACAACAACAGTTGAGTGCACTACAAGCCGAGATTGCCCAGCAGCAAATCCAAGAAGAAGCGCTGCAAAGTCAATTGCAGCAGCAGCAACAGGCCGTGCATGAGAAGGCTCGCCGCATCGCGCAGATTGAGGCTGAATTGGCTACGCTACGCAAAATTCAGCAAAGCACCGGTGGAGATCAATCCATGAGTGCATGGTTGAGTGAACGCCGCATGGATAAGCAGCCCCGCTTGTGGCAAGGCTTGCGTGTCAATCCAGCCTGGGAAATAGCACTTGAAAGCGTGTTGGGTGAGCGATTGAACGCGGTGCTGCTGGAAACTTTATCGCTGGCGGGCAAGGCTGGTATACCACCAGCTTCTTTGGTGCTGTGTGCGCCCTCTGGTGAGGCTAGTATCAAAGGCAATCTCATAAATCAGATTGAAATCCTCAATCCAGACCTGAACGGTGTGCTACATGATTGGTTATATGGTGTTGATACCTCCTCCAGCTTGAACGAGGCCTTGGCACGACAAACGGGCCTGAAACAAGGCGATGTGCTGGTTTGCCCGCAAGGCGAACTGGTGAGTCGCACTAGCGTTAAATTTTATTCCAAAACCGAGCAATTGCACGGTTTGCTGGAACGTCAGCGAGAAGTCGAGACATTGGAAGCAGAATTGCCTGATATTCGTAATGCTTTGAATGACGAAGAAAAGGCCTTGCAGAAACTGCGTAATATCTTAGAAAACATTCGTTTATCATTGAATAAAAACAGAAATACTCAACAGTCTCAAGCGCAAAAAGTGCAGTCATTGCTGTTAGAGCTTGAAAAACTACGTCAACAAGATGAACGTGTGGGCGAACAGCTGCGACTCTCCAATACCGCGCTTGAGGACATTGGAAAACAACGTGTTGAGCTTGCAGCGCAATTAAAATCAGCTGAAACCAGTCGCACCCAGCAAGAAAGTGAAATCAATCAGGCAAAAACCTTGCGTGACACTAAAAAACAGGGGGTGCTAACAGCAGAGCAAGCGCTCAATGTAGCGCGAGAGCGACTGAGAAATGCTGAGCATGCGGCGCAGGAGGCAAATTATAATGAACGTACAATAAATAATAAAATCATAGAATTAAATAATTCAATTAAAGTTTTTAACGAGCAAAATGCGAGTCTGGCCACGCAGTTGCAAGAAGCAATGCAAGCGCAACAATCGCAATCGCCCGATACCTTGATGGCCTCGTTGGATAGTGCGCTCGCGCTACGTAACGAAAAGGAAATCACGCTAACCGAGGCACGCAACCAAATGGCTGAGTTGGAAACGCGCGTCAGGGAAACCGAACAAAGCCGCATGCAATCCGAACATCAGTTGCATCCTTTACGCGATAAGCTAGAACAGGCAAGGCTGAACGAGCAAGAGGCCAGACTGTATTTTGAACAGTGCGCGGCAGCTTTGTCTGGTGTAGATGAAGCTGCATTAACCAGCCAATTGCCGAAAGCCACAAGTGCGGCCAGTATGGAACGCCAAGCGGTTGCATTACAAGAGCAAATCACCGAATTGGGTGCAGTAAATTTAGCCGCCATAGAGCAGCTAGCTAGCGAAAATGAACGTGCAAACTATCTGGAGGCTCAGGCACTAGACCTGAATCAAGCCATCGCCACCTTGGAGGATGCCATACACCGCATAGATCGCGAAACCCGTGGCCGCTTGCAGCATACTTTTGACGAAGTAAACCGCAATTTTGGCGAACTGTTTGCCACTTTGTTCAACGGCGGCCAGGCTCGACTAGAGCTGTTGGGCGAAGAAATTTTGGATACTGGCTTGCAAGTGTTCGCTCAACCGCCCGGCAAAAAGACCAGCACCATTCATCTGCTTTCTGGGGGTGAAAAAGCCTTGGTAGCGCTGGCTTTAGTGTTCGCGTTATTCCGCTTGAACCCAGCGCCATTCTGCCTGATGGACGAAGTGGATGCTCCGCTGGACGACAGTAATACCGAACGCTTTTGCGCGATGGTGAAAAAAATGTCGGAAAACACACAATTTGTATTCATTACTCATAATAAAATCGCGATGGAAATGGCGCAGCAGTTGATAGGCGTTACCATGCAAGAAAGCGGCGTGTCGCGCGTGGTCGAAGTGGACATCGCCGCCGCCATGCAATTGACCGAGGAGGCTTAATGATTTATGCCGCATTGAAGGTGCTCATCTCAGCCATCATCATCGTGGTCGCCTCGGATTTGGCTAAGCGCGATGGTTGGTTGGCGGCATTACTCATCTCTTTGCCAACGGTCTCGCTGTTAGCTATAGTCTGGCTTTATGTGGAATCGCATGATGTAGAGAAAATAGCCACACTTTCCACCGGAATTTTCTGGTTAGTACTGCCATCGCTGGCATTTTTTGCCGTATTGCCATGGATGTTGAAAGCTAAGATTAGCTTCTGGCCTAGCTTGGCGGTCTCATTGGCACTCATGTTTGCTTGCTACTTAATCATGACCATGTTACTCAAAAAATTGGGAGTTCAACCTTGATAAGTCCACTTCAGCTAGGCTTAATTGCGCTCGCCGCAGTCTTTATTTTGGGACTGCTAATTGTGAACTGGTGGCAAGAGCGCGCAATCCGCCGCGACATGGCACATCGTTTTGATGGCCCGGTAGAAGACGTGTTGATGGGACGTGCCGCCGAGCAAGAAGCTGCAGCAATTCCGGCATTTTATGAACCTGAGCCGGAGCCTGAACCGGAGTTTGTATTTCCTGAACCAGAGCCTTTCCCAGAGCCAGAGGAAGTTGAGCCAGAATTTACTGTCGCTGAGGACATAGAAGCAGAGGAAGAGGCTGTTGCTGAGGAGGAATTGGAGATCGAAGAGTCTTCAGAGCCGGAGCCGGAAATAGAGTCAGATGTCGAATCATTACCTGCGCCCATACTAGCGGATGATGATATTGGTATAAATCCAGAGGAAATTCCAAAATTTGCCCCGAGAATAGCATCAGCATTGCCAGACGGACTAGACAGCCAAATTGACACCATCGTTATTTTTACCCCTGATGTTATTTGCAGTGGCAGTGAGATTCTTACTCAACTTAGTTTGCAGAGCAGTTTCAGCAAGCCTGTGCGCTGGTTTGGCTTGACGGATGATGCTTGGGTTTCGCTTAGTAGCGAGCATGCCCAATTTTCATTCTCCCGTGTAGTGG
Source organism: Methylophilales bacterium (assembly GCA_021414145.1). GTDB lineage: Bacteria > Pseudomonadota > Gammaproteobacteria > Burkholderiales > Methylophilaceae > CAILHX01. The sequence continues at coordinate 22,349 of JAIOOY010000068.1, read as the reverse complement.
GGGCGCTGCAACTGGTGGACAGGGGCGGTGCTTTGCGTGCCGACGACTGGAACGCATTTCGGGCACAAGCTGAGAAGCTAACCGAAACGATAGGTGGCACTTTAAGCTGGCCGGAAGAACGAGAAACTTTGAGCTACGCCAAAATGCTGGATGAATTCTGCATCGAGGTAGACTTGATGATGACTTTACACCTTACGGCAGGGTCGGAGGGCGCATTCCCTGGCACCAAGCTGCGCGGTTTGGCAGAAGCCGCTGGACTGGTGCTCAAAGAAGACGGCCGCTTCCACCAACTCAACGATGAAGGTGAAACTCTTTACGTTCTGGCGGACTCATCACAGCGTCCGATGCGCGAGGAATCACTGCGCACTGCTATGCTGTACGACCTAGTGCTAATGCTGGATGTGCCACGCATCGCCAATGGCGACAACGTATTTAGACAGATGGCCGTGTTCGGCGACAGACTGGAATCCGCTCTGCGCGCCAAGCTTACTGATGCTAATCAACGTCCGGTTGGAGAAGCGGGCATAGAGGCCATTCGCAAGCAGATTCAAGGCATATACGCCAAGATGCGTGAGCGTGGCATTAATCCAGGAAGCCCGACGGCTTTGAGGCTGTTTTCTTAAATGCACGAAGTTATTCGCCGCGTTGAGGCGCTGCGCCAACAGATAGAACATCATAACCACCAGTATTACGTGCTGGACACGCCACAAATCTCCGACAGCGAGTTTGATCAACTGTATCAAGAATTACATTCCCTGGAACGTCAATATCCCGAATTGGTGACGTCTACATCACCCACCCAGCGAGTGGGAGGCAAGGCGGCGACTGAGTTCCCGCCTATACGCCACGCCATACCGATGCTATCTATTCAGACTGAGACCGATACCGAATCGTCCGGTGCAATCAATTTTGATACGCGCGTGCGTAAGGAACTAGGCTTATACGAGCGCGATGCGCCGGTAGAATATGTTGCCGAGCTTAAGTTTGACGGCTTGGCTATAAATCTCCGTTATGAAAAAGGTGTGCTAACCAGTGCCGCAACACGAGGTGATGGCGAAGTAGGGGAGGATGTCACCAACAACATCCGCACTATGCAGCAAATACCTCTACGACTGCTTACAACAAACCCGCCAGCGCTATTGGAGGTACGTGGTGAGGTGTATATGCGGCTGGCTGACTTTGAGCGCTTGAACCAAAAACAAGCAGCCTTGGGCGATAAGGTTTTCGTCAATCCACGCAATGCGGCAGCAGGTAGTCTGCGTCAGCTAGACCCCAATATCACCGTGCAGCGCCCTCTATCGTTCTTTGCCTATGGTTTGGGCGAGGTGCAAGGATGGAATGTCCCCGCCACGCATAGCACCTTGCTGGATGCGCTGCAAAACCTTGGTTTTCCGGTGTGCTCTGAACGTGCTGTCACAAAGGGTGCAGAAGGCTTGGTGGCGTTTCATGGGCGCATATCGGCCCAACGCGCGCAACTACCTTTTGATATAGACGGTGTGGTGTACAAAGTGAATAGCTTGGCACTACAAAGAGAACTGGGTTTTCGCAGCCGCGAACCGCGTTGGGCGGTAGCACACAAATATCCCCCGCAAGAAGCGACCACAGTGATTGAGGCAATCGAAGTGCAAGTGGGGCGTACCGGTGCGTTGACTCCTGTAGCCAGATTGAAGCCAGTATTCGTAGGTGGCGCGACCGTCACAAACGCCACTTTGCACAATCAAGATGAAATAGACCGTAAAGACGTACGTGTGGGTGACACCGTGGTTGTTCGGCGAGCAGGGGACGTGATACCGGAAGTATTGTCATCTATAGCGGAGAAGCGACCTGCTGGAGCGGTGAAATTTGATCTAATTGCAGAATATCCCACTTGCCCGGAATGTGGTTCGCACGTTGTACGAGAGGAGGGCGAAGCTGCCGCGCGTTGTACTGGCGGATTGTTTTGTCCCGCGCAGCGCAAACAAGCGATTTTGCATTTTGCCTCGCGCCGTGCCATGGATATTGAGGGGTTGGGCGACAAACTGGTAGATCAGCTGGTAGATGGCGGTTTGGTGCATAGCTTAGCCGATCTATATGCGCTGCAACTGCCACAGTTCGCCGGGTTGGAGCGCATGGCCGAAAAATCCGCGCAAAATATCGTTGATGCCTTAGAGCGCAGCCGTAAAGACGTACCACTGGCGCGATTTATCTACGCGCTAGGTATACGCAACGTGGGTGAGGCAACAGCCAAAGATTTGGCACGAGTTTTCGGCAATTTTGATGCTTTACAGGCCGCCGATATGGAAACCTTGCAGCAAGTGCCGGACGTAGGACCTATCGTGGCAGAATCCATTAAAGAGTTCTTCGCCGAGCCACATAATGTCGAAGTCATCCAACAGCTGCGTGATGCCGTTACTCTGCAAGCAGGCATGGCGATACAGGCGAGTAAACTCAGCGGGTTGACCTTTGTGCTGACCGGCAGCCTGCCCAATCTGACTCGAGACGAAGCGCAAGCCAAAATCGAAACAGGGGGCGGGAAGGTGAGCAGTAGCGTATCCAAAAAAACCAGCTATGTCGTTGCTGGCGCTGAAGCTGGTAGCAAGCTGGAACGCGCCAAAGAACTTGGTGTAATGGTGTTGGACGAAGCTGGACTGCTGCAATTATTAGAGGAAACAAAGTGACATCACCCTTGCTGCATGATGTAGTAGAAATCGCCAAGCGCGCCGGTAAGGCCATTATGGCGGTGTATGAGCAGGGCATTGAAGTACAGCACAAGGCAGACAATTCACCGCTGACTCAAGCTGATATGGCCGCGCACCATATTATTGAGGATGGCTTGAATCAACTCACACCAAAGCTGCCGGTATTATCTGAAGAGTCTGCCAGCATCCCTTTTGCCACGCGCCGCCAATGGGGTCGTTACTGGCTGGTTGACCCGCTTGATGGCACGCGCGAATTCATTAAACGTAACGGTGAGTTTACCGTCAACATTGCCCTGATTGAAGATCACCAGCCAGTACTCGGCGTGGTGTTTGCCCCAGCGCTGAATTTGCTGTTCTACGGTGCAAGGGGCGAGGGTGCTTATCGTCAATTACATGATCACATACCAGAACCTATGCGAACCAGGGATTTTGACCCGACCAGAGTGGCTGTAGTGGGCAGCAGATCGCATGCAGGAGACGAACTAACGCGCTTTTTAGACCGCATGGGGCCACACATGCTTATCAGTATGGGGAGTTCACTCAAAATCTGTCTGGTGGCAGAAGGGCGCGCAGACTTGTATCCGCGCTTAGGGCTTACCTCAGAATGGGATACTGCGGCCGCCCAATGTGTTCTGGAACAAGCAGGTGGGCGCTTGGTGGGCATGGATGACGTAGCATTTCGCTATAACCTAAAAGACTCATTACTCAACCCGCACTTTTTTGCGGTGGGTTCGGGTTCGCACGATTGGAAACAGTACTTATGAAGAAAATTTGTCTAACCTTAATTGCTTTATTGCTCTCAACAACAATCTATGCGGCTTGCCCTGACAATGGGTTTGACGGCGCAGTTTGCCGTGGCCATGCATTACTTGCAGAAAATAAGCCGACAGAAGCGCTAGCGACTTATGCCGAGGCAGAGAAATTAGCAGCAGAACCTTTTGAGAAGATGCTGGCCATTACCTTCCAAGGCCGCGCAAACAATGCCGCAGGTAATATTGACCTCGCAATTGAGCTGTTTCAGAAGGGTGCTGCCACTGCCAAACTGGCGAATTCAGCTCAAGGGCAGTGGGTTAACCTCAATGAAGGTTCGGAGTTGCTTTTAGCAAAAAATGAAGCCAAAAGAGCGCTGGAAGGATTTAAGTCAGGTTACACCTTTGCTGCTAACGAAAACGAACGCGCTGAATCTGACAGGTTGATAGCCGCAGCCTATAAGCAACTGGGAGACTACGACCACGCCATCGAGTATCAGCTCAAAAGTAGCGTGCTGGAGCGTAGCAACGGCGACCTCAACCATTATCTGCTCGCCACCCTGGAATTGGCTGCGCTACGTACCACCGCAAAAAACTTTAATCAGGCACAGAAAAACCTGGATGAGGCTATGAACCAGGCTAAAGCTGCCAACAGCGACTATTGGCAAGCCAGAACGATGCTACAACAGGCTAGATTGGAAAGGGCTCAAGAACGCATCAGTCAAGCGCAAGTTCTGCTACAACAAGCCTCCGTACTAGCTCAGAAGGTTGGTGATGCTGATCTGAGCAACGATATCGCTACGGAACAGAAATAAGCTATGTTAGGTTTTATTCTGTCTACCATTGCCTTCTTTGTAGCCGCTTATGTTTTCAACCGCTACCTGGACGGTCTAGGGGTGGATAAGACCTTTCCCCGGAAGTTTATAGTGGGATTGGCTGCGTTTATGATTTCCATCGGCGTTGGGTGGATCACCGACAAGCTGGATGGTGATGCGACACTGCCACAAAACAACATTTCGCTGACCGACGTCCTGCAAGGCAAGACTGACCCCTTGCAGATGTTGAAGTTAATGTGAGCATAAAAAATCCACCGAGTACCGTTTGGTCTGATCAGTGGATGGAGGGGAGGAGATTCTATTTTCTGCAATGTATCCCCATCAAAAATATTACCTCAAGTACAATTGCAATTATTATTTAACATAATATACATTATGCGAAGTTATATATGGGAAAACAACGGGGCGTATAGCCCCGCAGTTCACACCACTCTTACTTCTTGGCTTCGTTAAAGTATGCGATGTTCTGACAATTGTCGTTGACGAACGTCAGTTCGGTTTTGGTATAGGTGCGCTTAGCGTCAGCACGTACCAGATTCTTGTAGTACCACATCTCCACGTGATCCACCTTGGTCTGATCCACACTTTGACCCATACTGGCCACAGACCTCTCCGCGTCTGACGGCTTACTGGCTTGCGCAATTTCTACAGGTTTACCCAGAGCCGCAGAAACCTGCTGACGGTTCTTGTGGCTAAACATCTTGATAAATTCGATCTCACTATAGGTCTTGCCAGTAGATTTCTTCTTTGATTGCTTAACCGTCTTTACAGCTTCGTCAGCAAAAACCTGTACAGAGCCTGTTAAAACAAGGGAGGCGACTAATGCGCCCGCAACTAAATGCTTCATCATCATAAATATTTCCTTAATTCGTAATGTGTCTATTATCGCATTGCCGCCAGTATCACGCTAGCGTCAGCCTTAGCCCATCGTAGCCCACGTGGACACCTTGCGGAAGAGAGGCTTGCAGGGTTTCGTATTCCAAATCATGCGTCATGTGGATGAGATAGGTGGTCTTCGCGGCTATTTGACGCGCATAGGACAAGCTTTGTTCCACACTGATGTGAGTCGGATGTGGTTTGTGGCGCAGACAATCAAGAAGCAGCACATCCAGGCCTTGCAGCAATGCCAACGATTCCTCGGGAATCTCGGATACATCGGTCAAATAGGCAAAGTTGCGTATGCGGAAACCCAGAATCTGCAATCTACCGTGAATGATGGGTATCGGTGTTACCCGCTCACCACACACCTCAAACGGTGCGTCTATGGTGTTCACGCGCAACACCGGCAAATCCCAATGATCACCTGGCTCGCGCAAGGTATAGCCAAAACGCGAACTGATGTTTTCTATGGTGGTGGCATTGCCATACAGCGGGATCTGCACTCTGTTCTTTTGGCAAAAACCGCGCAGATCATCAATCCCGTTGAGATGGTCAGCATGGGTATGGGTATAAAGTACGGCATCTACACGGAGGATTTTCTCGCGCAAGGCCTGCAAACGTAAATCTGGGCCGGTATCAATCAGTATGGTTTGGCCGCTGTCGCTTTCTATGGCCACCGAGCAGCGTGTTCTTTTATTACGTGGGTTGCCCGAGGTGCAGGTGGCGCAATCGCAAGCAATGGCAGGTGTGCCAGCACTGGAGCCAACCCCAAGCACGATCAGCTGCATGGTTTGGCCTTGGTAAACAGATTGAAAAAGTTGGCACTTGTGGCCTCCCCCACTTCCTCGACCGAAATTCCACGCAGTTTAGCGATCTCTTCCGCCACATGCTTCACGTAGGCCGGCTGGTTAAGCTTACCGCGATATGGCACAGGCGCTAAATAAGGTGAATCTGTCTCTATAAGCATATGTTCTAGCGGTATTTTCTGTGCAACCTCTTTTAATGCCAAGGCGTTTTTAAAGGTAACGATGCCGGAAAGGGAGATGTAAAATCCTAGGTCGATCGCCTGCTGCGCGACCTCCCAACTTTCAGTAAAGCAATGCATTACCCCACTCGTTGCGCCCTCTTCCCGCATAATTTTAATCGTGTCTTCTGCCGCGCTTCTAGTATGAATGATCAAAGGCTTAGAGGTTTCAATCGCAGCTCTAATATGAGTTCGGAATCGTGCGCGCTGCCACTCCAAGTTACCTGTTAATCGGTAATAATCCAACCCCGTTTCACCTATGCCTACCACTTTGGGGTGCGCGGCTAAACGTACCAAATCATCCACGCTGGGTTCAACTTCGTCCTCGTAATCAGGATGCACGCCTACTGTCGCAAACAGGTTGTCGTGGGCTTCAGCCACGGCCAATACGCGAGGAAAGTCAGGCAAGGTGACGCTGATACACAAACCATAAGCTACATCGTTGGCTTTCATGGCAGCCAGCACATCTTCAATGTTGGCGGAGAGCTCGGGAAAATCCAGATGGCAGTGAGAATCTATAAACATCTTTATATAAACATCTTTAGAATAGTTGTGTGTATTTGAGCATCAACGCTTCTAATTGCAATTCTGCATTCAGTGGATGGCTTGCTTGCCCGCGCGCCTCGTTTAAGTCACGCTGAAAGTCCAGCAGTCTGCGTACATCTATTTGTTGAGAAATATCCTTTAACACTTTGACTTGTTGTGGATAATATCTCACTATTCCATAGAGTCTTGCGCTCAGCACGTCGTAAATCCACTTTTGCAACAAGTTCACCGCAGTCAACAGGCCTGCTTTCCCCCAGTGCGCGCTAGCAGCAAAAACGTCCGCCTTGTCGGCTTTAATCAATTCACGCGTAAACACCTCAGCATCGGCTTGCGCGATAGCATCATTAGCTTCCAAAGCCAATAATGGTGAGCCTCCCGCCTGTGCCAAGCAATAGCTGGCATCTTTAATGCCCTGCTCGGTTAGCCAGTTCCTTGCTTCCTCTATTGTCGGCATTTTCATAGCGATCTTATGACAACGGCTACGTATGGTTGGCAGCAGCCTTTGCGATTGATGGCTGACAAGAATGAAAATAGTATCTGGTGGTGGCTCTTCAAGCATTTTCAATAGTGCGTTAGCAGCCGCCAGATTAAGTGTTTCTGCCGGATGCAACAATACGATGCGTGAGCCTTGACGATGTGAACTCAAGCCCACCATCTCGCTTAAAGCGCGAATTTGATCCACTACGATATGGCTTTTTTTGGCTTTGCCGCCGGGCTCTACGGCCTCATCACCCTCCTCCATCTTGCTGCCTTTGTCTTCTTTATCTCCCGGCGTAATCTCGCGAAAATCTGGATGGTTGCCCTGAGCTAACCAGCCGCAACTCAAGCACTGGCCACAAGCCAAACCATCCACCCGTGGCGCTTCGCAGAGCAAACTTGCGGCCAAGCTCTCGGCAAACGCAATCTTGCCGATACCAGCACGACCATGCAGCAACACGGCGTGTGGGAAACGCGACTTCATGGTGGCTATACGTTGCCACGCATCAAAGTTCCATGGATATAATTCATTTATATTCATAGCATTGATATTATTTGTTTAAGTTCGTCTTGAATTTTACTCACACTTCTATTCGCGTCAATTACGCGAAAACGCTGTGGAAATTTAGCCGCTCTTTCTAGATAAGCGTCACGAATACGCTGGAAAAATGCGGTATTTTCTTGTTCGAAACGATCTGGATCGCGCGCCCCTGCTAGTCTTTGGCAGCTAATCTCAACCGGTAAGTCGAATAACACTGTCAAATCCGGCTGCAACGCGCCTTGAACCCAAGTTTCTAAACTACGTAACTTTTCCGCCGCAACTCCACGCCCGCCATGTTGATAGGCAAAACTTGCATCGGTGAATCTGTCTGACAGCACCCAAGCGCCTCGGGTCAACGCGGGCTGTATCACTTGTTCTATATGCTCGCGCCGCGCGGCAAACATCAGCAAAGTTTCGGTATCTGCGCTCATGGTTTCGTGCAGCAACAATTCGCGCAGTTTCTCACCCAAGGCTGTACCACCTGGCTCACGCGTCAATATGACCTCTACGTTTTTGGCGCGAAGCAAATCGGCAATTAGCGGAATATGGGTGCTTTTACCGGCGCCATCCACGCCTTCCAGAGTGATGAGTTTTCCGGTCATTAGCGTTTCACCAGCTGATAGCGCACCACGGCGCGATTGTGCTCTTCTAAAGTGGAGGAAAAGGCATGGCTGCCGTCGCCCTTACCTACAAAATAAAGATAATTTGCTGTGTTGTTAGGGTGTAACGCCGCTTCAATCGCAGCCAAGCCCGGCATAGCGATAGGTGTGGGTGGTAGGCCATCCCGCGTATAGGTGTTATAGGGCGTGTCTTTAAGTAAATCTTGCTTGCGGATATTCCCCTTGAAATGCTCACCCATTCCGTAGATGACAGTGGGATCTGTTTGCAGGCGCATACCAATTTTAAGGCGGTTTAAGAACACTTTTGCAATCATAGGGCGCTCGGACCCCTTGCCGGTCTCTTTTTCGACGATAGAGGCCATAATCAGTGCTTGATAGGGATTGGCATAGGGTAAATTATCAGCTCGCACTTCCCATGCTTCCGCTAGTTTGCGTTGCATGGCTTGGTAAGCGCGTTGCAGAATATCAATATCACTGATGCTTTCTGAAAAGTAATAGGTGTCAGGGAAAAACAAACCTTCAGGGTGTTTTTCAGTTGATCCAATGCGACTAAGAATTTCAGCATCCGTCATAGCCATGCTCACGTGTTCTATGCCTTCTGTGCGATTAATTTCTTCGCGCATCTCGTGGAACGTCCAGCCCTCGATGAAAGTAATGCCTGATTGCGTGGAATCGCTGCCGTTGGTCATGGCTTCAAACATATTGTAAGGGGTCATGCCAGAATTCAGCACGTAGTTACCCGCCTTGAGTTCTGAAGCGCGCCCAGATAGTCGCGCCATCAAAAAGAAACTCCACGGTTCACTTAATACATTTTCCGTCACTAATTGATGCGCTACCGAACGTACATTGCTGCCGGATTTCACCACCAAAGTGTGCGGCGATTCCTCAAATTTGATTGGAGTCCAAGTGAAATGCCATAACCATGCGGCAGCTCCCGCCCCCATGAATATGGCCAAAAATATGAGCTTAAGCAGAAACCGTGTCATCTTGGCGCAAACGCTCTCTTAATTTAGCTGCCAATACGCCTGGTTGCCACGTATGATTGGCTAGATGCCGCACTTGCCATGCGCCGTAGAGGCTGTTGCAAACGATGACTTCATCGGCATCCATGAGTTCTGATAATCGAAGATTGCGTACTTCCAAATCGTACCCTAGGATAGGAGCCAATCCCATAATGCGCGCGCGCGTCACGCCTGCGACCCCACACTTGCTTAAATCCGGCGTTGTCAGTTGATCGCCAAATCGGGCAAACACATTGCCACTGATGCACTCAATCACGTCACCACCCTCATCCAGCATCAAGCCATCGGCAATATGCGGATCTACCCACTCCATACGCGCCAACACGTTTTCCAAGCGATTGAGATGCTTTACACCAGCCAGTTTGGGTTGCCGCGCTAGGCGCGTCTGACACAAATGCAGCGTAATACCTTGATCAAAGTTGGCTTCAGGATATTGCGGCATTGGTATTTTAGCAACGATGCGTGTGGGTTGTGCCAGTGGCGGCAAGGCATAACCTCTAGCGCTCTCACCACGCGTGATAATGATTTTGATAATCGCCTGCACATGGTCATCGGTCTCGTGCACCAAGCTGGCAATATCACCACGCAAAGTTTCCTGCGCCGGGCAGACGATACTTAACGCGTTGCAATCTTCTTCTAGCTTACGATAGTGGTGCAGCCAACAATGAGGTGCACCAAACTGCACAACCAAGGTGCGGAACACGCCATCGCCATAGGCGAAACCGCGGTCAAAAGGTGTCAGGGCACCCTCAAAACGTCCGTTAACAAGGTAGGTTTGGCTCTGTAACATAGGCCTCTATTGTATTCGGTTACGTCTATTTCCTTAATGGAAATTTTGAGGAATTCAATGAACTTAAGGTATCCACAAAAACTGTGGATAAAATTGTGGATGAATGCAAAAAGCAGACCCTAACAGGGCGTGGAGATTAGACCTCAGCGATTTTGTTAATTTTTATGCAACAATTAACTTTCTATATAAATCAATAGGTTGATAAATTTTTAGTATGAAAAGGTAAGAAAAGATTAGCTAATCCCGTGACCATGCAAGAAATGCCCCCAAGGTGTGTACAAACTGCATGCCCTCAGCGCATTTTTAAGAAAAAATCAACTGTTATTTCTAAATTTTGCGGAATACCAAAGTGCCGTTAGTGCCACCAAAACCAAAGGAGTTTGAAATGGCAACATTGATTTTCATGCGACGCGCTTCATTGGCTACATAATCCAGATCACACAGTGGATCCGGGTTGAAGATATTAATGGTGGGCGGTGCTACTTGATCGCGTATCGCCAAGGCTGAAAAAACCGCCTCTACGCCTCCCGCGGCACCTAACAAGTGGCCGGTCATAGACTTAGTAGAGCTCATAGCAAGCTTTTTCACATGATGCCCAAAATAACCTTTGGCTGCCTGTGTTTCCGCCAAGTCTCCGGCTGGCGTAGAAGTGCCGTGAGCATTGACGTAATCCACCTCTTCGGCGTTAATACCTGCGTTCTTCAAAGCGTTACGCATGCAGCGTGCAGCACCCTCGCCGCTCTCGCTAGGAGAAGTCATGTGGTAGGCATCAGCACTCATGCCAAAACCCGCAATTTCAGCGTAAATCTTGGCTCCGCGCGCTTTGGCGTGCTCATACTCCTCTAACACCACCACCCCTGCACCTTCGCCAATCACAAAGCCATCACGCTCGCTATCCCAAGGGCGACTAGCTGTGGCAGGATCGTCGTTGCGAGTAGAAAGTGCTCTGGCTGAGGCAAAACCCCCGACGCTCAATGGCGTAATGGCAGCCTCAGCACCGCCAGCTACCATCACGTCAGCATCGCCGTATTCAATCAAACGTGCGGCATCGCCTATACAGTGGGTGGCGGTAGTGCAAGCGGTGACAATGGCAATGTTAGGGCCTTTGAAACCATACATGATGGATAAGTTGCCGGAAATCATGTTGATGATGGTGCCAGGAATAAAAAATGGCGTAATCTTACGAGGGCCGCTTTCTATATAGACTTTGTCTGTGTCTTCAATCAGCTGCAAGCCACCTATCCCAGCACCGATAGAGACTCCTATACGCTCGGCATTTTGTTCGGTGACCTCTAAACCCGCATCTTTTACCGCTTCCATGCCTGCCACCATACCAAACTGGATGAAAGCATCCATACGGCGCGCCTCTTTGGGCGACAAATATTGCGTCACTTCAAAGTCTCTAACCTCTCCCGCAACTTGCGAGGCAAAGGCAGAAGGGTCAAATTTGGTAATGCGCGTGATGCCAGAGCGGCCCGCAACAATATTGCTCCAGGCATTTTCTACGCCTATACCTACTGGCGAGACAATACCGAGGCCAGTGATGACGACCCTACGTTTAGACAAGGTAGCTCCAGAAAGAAAGGTCTAAGATAAGCTTATTTTGGATGTGCGTTGACGTAGTCAATCGCTTGTTGCACGGTGGTAATTTTTTCGGCTTCTTCGTCAGGAATTTCACACTCGAACTCCTCTTCCAGCGCCATTACCAGCTCGACTGTGTCAAGTGAGTCAGCACCTAAGTCATCCACGAAAGAAGATTCGTTTTTAACGTCGGCTTCATTTGCGCCCAGTTGCTCGGCGACGATTTTTTTAACGCGTTGTTCGATGTCAGACATCTAATTACCCCTTGGTTGATTGTGTAGCAAAAAACTGGCGCTATTCTACCTAAAACTCCAGTCAATTTCAAAAACAGCTTCTAGCCCGCCATGTACATACCGCCATTGACATGTAGTGTTTCGCCAGAAATGTATCCAGCATTAGGTGAAGCTAAAAATGCCACCGCAGCGGCAATATCTTCCACTGCACCCAAACGTCCTAACGGAATGTGTTGCAGCAAACCATTGCGCTGCTCTTCGGACAAGGCACGCGTCATGTCAGTATCAATAAATCCCGGCGCGACACAATTGACAGTGATATTACGACTTCCAACTTCACGTGCCAGCGACTTGGAAAATCCGGTCATCCCCGCTTTGGCCGCTGCATAATTGACCTGGCCCGCGTTGCCCATGTGGCCGACCACCGACGAAACACTGATGATTCGTCCGTAGCGCGCCTTCATCATTGGTCGCAACACGGCTTGCGACATGCGAAATACTGACTTGAGGTTGGTGTCCAGCACGCTATCCCACTCGTCTTCTGACATGCGCATCAGTAGCATGTCGCGCGTGATTCCTGCGTTATTGACCAGAATCGCAATCGAGCCGAACTGTTCAGCAATGATCTTGAGCGTAGCTTCTATCTGCGCGGCATCATTCACGTCTAGCGCCATGCCCGTACCCTTTACGCTTGCTTGCTTCAATGCTGCGCCGATTTGCTCTGCACCATTTGTCGTGGTGGCTGTGCCGATCACAGTGGCACCCTGCTTCCCCAATTCTAACGCCACTGCCGCACCTATGCCGCGACTGGCTCCGGTGACCAAGGCTACTTGTCCATCAAGCATGGTGTTCTCCTAAAATTGTTTTGGCTTCATTCAGTGAGTCAAGACTGGTAATGGCGACGCAACTCATCTCCGCCACGATGCGCTTGTTCAAACCCGTCAGCACTCTACCCGGACCGCATTCAGCGGCTTGATTGATACCATCGGCGGCTATTTTATGTATCGTCTCCACCCAGCGCACCGGGCTGTAGAGCTGGCGCACCAGCGCATCTTTGATCTGCGTCGCATCGTTGTAGCTCATCACGTCTGCATTGTGCAATACAGGAATTTGCGGTTGCTTCACAATAACGTTCTCTAAATATCTTTTTAGCTTTTCTGCTGCCGGCTTCATCAGCGCACAATGCGAAGGTACGCTAACAGGCAATGGCAGTGCGCGTTTTGCGCCCTTTTCTTTGGCTAAAGCCATGCCACGCTCAACCGCTGTCGCATGGCCTGCGATGACTACTTGGCCCGGAGAGTTAAAATTCACAGCCTCCAGCACTTCACTCTGCGCGGCCTCAAGACACACGGCGCGAACCATGTCGTCGTCTAGACCCAAAATCGCCGCCATCGCGCCCTCACCTTCAGGTACGGCATTTTGCATCACTTCTGCGCGATATTTCACCAAAGGTAGTGCGTCGGCAAAAGTTAATGCACAGGCTGCAACCAAAGCAGAATATTCTCCCAAACTGTGGCCAGCCAATATGCTCGGCTTTGCGCCACCAGTTTCAACATAGGCACGAGCAGTCGCCACACCTGCTGTGAGCATCAGGGGTTGTGTGTGTTGCGTTAAATTGAGCAAGTCATTGGGTTCTGTCGCCATTGCCCAGAAATCAACACCTAAGACATCTGAGGCTTCAACAAAGGTTTGCTTGATGACCGGATTATCGCCAAAACCCGCCATCATGCCGACGGATTGAGAACCTTGACCGGGAAATAGGAAAGCAAATTTCATGATTCAATCTTTAGTATTTAAGTAACACCGAGCCCCAGGTGAATCCGCCACCAAAGGCTTCCATCAGTACGATTTCACCACGCTTGATACGTCCGTCGCGCACGGCGACATCGAACGCCAAGGGAATCGAGGCGGCTGATGTGTTGCCATGTTTATCTACGGTTACCACCACTTTATCCATGCTCATGTCGAGTTTTTTTGCGGTGGCGGTAATGATGCGAATGTTGGCTTGATGCGGGACCAGCCAGTCAACATCAGACTTTTGCAGACCATTGGCGACCAAGGTTTCGTCCACAATTTGGTCTAGTGTATTAACCGCCATTTTGAACACTGGATTGCCTTCCATTGCCACGGTATTGGTTGCACGCGGCACATGCAGCATGTTGACGTATTCGCCGTCAGCGTGCAGATGTGTAGATAAAATGCCAGGTACATCACTCGCTTGCACAATCACCGCACCTGCGCCGTCGCCCCACAGAATACAGTTGCTGCGATCCGTCCAATCGGTGATGCGTGAGAAGGCTTCTGCCCCCACCACCAAGGCACAACATGCCGCACCATTACGTATGAATTGATCTGCTGTGGTGAGTGCATAGACAAAGCCGCTGCATACTGCTTGCACATCAAACGCAGCACAGCCCGCAATGCCTAGTTTTTTTTGCAGGATGCAGGCAACGCTAGGGAAAATCTTATCTGGCGTAGTAGTGGCAACGATGATTAGGTCTATATCTTGGACGGTAATACCTGCGGCCTCAATGGCACGCTGGCTGGCGACCAGAGCCATATCGCTGGTCATTTCACCTTCAGCCACGATGTGACGCTCACGAATGCCCGTACGCGTGAATATCCATTCGTCGCTAGTATCCACCATGCACTCAAGCTCGGCATTAGTGAGAATGCGCTCAGGCAAATAGCTGCCAGTGCCACTGACTCTAGAAAACAAGGATTTCGTCATGCAGCAGAATTTTCCGTCGAGTTAGATGCAAGGTTGGATTGTATGTGTTCGATCTCCAGCTGCGTGCGAATTCTTTCCAACACGCCGCTGCTCGCCTCTTCTATGGCTGTCTCAATAGCATAAAAAAATGCAAAATCATCCGCCCCACCATGGCTTTTTACTACGATCCCATTTAAGCCCAAAAAACTAGCTCCATTGTAGCGGCGCGGATCTAGCTTACGTTTGAAAGCATTCAGCACTGGCAAGGCAATCAGTGCAGCCAGCTTGGTAAATATATTACGCTTGAATTCCTGTACCAAAGTGTCGCGCATCATACGGATAATACCTTCCGAAGCCTTTAACGCCACATTGCCCACAAAGCCATCACACACCACTAAGTCCACAGTACCTTTGTAGATGTCTGTGCCTTCCACATTGCCATAAAAATTCAGTTTACTGGCACGCAGCAATTCGCCAGCCTGCTTAGCTACCTCGTTTCCCTTGATGTCTTCGGAACCTATATTGAGCAAACCCACGCTTGGGCTCTCTTTGTGTTCCACACATGACACCAGCATGGCACCCATAATGGCGAATTGCATCAGATGTTCTGGCGTACAGTCGGCGTTGGCACCAAGATCCAACATGTAAGTTTGCCCATTCCTGTTAGGCAGTGCAGAAGCGATGGCCGGTCTATCAATCCCCGGCATCATTTTTAGCACATATCGCGCTGTCGCCATCAAGGCGCCAGTATTTCCCGCACTCACGCAAGCATGTGCTTCACCACTTTTTACCAAGTTAATGGCCACGCGCATGGAAGAATCTTTTTTGTTTTTGAGTGCGACTTGTGGTGATTCATCCATCGCCACCAATTCAGAGGCGTGATGGATGCTTAATTGTGAGCCTGCGCTAGCCTTGTGCAGGCGTAGCTCTCGCTCAATATCCGTAGTTAGTCCGACGAGGATAATGTTTACATCGCTGTGGCGTTTTAGTATTTGCAGGACGGCAGGAACCGTGGCTTTCAGCCCATGATCGCCGCCCATTGCATCAATCGCAAGAGTTAAACTCATAATGTGAAAACGCCGCGCTTTTAAGGGCGCGGCGTGGTTGCGTATGAACGCAAATTATTCGCCTTTAGCCGGCATTACCTTACGACCACGATAGTAGCCGGAAGGGCTAACATGGTGGCGCAAATGGACTTCGCCAGTGGTAGGCTCAATCGCCAATGGCGGATTGGTCAGAAAATCATGCGAACGGTGCATACCGCGCTTGGATGGGGACTTCTTGTTTTGTTGAACAGCCATTATTGCTACTCCTAACTTAAAAATTAACTAACTGGTTTCTTTAAACCTTCCAATATCTTGAAAGGATTTTGCTTTTGTCCTGTCATGATACTGACGTCGCCAGCACACGCACCCTCTTCATGCCTTGGGGCTAGCGGCAAACTCAGCAGAAGCTCTTCTTCAACCAGTGCTTCCACGTCAAACTGGGTGCTGGCGACTATATAATCCACCTCATCGTCTTCATCCAGCTCCGGTATGGCTGATTCATCGGCAACCACCTCAAACCATGTGCTACTGACTAACGGGTAGTGCATTTCGCCCAAACAACGCTGGCAACATAATGTCACTTGCCCCGCCAAATCAAGCTTCAAACTAGGCTTGCCGTGATGGCTTTTATCGCCACTCAGCGTATAACTCACTTCACCCTCATCGGCGCCCGCATACAGGCTGTCCTGTATCGCCAGAATCTGAGAGGCGCGGATTTTACCATGAATTTCAAGCGATTGCTTAATGAACTCATGAGTGTTAATCAGTATAGGTTTGCGAGTCATGGTTTCAGTTAATAGAGATGATTAAAACAATCTATGCCGATGTGCAGCAAAGGCCTAGGAATATAAGCTTAAGCGTATTTAATGGTCAGCGCCAGCATGTTACAATCGGCTGGTTTTGAGTGTCAAAAATACCACACTACATTAGGCAACCTTAATAAAGATAATTGCATGTTCAAAAAAATCCTCATTGCGAATCGCGGCGAAATTGCAGTGCGCATCGTGCGTGCGTGTTCCGAGATGGGCATTACCTCGGCTGCCATCTACACCGATGCCGACCGCCACGCTTTACATGTCAAAAAGGCGGACGAGGCATATAACATAGGTTCGGATCCGGTACAGGGTTATCTTAATGCACATAACATCGTCAATCTTGCGGTAGCTGCAGGTTGCGATGCGCTGCACCCAGGATATGGATTTTTGTCTGAGAACCCCGTGTTGTCAGATATCTGCGCCAAGCGCGGGGTTAAATTCATCGGCCCCAATCCTGACGTTATCACCCAAATGGGCGACAAGATACAAGCGCGTAACGCCATGATAGGCGCAGGCATCCCCTGCGTGCCGGGTAGCGAAGGAAATCTGGAAGATGTAGAGGAAGCTCGTAAATTGGCCGCTGAGATTGGTTATCCGGTCATGCTGAAGGCCACCAACGGCGGCGGTGGGCGCGGCATACGCCGTTGCGATAATGAAAAAGAATTACTCAGTAATTATGATCGCGTGATCTCCGAAGCCAGTAAAGCCTTCGGTAAACCCGAAGTATTTCTGGAAAAATGCGTAGTCAACCCGCGCCATATCGAGGTGCAAATACTGGCAGATAGCCACGGCAATGTGATTCACCTGTTTGAGCGTGACTGCTCAATACAACGTCGAAATCAGAAACTCATCGAAATCGCGCCCTCGCCTCAGCTATCTCAAGCACAGCGCGATTACATCGGCACTCTGGGTGTGAAAGCTGCTAAGGCGGTGGGTTACGAGAATGCAGGTACTGTGGAATTCTTGCTAGACCAAGATAATCGCTTCTACTTCATGGAAATGAATACCCGTCTGCAAGTAGAGCATACGGTGACAGAAACCATTACCGGTATAGACATCGTGCAAGAGCAGATTCGCATCGCCTATGGCCACGAGCTTCAATACAAGCAGGAAGAAGTGAAATTTCGCGGTTATGCCATGGAATATCGCATCAATGCTGAAGACCCGAAGAATGGTTTTCTACCCAGCTTTGGCAAGATCACCCGTTATTACGCGCCTGGCGGTCCTGGTGTTCGGATTGATGCGGCCATGTATTCCGGATACACCATCCCGCCCTATTTCGATTCCATGTGCGCCAAGCTCACAGTGTGGGCGCTGGATTGGCCTAGCGTAGTGGAGCGTGGCCGTCGAGCGCTGGACGATATGGTGGTATATGGCGTAAAAACCACGATTCCGTATTATCAGGAAATCATGAAACACCCGGATTTTAAGGCGGCAACGTTTGATACCAGCTTTGTGGAAATGCACCCTGAGTTGACAGAGTACACTACCAAGCTACCACCAGAATTATTTGCGGCCGCGATTGCGGCAGCAATTGCAGCGCATGAAGGCATCTAATTTAATCTAACTTAAAATATTAAAATTATGGCTAAAGTACTTGTTTCTGAATTAGTTTTACGCGATGGTCATCAATCCATTATCGCTACCCGCATGCGTACCGAGGACATGCTGCCGATTTGCAGCAAGCTAGACAGTATCGGCTTTTGGTCGCTTGAAGCCTGGGGTGGCGCTACCTTCGATGCCTGCGTGCGCTTTTTGAAAGAAGACCCATGGGAGCGATTGAGTAAGTTACGCAAAGCGCTGCCCAATAGCCGCATTCAGATGCTGCTCCGCGGGCAAAACCTGCTGGGTTACCGTCACTATTCAGACGACGTGGTACGCGCCTTTGTACAAAAGTCTGCTGATAACGGCGTAGACGTATTCCGTATCTTTGACGCGATGAACGACATGCGCAACATTCGTGTTTCAGTCGAAGCTGTCAAAAAGGCCAAAAAGCACGCTGAAGGCGCAATTAGCTATACCACCAGCCCGGTGCACGACATCCCTCACTTTGTCGGTTTGGCGAAGGAAATGGAAGCCATGGGCTGCGATACCATCGCCATCAAAGACATGGCAGGATTGCTCACACCACAAGCCACCTTTGATTTGGTGTCTGCCTTGCGTACTGCCGTGAAGCTACCTATTCACCTGCATAGCCACGCCACGTCTGGCTTGTCTGCGATGAGCTTTCTCAGGGGCGTAGAAGCCGGTGCAACCATGCTGGATACATGCAACTCGTCTTTTGGCGAGGGTGCCAGCCATTCTTCAACTGAAAGTATCATCGCTGCATTCAAGGGCACAGAATATGACACCGGATTGGATTTGGCAGCGGTGCAAGAAATCACCGCCTATTTCCGCGAAGTCCGCAAGAAATACTGGCAGTTCGAGAGCGACTTCACTGGCGTAGATACTCGCGTGCTGCTCAATCAAGTCCCCGGCGGCATGATTTCCAACCTCTCCAACCAGCTCAAAGAGCAAGGCGCTCTCAATCGCATGGATGAAGTGCTGGCAGAGATTCCTCGTGTACGCGAAGACTTAGGCTTTCCGCCGCTGGTTACGCCCACTTCGCAGATCGTCGGCACACAAGCAGTGTTGAACGTACTCACAGGTTCGCGCTACAAATCCATCACCAACGAGGTAAAAAATTACTTCGTAGGCCAGTATGGCAAGGCTCCCGCCCCGGTCAACGAAAAAATCAAAGCGCAAGCTGTCGGTGACGCTGAAGTCATCACCTGCCGCCCAGCGGACTTATTAGAAGACGAAATGGTGCATCTGACCACGCAGTGTGAAACCTTGGCCAAATCCGAGGAAGACGTGCTGACCTACGCCATGTTCCCCGACTTGGCGCAGACCTTCTTACAAGAACGTAATGCTGACACGCTCAAGGCCGATCCATTGCTCACAAAAGAATCCGCCACGCCTTCCGCAGCGCGATACGCGCCTAGCGAGTTCAATGTCACGCTACACGGCGAAACTTTCCACATCAAGCTCACCGGCAGCGGCCATGCTGGCGAAGAGCAGCGCCCCTTCTACGTTTCGGTAGATGGCGTTTCCGAAGAAGTCATCGTCGAAACCTTAAGTGAGGTGCAAGTTTCCGGTGGCGGCAGTGGTGGCAGCAAGAAAAAGACCGCCACCGCCAGCATCGGCAGCCGCCCACGCCCCACACACGAAGGCTGCGTCACCACCGCCATGCCTGGCACCATTGTGGACGTGAAAGTCAAAGTGGGTGATAAGGTAAACGCAGGTGACGGCGTACTGGTGATTGAAGCCATGAAAATGGAAAACGAGATTCAGGCCGCCAAAGAAGGCGTCGTGATAGCGATTCACGTCAAAAAGGGCGATAGCGTGACACCTGACGAGACTTTGATTGAAATCCAGTAAGCCAAAATAGGCCGGCGCAAGCCGGTCTTTTTACTCATGTTTACACTAATACTCGCCTCCTCCTCCCCATACCGCCGCGAACTGCTGGAGCGGCTGCAAATCCCGTTTACCGTGATTTCACCCGATGTGGACGAAGCCCCATTACAGGGCGAAGCTCCCGAAGTCACCGCACTACGGCTGGCACAAGCCAAAGCCCGCAAAATAGGCCTATCCCACCCCGATAGCTTGATCATCGGCTGCGATCAGGTCGCGACACTGGATAACATGCAACTGGGTAAGCCGCTGACGCACGACAACGCTGTCAAACAGCTTAGTCTGATGCGTGGCCGTACCGTCAGCTTCCACAGCGCCCTGTGCCTCTACAACAGCGCAAGTGGCAATATGCAAACCGAAGTCGTGACCTATGAAGTCAAGTTTCGAGATTTAAGCGATACGGAAATTGAAAACTACCTACTCAAGGAACAACCCTACCACTGCGCTGGAAGTGCCAAATCCGAAGGACTGGGCATCGCGCTGATTGAATGGATGCGCGGCGATGACCCGAATGCACTGATAGGCTTACCGTTAATTGCGCTCATCAATATGCTTAAAAATGAAGGTGTAGTGGTTATTTAACTGTCACGCTTGCCTGAACTAAGTAGACCGGACTACGATGACCATCGCCATGCTCTGATATTATAAGCTTTTGATTGGGTTATACTTTAAGTTAGACATGACTACCGTTACTTGCACTAAGCCTCAAGCTGCAGCCCGCCAACTCAACGCCGCGATCAACCTCCTGTTCGCCGACTATGATTCTTTGGCGACACGAACACTTGCGGCCGCTGCCTATGGAGTATTTGCTGACCTCGTGGAACACAAGAAGCCGGGGGAATCTTGGCGCTCGAAAATAATTGAAGGGTCAGGCCTCTCGACTAATGAAGCCAAGAGACTGCTCAACAATGCTCAAAACTATTTGAAGCATGCGGATACAGACCCAGAGGCAGAACTGTCTTTCGATGAAACTGAAAACGAACATTTAATCTTCGTGGCCACTCTTGAGAGCGGAGAGCTTGGTTATCCGCTCTCCTTGGAAATGCAGGCCTTCCAAATCTGGTATCTGGCGGTATACCCAGAGCAAGTGGGGAGCGATACTGATCCAGTAATAAAATCCCAAAAACTGCTCTCTGATTTAGGTTCGCTTTCACGTGAAGAACAACTAATACGTGGGGCACAATTTGTCGAGCTGGTCAAAGAAAAATACACCAAGGAGGGGGGCGATTTCTAACGCTTCGGTCAAGAGGGGCTGCGGAACCAGTGTGATAGCTATCCTCAAACGCACCCACGCCACACCCCCTTACTTCCGACATTACCCATCCATACTTCGACCAAACCTTTCGTCAACGTAATATAGATGCATTCGTTTGACGCTCACCCTTCTTCACTTTCGGAGTCCTAATATGCCTAACCTCTCACCTCGCCTGATAACCGCTCTTTTCCTTGCCACTCTACCCGCTGCCTTAATGGCAGCGGAAGAAGTCCGTAGCACCCTGCAAGACCAGCAATCCGTGGCGGTTACGATCTATAACGAGAATCTGGCTTTGGTGAAAGACCAGCGCAAAATCAACCTGAATAGTGGTCAAAACCAGTTGGCATTCCGCGACGTGAGTGCACTGATACGCCCTGAAACAGCGCTCTTACGGAGCATCTCCGCCGCTGGTGGAATCAGCTTAATCGAGCAGAACTTTGATTTCGACTTGCTCACACCACAAAAACTGCTGGAGAAGTATGTGGGCAAGAAGGTCAACGTGATTCGCACTAATACTGCCACCGGCGTGGAAACCACAGAAGAGGCACAAGTGCTTTCTGCCAATAATGGCGTGGTGCTGAAGATTGGCGACCGCATCGAAACGGGCATCCCCGGGCGCATTGTGTACCCTGATGTTCCGGCTAACTTGCGCGACCGCCCTACCCTGGTGATGTCACTCAATAACAGCGCCAGTAAACAACAGGATGTCGAACTCTCTTACCTGACCGGTGGATTGGGTTGGAAAGCGGATTATGTGGCGGAACTGAACGCTTCGGATAGCAAGCTGGATTTATCCGGTTGGGTAACGCTGACCAACACCAGTGGTGCGACTTACCAGAATGCCAAGCTGCAATTGGTGGCAGGTGACGTGAATCGAGTGCGAGAAGAGATGCAACCAGTGCGAGCGATGGCAAAAATGGACATGGTAATGGCGGCTGAAGCACCGCGCATGGCAGAGGAATCGCTGCTGGAATATCACCTTTATACGCTGGATCGCCCCACCACCATCGCCGAGAATCAGACCAAACAAGTCGCACTACTCTCTGCCAGCAACGTGCCTGTGCGTAAGGAACTGGTACTGCATGGTGCCGATT
>JAIOOY010000007.1 GCA_021414145.1 Methylophilales bacterium | reverse complement strand
GCCAAAGGCAAAACCTTCCGCGACGACATTTACCCCGAATACAAAGCCAACCGCGCCAGCATGCCGGATGATTTGCGCACACAGATTGAACCGCTATTTGAAACCATACGCGCCATGGGTTGGCCATTGATTATCTAAGATGGCGTTGAGGCCGATGACGTGATTGGTGCCCTCGCAAAACAAGCTGAACGCGAAGGTATACAAACCATAATCTCTACGGGTGACAAAGATATTTCACAACTGGTCAATGAACACATCACTGTGGTGAATACGATGCGCGACGCTTTCCGCAAAACCGACGATGTACTCGACATTGCAGGCGTACAAAACAAATTTGGCGTTCCGCCGAACCGCATGATCGACTATCTGGTGCTGATCGGCGACACCTCCGACAACGTGCCGGGGGTAGAGAAAGTCGGCCCCAAAACGGCGGTGAAGTGGCTCACCCAATATGACTCGTTGGAAAACATCGTCGCCCATGCTGACGAGATCACTGGCGTGGTGGGCGAAAATCTACGCAAAGCTCTGCCTTGGCTGCCCACCGCGCGGGAGCTGATTACCATACGCTGCGATGTCGGCATCCGCGAACATTTTGACGAGCTGATTCAGCAAGCGCCTGACAAAACAAAACTGGCAGAACTGTTTGATCGCTTTGAATTCAGGAGTTGGAAGCGTGAACTGGAAAACATGCCCGACGGCAAGCCAGTTAACAATACACTCACGAGCGCTCCCAGCGCAGCGCCCCCACCTATCGCCACCGATTTATTTACTGCCGGCAACACCACCAGAAACTACACCACCCTACTCACTCTAGCAGATTTAGACGTTTGGTTAGCTAAGCTTAGCCAGGCGGAATTGGTATGCTTTGACACTGAAACCACTAGTCTTGACCCGCTCACGGCCAAGCTGGTAGGCATGTCATTCTCGGTGGAATCAGGTGAAGCCGCATATTTACCGCTCACCCATGATTACTTCGATGCACCCGTTCAACTGCCATTTGAAGCGACTCTCGCTCGCATCAAACCTTTGCTGGAAAACCCTGAGCTGAAAAAAGTAGGACAGAACCTGAAGTACGATAAACATGTACTGGCGAATCACGGCGTTAAACTCAACGGCATCGCCCACGACACTCTGCTGCAATCCTACGTGCTGGAAAGCCATCGCAGTCATGGCATGGATGACCTTGCAATGCGCCACCTCGGCCTGAAAGCCATTTCCTTTGAAGAAGTCGCTTGTAAGGGTGCCAAGCAAGTCGGCTTCAATCAGGTGACCGTAGAAGTCGCAGCTGAATATGCCGCAGAGGATGCGGACATTACGCTACAACTGCACCAGGCGCTCTACTCGCAATTGCATAAAGATGCCAAGCTGGATTTTATCTACAGGCAGATTGAAATGCCCTCGATGGAGGTTTTATTCACTATCGAGCGCAATGGCGTGTTGATTGATGCCAACATGTTGTACGCCCAAAGTAACGAAATCGGCATGAAGCTGGTCGCGCTTGAGAATCAGGCTTATGAATTGGCCGGGCAGCCGTTTAATCTCGGCTCGCCCAAGCAATTGCAGGAAATCCTGTTCGACAAGCTGGGCATCAAGCCAACCAAAAAGACCCCAAGCGGTGCACCGAGTACGGATGAAGACGTGCTGCAGGAACTGGCGCTGGATCACCCCTTACCCAAGGTATTGTTGGATTACCGCGGTCTCGCCAAGCTCAAATCCACCTACACCGACAAGCTGCCCAGAATGATCAACCCGCAAACCGGGCGGGTGCATACCAGCTACAACCAAGCGGTGGCGATCACCGGCAGACTGGCCAGCTCAGACCCTAACTTGCAAAATATCCCTGTACGAAGTGCCGAAGGTCGCCGCATCCGCGAGGCATTCATTGCGCCGACAGGCAGCCATATCGTCTCCGCCGACTACTCGCAGATTGAGCTCCGCATCATGGCGCACCTTTCTCAGGATGCAGGCATGCTACAAGCCTTTGCCAACAACGAAGACATCCACCGCGCCACCGCCGGCGAGATTTTCGGTGTGGAACGCGACCAAGTGGATAACGAACAGCGCCGCTATGCCAAGGTCATCAATTTCGGCCTCATCTACGGCATGAGTGCTTTCGGCCTCGCACAAAACCTCAACATCGAGCGCAGCGCCGCGCAAAGCTACATCGAGCGCTACTTCGCCCGCTACCCCGGCGTGCGCCAGTACATGCAAGACACACGCGAAGCTGCGAAAGCCAAAGGCTATGTAGAAACCTACTTTGGGCGCCGCCTGTGGGTACCCGAAATCAACAGCCCGAACGGTATGCGCCGCCAAGGTGCCGAACGTGCGGCCATCAACGCCCCCATGCAAGGCACCGCCGCAGACTTAATCAAGCTCGCCATGATTGCCGTGCAAGGTTGGCTGAAGAAAGAAAAGCTGCAAACCAAGCTGATTATGCAAGTGCATGACGAATTGGTGCTGGAAGTACCTGATGCGGAACTAGAACGGGTGAAAAAGACCTTACCGGAATTGATGGAGGGCGTGGCGAAACTGGATGTGCCCTTGCTGACCGAGGTGGGCGTGGGGAATAATTGGGAGTCAGCACATTGATACCAAACTTCGGCGCATACATCATCGGTGACGAAATCCTCTCCGGCAAACGCCAGGACGCACATTTGAGCAAGGCCATAGAATTACTTGGTAGCCGCGGTTTGCAGCTTTCATGGGCGAATTATCTGGGTGACAACCCACAACAAATCACCGCCGCACTCAAAGCCAGCATGGCGAGTGGCGACATCGTGTTTTCCTTTGGCGGCATAGGCGCAACGCCAGACGATTTCACCCGACAATGCGCGGCAGAGGCGGCTGGGGTCGCTATCGCCCGTCATCCCGGCGCAGTGGCTGAGATTGAAGCCCAATTTGGTGAAGGCGCGTATCCCAAACGCGTGTTGATGGCAGATTTTCCTTTAAACGCGACGCTGATCCCCAACCCCGTCAATCGGGTCGCCGGTTTCAGTGTGGAGCAGCATCATTTTTTACCCGGCTTTCCACAAATGGCATGGCCGATGATGGAGTGGGTGCTGGAGACCTATTATGCGCACCACTTTCACCAGCAAAGCATGGTGGAACAGGCTATTTTGGTGCTGGATGCAGGCGAGAGTCGCTTGATAGACTTGATGAACAGAATTGTCAGCCAACATCCCGATGTGAAACTTTTCAGTTTGCCGAAGCTGGATACCCGACGTAGCATTGAACTTGGAGTGAAGGGTAACGCAGATGCGGTTGAGCAAGCTATGACGGCGATAAAAACCTGGGTTAGTGCTGCCGGTTTTAATTGGGAAGTCATCAACTAAAAAGCATTAAAGTAGCATCCATCCCGCCATAGCGGCCATAACCAAGTCTTCCACGATAGTCACCGTGGTCATGGGCAAATTGAACACAGCACCCAGGCAGGCACAACGGATTTTCTGCTTGTTCATCACCGCGCGTATCACACCAAGACTGGAGAATGCCATCACAATCAAAGTGAGCATGTTGAGTGGCTGATGCTGCCAGCCCAGCAAATAACCCAAGCCCAGACCAAGCTCAATAAACGGATAGACCAAGCCATAGCCTCGCCAGCGCATGGCGAGCAGATCGTACATGGCATAGCTGTTGGCAAATCCACGCAAATCCAGCATTTTGAAAAATGAGAACACTAGGAAAAAGCCCGCCATAAAGTGACGCATCCAGACATCCAGTGACCTCTGCTCTGCGATGAATTGAATCCCCAGCGTGACCAGCAGCAAGTAGGCTAGTATCAGCAATAAAGGGCGGTAAGTGGCAAACCAGCTTTGCGCTGGTTCAGCAGCATCTTTTGCAATCTTAGGCTCTACAATCTCACTCAGCGTATAAGCGCCAACCCTGGTAAGAGCTTGATTCAACTCAGCCAATAAGGCCTTGCTCTCCTTGAGTACCACGCGCGGTGGATTCAATGTCACTTCCACTTCACTGGCTAATTCCGCCAAAGCGTTTTTCACCTTGGCAACACAACTTCCACAGTGCATTCCGCTCACAATATATTGCTGCTGGTGTGTCATGGCATTACCCTAATTTAAAGTATGTATTTGCTATGTAAATCGGGGCGTTTCCCTAGTTTTCAACCTACGCTTGGTGAATGTGCACCCTTTCCTTAAACCTTAGCAGGGTTAGACCGAGACAAATGAACGTGCTATAATCCGCCCCCTAAGTTGTGGCAGAAGTAGTGAATGGGCATTGCGCCCATTTTTTATTTGTGTCGCTGGTACAGGAAAACAGGATGGATTTAGCAGCGCTATTAGAAAAGACGGTCTCTCAGATTGGCTATGAGTTGGTGGATTTGGAAATGTCCAACCGTGGCAAGCTGTTGCGACTATTCATTGATAAGCCTGAAGGGATCAATGTAGAAGACTGTGCGATGGTAAGTAATCATGTTTCCAACCTGTTGGCGGTGGAACATGACATTGATTACGACAGGCTGGAGGTATCTTCCCCCGGTTTGGATCGCGTGGTGAAAAAGAAGGCTGATTTTGAGCGCTTTTCTGGGCAACGTATCAAGTTGAAATTGCGTGTGCCGCTGGCGAACAAGAAGAATTTTGCAGGGTTGTTAAAAGGCATTGAAGGCGAGGATGTGCTGCTGGAAAACGAGGCGGGAATTGAGCGCTTTGCGTTAAGCAACATTGAGAAGGCGCGCTTGCAGCCAGAATTATAAAAATTTGTATTGAATTATAAAGCTTAGGCGGAGAATCGTAATGAGTCGCGAAATTTTGTTGATGGTAGATGCGCTGGCCCACGAGAAAAACGTGGAGAAGGAAATCATTTTTATCGCGCTGGAGCTCGCGTTGGCTTCTGCCACCAAAAAGCGTTTCAAGGAAGATATTGACGTGCACGTCGAGATTGACCGTGCCAATGGAGAGCATAAAGCTTTCCGCCGCTGGACAGTGGTGGAATTAAGCGATGACATGCCGGAAATAGAAAATTCTGAGGCACAGGTATTAGTGAGTGACGAGCGTGCTGAAGGTTTGAGTGTGGGCGACACCATAGAAGAACCGCTGGAAGCCGTGGAATTCGGACGTATAGGCGCACAAGCCGCCAAGCAAGTCATCCTGCAAAAAGTACGTGAGGCCGAGCGCGAGCAGATTTTGAACGACTTTTTGGCTCGGAAAGAGCATCTGGTCAGCGGCACGATCAAACGTATAGAAAAAGGCAATGCGATTATTGAAATTGGTCGCATTGAAGCCTTGTTGCCGCGCGAGCAAATGATCCCTAAAGAAAACCTGCGCAATGGCGACCGTGTACGTGCCTATTTGACGCGCGTGGAACGCAATGTGCGCGGCCCGCAACTTATATTGACGCGTATCGCACCTGAATTCATTACCAAACTATTCGAATTGGAAGTGCCGGAAATAGAAGAAGGCTTGCTGGAAATCCGCGCCGCTGCACGCGACCCTGGATCACGCGCCAAGATCGCGGTGAAATCCAATGACCAGCGTTTAGACCCTGTTGGCACTTGCGTCGGCATGCGCGGCTCACGCGTCCAAGCCGTTACCGGCGAGCTGGCTGGCGAGCGCGTGGATATTGTGTTGTGGTCTATGGACCCAGCGCAATTTGTGATTAACGCCATGGCACCTGCTGCCGTCACCCGTATCAGCATTGACGAAGACGCCCACAGCATGGATGTAGTGGTAGCCGAAGATCAACTGGCTTTGGCCATCGGACGTGGCGGTCAAAATGTGCGTTTAGCTTCGCAACTCACGGGCTGGGAGTTAAATCTCATGACCGAGGAAGACGCAGAGAAGAAAGGCGAGGAGGAATCCGGCAAGGCACGCGAATTGTTCATGAGCCGCTTGGACGTGGACGAAGAAGTCGCCGACATCCTGATTCAGGAAGGTTTCAACACACTGGAAGAAATCGCCTACGTGCCGCTGACAGAAATGCAAGACATTGATGCGTTTGATGAAGACACCATCAATGAGCTGCGTAGCCGCGCCCGCAATGCCTTGCTGACCGAAGCCATTGCGCGTGAAGAGAAAGTGGAAGAAGCAACAGAAGAACTGCTGGCGATGGAGGGCATGGACGATGCCACCGCGCATTTGTTAGCCTCAAAGGGCGTCAGCAAGATGGACGATTTAGCCGATTTGGCTGTGGATGAACTGGTTGAGATGACTGGCATGGAAGAAGAACGTGCCAAGCAACTCATCATGACGGCGCGTGCGCCCTGGTTTGCATAAGAAGGACAAGGACAATAGATGGCACAAACCACCGTAACGCAATTTTCCACTGAGCTCAATCTCCCGCCGCAACTTTTGCTGGAGCAGCTCAAGGCGGCTGGCGTGAATAAATCCTCGCCAGACGATGTGCTGAGCGAAAATGATAAGACCTCACTGCTGGAGTATCTGCGTAAAGAGCACGGTGCGGCGCAAGCGCCGAAAAGTAAAATCACACTCATGCGCAAGCAAGTCACGGAAATCAAGCAAGCCGATGGTGCTGGCCGACCAAGGACGATACAAGTAGAAGTCAAAAAGAAGCGCGTGCTGATGCGCGGTGCGGAGGAAACGGTTGAAGCCGCGCCACCGCCCCCACCTCCACCCGCACCAGAAATAGTACCTACACCTGCCCCGGCAGTGGTGGAAGTGGTTGCCGAACCGGTAGTTGCAGAAACTCCTCCTGTTGCCGCCAAGAAAACCAAAAGCAGCGTATTAGGCGCAGATCAAATCGCCATCCGCGAGGAAGAGGCACGTCGCCATGCTGAGCTCATCGCGCTACAAAGTGAAGAGTTACGCAAAAAACAAGAATTAGCACAAAAGAAGCTGGACGAAGAGGCTGCGCGCATAGCCGAGGCTGAAGCCGCCAAGAAGAAACTCTCCGAAGGCACGCTACACAAGCCTACTGCCAAAGTGAGCGATAAGCCTAAATCTACCGACAAAACAAAAAAGGGCGCACCTACCGAACGTGAAAATGAGGCAAAACGCCGCGGTGGTCTGAAAACGCGTGGCGACGTGGGCTTCGGCCAAGGCTGGCGCGCGCCAGGTCGCTCCAAGGCTAACAAGCACAATAAAGACCCTGACGCGCAACACGCTTTTTCCGCGCCGACTGAGCCTATCGTGCATGAAGTTTTGGTACCGGAAACCATCTCTGTCGCCGACTTGGCCCACAAGATGGCAGTCAAGGCCGCGGAAGTCATCAAAGCATTGATGAAAATGGGCATGATGGTGACCATCAATCAGGTACTGGATCAGGAAACCGCGATGATCGTAGTGGAAGAACTGGGACACGTCGCCAAAGCTGCCGAAGCTAACGATCCCGACACTTTCCTCGATGACACGGAACATGTAGAAGCAAAACTGGAACCACGTCCGCCCGTTGTCACGGTGATGGGTCACGTGGATCATGGTAAGACCTCGCTACTCGACTATATCCGTCGTACTCGCGTGGCCAGTGGCGAAGCTGGTGGCATTACCCAGCACATAGGTGCTTACCACGTGGAAACCCCTCGCGGCATGGTGACCTTCCTTGACACTCCTGGTCACGAGGCATTTACCGCCATGCGCGCTCGCGGTGCCAAAGCAACTGACGTAGTGATTCTGGTCGTGGCTGCCGACGATAGCGTGATGCCGCAAACCATAGAAGCTATTCACCACGCAAAAGCTGCCAAAGTACCTATGGTGGTGGCAATCACCAAAGTAGATAAACAAGGTGCCAACGCCGAAAAAGTGAAACAGGAATTAGTTGCGCAGGAAGTGGTGCCTGAAGACTGGGGTGGCGACACCATGATGATTGAGGTTTCAGCCAAAACTGGTCTAGGCATAGACGATCTTCTGGAAGCCGTGCTGTTACAGGCCGAAATTCTGGAGTTAAAAGCTCCTGTCACCTCCCCCGCCAAGGGCATCGTCATTGAAGGTCGCCTAGACAAGGGGCGTGGCTCGGTGGCGACGATACTGGTGCAATCTGGCACGCTCAAGCGTGGCGATATGTTGCTCGCAGGTAGTGTGTTTGGTCGTGTGCGCGCCATGCTGGACGAGAACGGCAAGGACATCAAAGAAGCGGGCCCTTCGATTCCGGTCGAAGTACTGGGTTTATCAGATGTGCCTAATGCTGGCGAAGAAACTATCGTACTCAATGACGAGCGTAAAGCGCGTGAAATCGCCCTGTTCCGTCAAGGAAAATTCCGCGACGTGAAGCTGGCCAAGCAACAAGCTGCCAAGCTTGAGAACATGTTCGAGAACATGGCTGAGGGCGCAATTCAGTCATTGGCTCTTATTATCAAATCAGACGTACAAGGCTCTTATGAAGCACTTTCCACTTCATTGCAAAAGCTTTCTACCGACGAAGTCAAAGTCAATGTGCTACACACCGGCGTAGGTGGCATCACCGAGTCGGATGTCAACTTGGCAGTAGCTTCAGGCGCAGTTGTCATCGGCTTCAACGTTCGCGCCGATGCCGGGGCACGTAAGCTCATCGAATCCGCTGGCGTGGATGTGCGTTACTACACCATTATCTACGAAGCCGTAGATGAAGTACGCGCCGCCTTGACCGGTATGTTGTCGCCAGACCACAAGGAAAACGTCATCGGCATGGTGGAAGTGCGAGAAGTATTCACCATCTCCAAAATCGGCACTATTGCCGGTTGCTACGTTACCGACGGCATCATCAAGCGCACTGCCAAAGTACGCTTGCTGCGCGACAATGTGGTCATCCATAGCGGCGACCTGGATTCGCTCAAGCGTTTCAAGGATGACGTGAAGGAAGTGAAGAACGGCTTTGAATGCGGCTTGTCATTAAAGAATTTCAATGACCTTGTCGTAGGAGACCAGCTTGAAGTGTTTGAAGTGGTAGAAGTTGCACGTACTTCGCTATAAGTTACACATAAAAGCACATGGCAAAAGCGTTTTCCCGCAGCAACCGCATAGCCGAGCAGATCAAGCGCGAGTTGGCGGATTTGCTGCAATTTGAAGTGAAAGACCCCAGAGTCGGCCGCGCGACCATCACCGAAGTAGAGGTGGCCGGAGATTTGGCACACGCCAAAATCTTCTTCGCCACCATGGAAGATGCAGCGGAGACTGTCTTAGGGCTTGAACAAGCTGCTGGCTTTTTGCGCGGGCAACTCGCCAAACGCATGTTGCTGCGTACTGTGCCGCAACTGCATTTTGTGCATGACACCTCGATAGATCGCGGTTTTGCGCTGTCTCAATTGATAGATCAAGCCAACGCCAGCAATAAAATCTAAGCCTGTGCAATTCAAGCGCATCAAAAGACCCATCAACGGCGTATTGCTGTTGGACAAACCCGTTGGCTACTCATCTAACCAAGCGCTGCAAGTCGTCAAACGCCTATTTACCGCCGCCAAAGCAGGACATACCGGCAATCTAGATCCATTCGCCACTGGCTTACTACCTATTTGTTTGGGCGAGGCCACCAAGTTTTCGCACCAGCTTTTGGATGCCGACAAAAGCTATATTGCCACGCTGCAACTAGGCGTGACCACCACCACCGGTGACACCGAAGGCGACGTCACCAGCCGTAGTTCCATCAATGTTTTGCGCGCTGATTTTGAGCGTGTCATGCATAGTTTTTTAGGTGATATCCAACAAACCCCGCCCATGCATTCGGCGCTCAAACATCAAGGTAAGCCGCTCTACGAGTATGCGCGCGCTGGTGTTGAGATTGAACGTAAGTCACGGCCGGTCACGATCCACAATATTGCACTGCAAACTTTTAACGGCGACCAAGCAGAAATCATCGTCACTTGCAGTAAAGGCACCTATATTCGCGTGCTGGCGGAAGACATAGGCAAAGAACTAGGCTGTGGTGCGCATTTAATTGCCCTAAGACGAACTACCACGGGTGGATTTATGCTGAAGGATGCGCTCACATTGGAAGCATTGGAAAATCAATCCGCGACCCAGCGTGACGCACATCTGTTACCCGTAGATGCGCTAGTATCAGAGTTGCCTGAAATCGAACTTGATGCCGACAGCACGCACTATTTCCGTCAGGGTCAAGCGGTGTGGAAAACAGGAATGTCCAAATTGGGTATGACCCGTGTATACGCACCAGAGCATATATTTTTGGGCTTGGGAGAGAATATGGGCGATGGTCAAATCAATCCCCGCCGATTGTTAGTTTTGTAGACAACCTAGTATCAGTTCAACCTTTTACCCTGTTGTTCCAGGGCATATCTCAAACGCCGCACACCAGTAGCCAATTCACTAATATCCAAATTCCCGTAGCCCAATCGTATGGCTTGCACTTGCTGATGATCAACCGAGAATAACCTGCCGGGCAGGACGCTGACTTGAAACTTTTCCATATCATGTAATAGCTGTTCAATATCAATCTGCTCACTCAGATGCAACCAGAGTGCCAAGCCTCCTTCCGGCATATCGAATGCAGCAAAAGCAGAAAGCTCCTTGGTCACTAACTCTGCAAGAGCTAGCCTACGTTCATTGTAAATTTTTGTCATGCGGCGAACGTGGCGTTTAAGCTCGCCATTATTCAACAATTCCGCTACTGCCAGCTCAGTCACGATATTGCCCAACCTATCCACCACCATGATTTCTGCAGCGCAGCGATCAATAAAATTGCTGTTCGCAGCGATGTAACCCACACGCAAACTGGGCGTCAACACTTTGGAAAGCGACCCCACATGAACAACCCTACCCATTCGATCCATGCTAGCCAGTGGTAACACAGGGGAATGAGAGAAGTGGATTTCGAAGTCGTAAACGTCCTCGATAATGGTGAAGTCATATTGCTCCGCCAGTGCAAGCAACTTTTGTCTGCGATCAGCTGACATAATTACCGTAGTAGGGAACTGATGATGCGGAGTCACGTACACCAGTCGCACGCGGCGCTGAGAACACAGACTTGCCAGCGCCTCCATGTCCATGCCTTCTGCATCCACCTTGACACTCAACAAATCAGCGCCACAACTTCTGAATGCTTCGCGCGCAGGCGGATAGCTCAAGCTCTCCAGCACCACACTGTCACCGGGCTTTACCAAGATGCGCGCAGCAAGAAAAATTCCCATCTGAATACCGCGTACGATACAAACATTGTCAACACTTATGTTTAATCCTCTTTCCATGTTTAGCATGGCAGTTTTCGCCTCACGAAGTGCGAGCGAGCCTTTAGGATCTTCAGAATATCGGTTGGTGCGCGCGACTGTAATCAGTGCATGTCGAAAAGCCCGCGATAGTGCCTCAAAAGGAATGTTACGCGTATCTGGCACGCCTTCGCTGAAGCTGATGACATTGTCGTTGCAAGTCTGGCTTTTGGAGATATCTGCAGTACCGTTGCGTTTTGGCGAGTCAAGTTGCGCAACAGATACATCTACCGTTTTCAGCAATGCATCAATCATGGCAATGCTGCGCGCAACAAAAGTACCTTTTTTATGCTTAGCAATCAACCATCCTTCGGCGATGAGCTCATCGTAGGCCAGAATGACGGTCTTTCTATTAATCCCCAGTTGCTCAGCCAACTCCCTGCTGCTAGGAAGCAGGGAACCTGGCAGCAAACGCCCACGTTGAATTTCTTTGATAATGCCTTGAGCAATCTGCAAATAAACCGCAACACCCGAATCTCGATTGATCGTTAGGCCAAGAGTCCATGATCGCAACATTTTGTAACTGACTAGATGCTAAATTAAAAGTTCCTAATCAGTAACATAACATAGCGAAATTTGTGACTCAACCATCACTCATGGCAAATCGCTGGAAACAATCTGGACCATTACGAATTTTAAATCTGGAGGATTTTGATCAAACATATTTTGTATAAAGTTTGCGTTGCTTCGTTTGGGTCATCACGTATGAAGATACTTAGCCTGCGGTTTAATGAAATTCGTACTTGTGATGATTCGATTTAGACGCGTGTGATATTCACAAACGTTTGAAGAGGCTTAAGGAGCAATCCTATGTCGATGTAGCCTTTTTGGAGTCAAAGGTGATATGGGAAAACTACTCATAAAGACGTACTCACTATGGAGATATCAAATGAAGATTAGCAAAATCAAGTTGGCAATTGGCGTAACTATGGCTCTGCCTATGGTTGCAATGGCCGCTGCCGATCAAGAAGCTGCAATGAAAGATTCAAACAATTGGGCGCACCCACGTGGTCAACACGACAACCAAGCTTATTCTAAACTGACCCAAATCAACAAAGGCAACGTTAAGAACCTGAAGGCTGCTTGGACATTCGCTACCGGTGTAAACCGTGGTCACGAAGGTGCTCCATTGGTTATCGGTAACATGATGTATGTGCACACCGCGTTCCCAAACAACGTGTACGCACTTGACCTGAACGACAATCAAAAAATCGCTTGGGCCTATTTCCCTAAACAAGACCCATCCGTTCAAGCAGTGTTGTGCTGCGACAACGTGAACCGTGGTCTGGGCTATGGCGATGGTAAGATCTTCTTGCAACAAAATGACGGCATGCTGGTTGCTCTGGATGCTAAGTCCGGCGCTAAAGTTTGGGATGTTCGTAACACCGATCCTAAGGTTGGTGCTACCAATACCAATGCTCCTCACGTTATCAAAGACAAGATCCTGACCGGTTGCTCCGGTGCTGAATTCGGTGTGCGTTGCTTCATGGCAGCTTACAACCTGAAGGACGGCTCTTTGGCATGGAAGGCATACAGCACTGGTCCAGACAGCGAAGTGCTGATCGGTTCTGACTTCAATGCTGCT
>JAIOOY010000015.1 GCA_021414145.1 Methylophilales bacterium | reverse complement strand
TTTTACTCGATAATTTTAGCTACCACACCAGCACCGACGGTACGACCACCTTCACGAATCGCGAAGCGCAGGCCGTCTTCCATCGCGATAGGCGCAATCAAAGCAACCGTGATGGAAACGTTGTCACCTGGCATCACCATCTCAGTGCCTGCTGGCAGTTCTACAGCTCCGGTCACGTCAGTGGTACGGAAATAGAACTGTGGACGGTAGCCATTGAAGAATGGCGTGTGACGGCCGCCTTCGTCCTTGCCAAGTACGTAGATCTCGGCGGTGAACTTGGTGTGCGGGGTGATAGAACCGGGTTTAGCCAGCACTTGACCACGTTCCACTTCTTCGCGCTTGGTACCACGCAGCAGCACGCCGACATTGTCGCCAGCTTGACCTTGATCCAGCAGCTTGCGGAACATTTCCACACCGGTGCAGGTGGTCTTAAGAGTTGGCTTGAGACCAACGATTTCAATTTCTTCGCCGACTTTGACCACACCGCGTTCTACACGACCAGTGACTACAGTGCCGCGACCAGAGATGGAGAATACGTCTTCTACCGGCATCAGGAAGGGGCCATCAATGGCGCGCTTAGGCATGGGGATATAGGAGTCAAGAGCTTCGGCCAGACGCAAGATGGAAGGTTCGCCCATCTCGGATTGGTCGCCTTCGAGAGCGAGCTTGGCAGAGCCAGTCACAATCGGGGTGTCGTCACCTGGGAAGTCGTACTTGCTGAGCAACTCTCGCACTTCCATTTCGACCAGTTCCAGCAGTTCTGCGTCGTCTACCATGTCGGCCTTGTTCAGGTATACGACAATGTAAGGCACACCCACTTGGCGAGCCAACAGGATGTGTTCGCGGGTTTGCGGCATTGGACCGTCAGCGGCAGAGCACACCAGAATAGCGCCGTCCATTTGCGCGGCACCGGTAATCATGTTCTTTACATAGTCGGCGTGGCCCGGGCAATCAACGTGGGCGTAGTGGCGGTTGGCGGTTTCGTATTCAACGTGGGCAGTGTTAATGGTAATGCCGCGCGCCTTTTCTTCTGGCGCTGCGTCAATTTGGTCATACGCCTTGGCTTCGCCGCCAAACTTCTTTGAAAGTATAGTAGTAATCGCCGCCGTTAACGTCGTCTTACCATGATCTACGTGACCAATCGTGCCCACGTTCACGTGGGGCTTAGTACGCTCAAATTTGCCTTTTGCCATGATGAAATTCCTTTTAACTAATTAAGCTTGCAGAAAAACCTACTTTTAGAAAATCTAGTACATCACTACGCTTTTATTTAACTTCAAATATATGGTGCCCATGGCGAGAATCGGACTCGCGACCTCCCCCTTACCAAGGGGGTGCTCTACCACTGAGCCACATGGGCGTTTTTAACGCCTGCCAGCACTTTTACTTCCGCTAGCATATGGCCATCAAACTACAAGACTGGAGCGGGTGAAGGGAATCGAACCCTCGTCATAAGTTTGGAAAACTTCTGCTCTACCATTGAGCTACACCCGCAAACTTACGACCTACAAATACAACCAAACCTTTACTACCATCACCTTCACCAAACTCAAAAACCACCTTGCTGGTGGAGGGGGAAGGATTCGAACCTTCGTACTCAGAGAGAACGGATTTACAGTCCGTCGCCTTTAACCACTCGCTTAAATCTGGTGCCGGATAGAGGAGTCGAACCCCCGACCTTCTGATTACAAATCAGCTGCTCTACCAACTGAGCTAATCCGGCAGTTAAATCTTAGGAAAAATACAGCCGCGCATTATACACAAACACGCCTTGAGTTGACTGTGAGGTTTACTTAACCAGCTTGAGACTGGGTTTTTTCTTGGGGTTTGGTGGTGCGCCACCGCTAATAGGTGGCGAGGGACTTTGCTCTGGATCAAAAAACATGCCTTGACCATTTTCACGCGCAAAAATGCCCTTTACCGCGTTGATAGGGATGTAAATGTTCTGCGGAACACCGTTGAATCTGGCAGAGAAGGTAATCGCATCATTCTCCATCTGCAAGCCTTTGATAGCGGAATAGTTGATGTTAAATACAATCTCGCCATCCTTCACAAAGCCCATAGGTACGCGCGTCCCACCATCCACCAGCACCATCAAATGCGGAGTCAAACCGTTATCTACGCACCACTCGTAAATGGCACGAATCATATAGGGTTTGGTGGAGGTCGGTTCGCTCACGGCTACTTCCGCATTGCACGCTCGTGCGGAGTCATCGCTTCAATATAGGCTGGACGACTAAAGATACGCTCTGCGTAGGTCAGTAATGGCGCAGCTTGCTTGGGTAGTTCGATACCGTAATGGTTCAAGCGCCACAACAATGGCGTAATAGCCACGTCCACCATAGAAAACTCGTCACCCAGCATAAATTGCTGACGCGCAAATATCGGCGCGATGACGGTCAAACCGTCGCGAATAGCCGCGCGAGCCTCGTCCACTTTGGCTGTGTTGTTTTCGATATCGGCGATATGCGAGAACAGTTGCTCTTCAAAATTATGCAAAAACAGCCGCGCGCGGGCACGCATCACAGGGTCAGGCGGCATCAATTGAGGATGTGGGAAACGTTCATCAATGTACTCATTGATGATATTGGCGATATCCAAACGTAAATCGCGTTCCACCAAAACCGGCAAGCGATTATCCGGGCTGATCTCAATCAGGTCTTCGGGCTTGTTGGTAGCGTCAATGTCTATCACCTCAAAATCCATGCCTTTTTCAAACAGCACGATGCGGCATCGGTGGCTATACGGACAGGTGGTGCCTGAATACAGGGTCATCATAATTTTATCTACTCAAAAAAAGTCACTACAAAATAAAAGACGGGGAAAGCATGAAATGCTTCCCCCGCAAAAATTACCGCAAACTAAAGTTAGTGGATGTCTTTCCAGAACTCTTTCTTCAAAGCACGCGCCAACACAAAGAACACGCCCAAGAACAGCAATACGATCAAACCCAAATTCCCGCGTACCAGTTTGGCGGGTTCGGCCATATACACCATGTAATTCACCAAGTCGGCGACCACTGCGTCATATTCTGCGGGCTTGAGAGTGGCTTGCAATTCATAGAGCACGTGCGGCATACCGACCTTATCGAACACCTTGTTGTTCCAACCTGTCGGCCGTGTGTCGTCACGATAAAAACCGCGCATATAGGCGTAGAGCCAATCCGCGCCACGTGCACGCGCTTCTACCGACAAATCCGGTGGCGCAGCGCCGAACCAAACCTTGGCTTCTTTCGCATTCATGGCCACAGTCATGGTATCGCCTACTTTTTCGCCAGCCAGCAGCAAGTTCGCCTTGATTTGCTCGTTGGTAAGGCCAATATCCTGTAGGCGGTTGTAGCGCATGGCCGAAGCACTATGGCAATTCAAGCAATAATTGATGAAAGTTTTAGCGCCGCGTTGGAGCGAGGCCTGATCATCCAGATTCACCGGTGCCCTTTCCATGTGAATACTTTCATTGGCCAACAGCGCGGTTGGCAGCAGCAGCACCAGTATCAACAATAAATTCTTCATTATGCTGTCACCCTTTCTGGCACTGGTTTGGTAGTGTCCCGCTTGCTATACCAAGGCATTAGCAAGAAGAAGGCAAAATAGATGGCCATGAAGAAACGCGCCACTACTGTCGCACGGTCAGCCCCACCGATAATCGGCATGCTGGCTGCAAACTGCCCCCACACGTTGGAAGGCTCGGTACCCAAATAGCCCAACACCAGAAAGCTCACCACAAAAGCGGCTAACCAACGCTTATAGAGTGGCCCGCGATAACGTATGGATTTGACCGGGCTGCGATCCAGCCAAGGCAAGAAAGCGAAAATCACCACCGAAGCGCCCATCGCCACCACTCCGGGGAACTGTGAATTGAGGATGGGCGGCACTGCACGCAAAATCGAGTAGTAAGGCGTGAAATACCACACCGGCGCGATATGTGGTGGCGTCACCAGCGGGTTAGCCGGAATAAAGTTATTGGCCTCTAAGAAATAACCACCCATCTCAGGCGCGAAAAACACCACGCTGGCAAACACTATCAAAAACACCACTACACCCATGATGTCCTTCACGGTGTAATACGGGTGAAACGGGATACCATCTAGCGGAATATGCGTCTTGGGGTCTTTTTTGGCCTTGATTTCGATACCGTCCGGATTGTTGGAACCGACTTCGTGCAGCGCGATGATGTGCGCCACCACCAAGCCCAGCAGCACCAAAGGCAGGGCGATCACATGGAAAGCAAAAAAGCGATTCAAAGTAGCATCCGACACCACGTAATCACCGCGCAGCCATTCCGAAATATCGGGGCCAACGAATGGAATCGAGGTAAACAGGTTGATAATTACCTGCGCTCCCCAGTAGGACATTTGACCCCAAGGCAACAGGTAGCCAAAGAACGCCTCGCCCATCAAGCACAGGAAAATACCTACGCCGAATAACCAAATCAGCTCTCGCGGATTACGATGCGAACCATAAAGCAGGCCACGGAACATGTGCATATACACCACCACAAAAAACATTGAAGCGCCGGTAGAGTGCATGTAGCGGATAATCCAGCCGCCCGTCACATCACGCATGATGTACTCGACAGAACTGAACGCCATCGTAGCTTCTGGCTTGTAATGCATGGTAAGAAAGATACCGGTAACAATCTGTATCACCAGCACCAGCAACGCCAGCGAGCCAAAGTAGTACCAGAAATTAAAATTCTTAGGGGCGTAGTATTCGGAAAGATGAGTTTTCCAGTTAGAAGTCAGTGGAAAACGGGCATCCACCCAGTCCAGCATGCATTTCATACAATTCTTCATTATGCTGTCCCCTTACTATCGTCACCAATCAGCAGCACCGTATCGCTGAGGTATTTGTGTGGCGGAACTTCCAGATTCTTGGGAGCGGGGGAGCCTTTGAATACACGACCGGCGAGGTCAAACTTGGAACCGTGGCAGGGGCAGAAAAAACCGCCCGTCCAGTCCGCGCCCATATCACCTCCGGCCTGTAATTTGGCTGTAGGCGAGCAACCCAAATGGGTACAAATCCCCACCATTACCACCACGTCCGGCTTCAAAGAACGCGTGGCATTCTTGCAATACTCGGGCTGCTGCGAAGTCACTTCCAGCATTGGGTCTGACAGCTTGTCGTTATGCTTGCCTAGAGAAGCTTTCATCTCCGGGGTCAGATGCACCACCCATACCGGCTTGCCACGCCATTCAACAGGCAGCATCTCGCCAGGTGCCACTTTGGAGATATCCACTTCGACTGGCGCGCCAGCCGCTTTAGCGCGCTCGGATGGCAACATGCTCGCTACAAATGGTACCGCAACGGCTGTTGCTCCCACTGCCCCCATGCCTGCGGTTGCCGCAATGAGGAAGTTGCGTTTGCCTTGATCTACTTGCTGTTTAGCTTGTTTTGCCATTTCGTCATCCTATAACCGGGGCATCGTGCGAAAAGTCGCATTGTACAGTTTTCATTTGAAAACTAAAACAAAATTATCGTAATCTATTGACTATATTGGATTATCTACATCTATAAAAATGTGCTTCAAACCGAAATTCTCTGCCAAATGCTGGCCTAATGCCTGAACTCCATATCTTTCAGTAGCATGATGACCCGCCGCGATGAAAGCAACACCAGATTCACGCGCCAAATGCACGGTCTGTTCAGAAACCTCACCCGTCAAGAATGCATCCACCCCCAACTCCACGGCCTGTGACAAATAATCTTGCGCCGCACCAGTACACCAGGCGATGGTTTGTATCTTTTTGTCTGCTTCGCCCACCACAAACGGCGCGCGGTCCAGCACCGTTTGCACATGCTCGCTCAGCCCTTGCAAAGACATCGCCCGCGGCAAACGACCATATGCCGCGATGTTCTGCTGTCCAAACCACCCTTGCAACTCAAAACCCAAGCGCTGCGCCAGTTGCACGTTATTGCCCAACTCTGCATGTGCATCCAATGGCAAATGATAGGCGATAAGGCTAATGTCGCGTTCCAGCAGAAATTTCAACCGCGTGTGCTTGGTGCCAATCACTCGCGCATCTTCATTTTTCCAAAACCAGCCGTGATGTACAAGAACAGCATCTGCCCCCGCCTCTGTTGCCTGTTCAATAAAAGCCAAACTGGCCGAAACGCCGCTCACCAACAGATTCACTTCAGCGCGGCCTTGCACTTGCAAACCGTTAGGACAATAGTCGGAGAAGCGCGCGGGATCTAGAACATCAGTTGCGACACAACATCCGGCGGGGTAAAAATCGCGCCCAAAATAAATGCGCCAACAATCGCATATGGGCGAATTTCCTTGAGTTTTGCGACGCTCACCCAGCCGAATTTGACCAAGGCAACCACTATCACCGGAACTTCAAACGCCACGCCGAAGGCGATAAACAGAGTGATGACGAAATCCAGATAGTTGCCGATGTCGGTCATTACCTGCACACCTTCCGGTGCCGTCGCCACAAAGAAGCCGAACACCACGGGGAACACGATGAAATATGCAAACGCCATACCAACGAAAAACAGCAACGTGCTCACCACCACCAGAGGCGCAATGAAACGCTTTTCATGGGTATACAGGCCAGGGGCGACAAAGCCCCAGATTTGAGCAAGCGTGTAAGGTAGCGACACTAACATCGCAGTAGCAAACGCCACTTTGAGCGGGACCAAGAATGGCGTGGTAACGGAAGTGGCGATGAGATGTCCGCCAGCGGGGAGTTTGGCCAGCAAGGGCTGTGCTAGCAAAGTATAGAGCTTGTTGGCGAATGGAAACAGGCACAAAAAAGCCAACACCATGCCCAACACAGCGCGGATGAGGCGGCTGCGCAATTCGATCAAGTGGGAGATGAAGCTGGCAGAATCACTCACGGGATTTTCCCATGGATACTATTGACTTCTTCTTTGATGACTTTGCTAATACCACTTTCAATTTGCGTGATAGTGTTTTTTGCTTCGCGCTCTATCCGTAGCACTTCTTCATTGCGTAGCTCACGTTCCACATCGGCCTTGATATTCGCTGCGTAACGCTGCAACCGCCCCGTCAGCAAACCCAGTGTACGCGCTACTTTAGGCAATTTTTCTGGGCCAATAACCACCAACGCCACAACTAAGATGACGAGAATTTCAGAAAAACCAACATCAAACATGGGCTAGTACTTGTCCGACTTTTCGCCTTCTACCGTGCGCCCGTCTTCAATCTTTTCGTCTTCCTTCATCGCGTCTTTGAAACCTTTGACCGCGCCGCCTAGATCGCTGCCGACATTACGCAGTTTTTTGGTGCCGAACACTACAATAACAATCGCCAACACCACCAACCAATGCCAAATACTGAATGAACCCATGATGCCTCCTAAGTTTTTGGGATGGTCGCGCCACCACCGAACACATGAAAATGCAGATGAAACACCTCTTGCCCGCCACCGCTACCGGTGTTAATCATGGTGCGGAAACCTTTGTCCAAACCTTGCTCCTGCGCCAGTTTTGGCGCTAACAGCAACATCTTGGCCAGCAAGGCTTGATGCGAAACATCACAATCCGCCAAACTCGCCACATGCAGCTTGGGCACCAGCAAAAAATGCACGGGTGCAATGGGGTGAATGTCATGGAAAGCAATTAGCTCTTCGTCTTCATACAGTTTTTTACTGGGGATGATACCCGCGA
This sequence comes from Methylophilales bacterium, assembly GCA_021414145.1. Taxonomy (GTDB): domain Bacteria; phylum Pseudomonadota; class Gammaproteobacteria; order Burkholderiales; family Methylophilaceae; genus CAILHX01. The sequence goes on along the minus strand of JAIOOY010000015.1, from coordinate 4,510 downwards.
CAATTTTGCAAAATATGCAATCGCTCATTTTCCTCTCCCCGCCTTTTCCTCTAGGCCAGACAAGCCTTCACGTCGAGCCAGTTCATTCAGCACATCATCGGGACTAAGATTGTGATGCGCCAACATCACCAGCGTATGAAACCACAAATCAGCAGTCTCATAGACTATCTGCGCCTTGTCACCGTCTTTCGCCGCCATCACTGTCTCGGTGGCTTCTTCGCCTATCTTTTTCAAAATCGCGTCGTTACCTTTGGCGTACAGCTTGGCAACATAAGACAACGCGGGGTCAGCGTTCTTGCGCTCTTCCAGCATTTCAGCCAAGCGTTTCAGTACGTCACTCATGATGATATATCTCGTCAGGATTCTTTAGCACAGGTTCATCTATCAGCCATTCCGTGCCTTCCAATTTTTGGAAAAAGCAGTGATAACGCCCAGTATGGCAAGCGATTCCGCCCACTTGCTCCACCGTCAGCAATATCACGTCTTCGTCGCAATCTAGCCGGATTTCCTTGATCTTTTGCACATGACCGGACTCTTCGCCCTTGCGCCACAGTTTTTTGCGTGAGCGCGACCAATACACCGCCTCACCCGTCTCCACACTCAATTTCAGCGCGTCTCTATCCATCCAGGCGAACATCAGCACTTTCCCCGTACCGAATTCCTGCGCGATGACAGGCACCAAGCCGTCATGCGTCCAATTCACTTTATTGAGCCAGACATCGGTCATTACAGCCTCACTTCTATCCCGCGCTGTTGCATATAATTTTTGGCCTCTGCCACCGTATACTCGCCGTAGTGAAAAATGCTCGCCGCCAGCACCGCATCTGCTCCGCCGAGCTTTACACCATCTACCAGATGATCCAGATTACCCACGCCACCGCTGGCAATGATGGGGACTTCAACCGCATCGGAAATGGCGCGCGTCAGTTCCAGATCAAAACCAATTCTAGTCCCATCTCTATCCATGCTGGTCAATAATAATTCTCCAGCACCTAAGGCCACCATATGCTGTGCCCATTCGACAGCGTTGATACCAGTAGGTTTGCGACCGCCATGAGTAAATACTTCCCAATGGCCATCCACACGCTTGGCGTCTATGGCCACCACGATACACTGCGAACCGAATCTGCCAGCGGCATCAGCCACCAGTTGCGGATTCAATATCGCCGCGGTGTTGATACTGACTTTGTCTGCTCCAGCATTGAGCAGATTGCGTACATCTTCCACCGCACGTACCCCGCCGCCGACGGTTAAGGGAATAAAAACCTGGTTCGCGACTTGTTCGATGATGTGAAAAATCAGGCCGCGATTGTCTGAACTAGCGGTGATATCGAGAAAAGTGAGTTCATCTGCGCCTTGCTCGTCGTAGCGACGGGCAATTTCAACCGGGTCGCCCGCGTCGCGTAACTCTAGAAAATTGATACCTTTGACGACACGCCCATCGGTGACATCAAGGCAGGGAATGATACGTTTAGCTAACCCCATTAACCGTTAAGCTCATCGGCTAAATTCTGCGCTTTAGCAAAATCCAGCGTACCTTCGTAGATGGCGCGGCCTGTAATGGCTCCCATGATGCCTTCGGCTTCCACTGCGCATAAGCGCTTCACGTCTTCCAGATTAGTGATGCCACCACTCGCGATAACAGGGATGATGAGCTTCTGCGCGAGCGCCACGGTGGCTTCGATGTTGACTCCGGTCAACATCCCATCGCGTCCGATGTCGGTATAGACCACAGCTTCCACGCCATAACCTTCAAAGCGCTTGGCCAAATCCACCACATCGTGTCCGGTCAATTTAGACCAACCATCAACCGCGACCTTGCCATCCTTGGCATCTAAACCAACGATGATGTGTCCGGGGAAAGCGTCGCAGGCTTCGTGCAAGAATCCTGGATTCTTCACGGCTGCGGTGCCAATAATGACGTAACTGATGCCGTCGTCCAAATAGCGTTCTATGGTGTCCAAATCACGAATGCCACCTCCAAGCTGGATAGGAATCTCACCGCCCACCGCATCCACGATGGCTTTAATGGCAGCCTCGTTCACTGGCTTACCAGCAAAAGCACCATTCAAATCTACCAAGTGCAAGCGCCGCGCGCCGCGCTCAACCCAAGTTCGCGCCATCGCGCCCGGATCTTCAGAAAACACTGTGGATTCTTCCATCAAACCTTGTTTTAGGCGCACACAGTGGCCGTCTTTGAGATCAATCGCAGGAATGATTAGCATGATTATTGTGGATGGCTATAAATAAAAACTAGGGATTTCCGTCCCAGTGAATAAAGTTTTTGAGTAGTTGCAAACCAGCGTGCTGGCTTTTCTCCGGGTGAAACTGTACCGCAAAAATGTTATCGCGCGCTACTGCCGAGGTAAAGCGCGTCGGATACTCGCTAGTGCCGGTAATGATGGCATCGTCGTCCGGCACAACGTAATAGCTATGCACATAGTAAAAACGGGCATCCTGAGCAATCCCCTGCCATAAAGGATGCGCGCGCTCCTGATGCACTTGATTCCAGCCCATGTGCGGCACTTTCAACTTATTGCCTTGCGCGTCTTGCAGCGGGGATACGAATCTTTTAACGCTACCTTTGAACACACCCAAGCCAGCTATATCACCCTCCTCGCTATGCTCAAACAACAATTGCAAACCTATGCAGATACCCAAGAAAGGCTTATTGGTCGCTGCGTCTAGTACCGCACCACGCAAGCCTCTAGCATCCAACTCCCGTACACAATCCGGCATCGCACCTTGACCGGGGAACACCACGTATTTGGCTTTGGCAATTATTTCAGCATCACTGGTAATAGTCACCGAACGCCCCTCAGCCACATGCGTCAAAGCCTGCGCTACCGAACGCAAATTGCCCATGCCATAGTCTATTACTGCGATTTCCGTCATATAGGCAAAACAAAAAGCGTTATAGGCTACCTTTAGTAGAAGGCATCACGCCTGCCATGCGCGGGTCGAGTTCAGCCGCCATGCGTAGCGCACGCCCGAATGCCTTGAAGACGGTTTCAGATTGATGGTGGGCATTGTGACCACGCAGATTATCAATGTGCAGCGTAATCATGGCGTGGTTGACAAAGCCTTGGAAGAATTCGTGGATTAAATCCAGATCAAATTCACCCACCATAGCGCGAGTGAATTTCACATCAAACTCCATCTCCGGTCGACCGGAAATATCAATCACCACGCGCGAAAGCGCCTCATCCAAAGGCACATAAGCATGGCCGTAACGGCGTATGCCTTTTTTGTCGCCTATGGCTTTGGCAAATGCCTGTCCCAAAGTGATGCCGATGTCTTCCACCGTGTGATGCGCGTCTATGTGAAGATCGCCTTTGGCTTGCACACTTACATCCATCATGCCGTGGCGCGCAATTTGATCCAGCATGTGGTCGAGGAAGCCCAAGCCTGTGGCAAGCTCGGCTTTGCCACTACCGTCCAGATTCAAGCTGACGCTGATTTTGGTTTCGTTGGTGTTGCGATCTATGGTGGCGCTACGCATTAGGTTTAACCTGCTGAAAAGTAGACATATTCTATCGTAAAATCTCGCTGAGCGCCGAAAGCAATGCATCACATTGTGCATCGGTCCCTACGGTAATCCGCAAAAACGGTGCAATACGCGTTGGATTCTTGAAATGGCGTACGATGATGCTGCGTTCACGCAAGGCGGCAGTTAGGACTGCGCCGTCATGTCCAGAATGTTTTGCCATGATGAAATTGGCAACAGAAGGCAGCACTTCAAAGCCGAGTTGCTGCAAGCCTGCAACTAGACGTACTCGGCTACCTATTACTTGTTGGCGCGTAGTTTCAAAATGCTCACGGTCTTCTACCGCGGCTGCCGCACCAACCTGTGCCACCTTGTCTAAAGGATAAGAATTGAAGCTGTCCTTGACCCGATTCAAGCCTTCTATCAATGTCGCGTTGCCTACCGCATATCCAACGCGCAAGCCCGCCAAAGAGCGGGCTTTGGATAAAGTATGCACCACCAGTAATTGCGGATAGCGATCTACTAGGCTGACCGCAGATTCACAACCAAAATCCACATAGGCTTCGTCTACCACTACCGCCGATTCAGTATTGGCATTGAGCAATTCCTCAATATCGGCCAGCGTCACAGCACAACCCGTAGGAGCATTTGGATTGGGGAAGATAATGCCGCCGTTAGGTTTTAGATACTGTCCCAACTGTATCTGGAACGCTTGATCCAGTGCCACCGTCTCAAAGTTGATACCGAACAAACCACAATACACCGGGTAAAAGCTATAGGTGATGTCGGGAAACAGAATCGGCAAATCGTGTTTCAATAATGCTTGAAACGCATGTGCCAGCACTTCATCCGAGCCATTTCCGACGACCACCTGATTCGCTTGCAAGCCGTGGTAAGTGGCAATGGTTTCTCGCAGCTTGTCACTGCCCGGGTCGGGATATAGTCGTAACGTTTCGCCTATCACTGCCTGCATCGCGGCAATGGCTTTGGGGCTTGGAGGATAGGGATTTTCGTTGGTGTTGA